>JBDTQR010000420.1:0-1536 GCA_039932095.1 bacterium | reverse complement strand
ATCGCCAAGGGCTTTGCCCTGGGGAGGGTGTGATGAGCGCCAGCAGATGGACCCGGCTCTATCTGACCATCTTCGTGGTCATGGCTGCGCTGCTCGGCTTTCTGTTCTGGGCCACCCCGCGCACCGAGGACGGCATTCAATGGTTTGATCCTATGGTTCAGAACGGCTGGATGGCATGGACCTTTCCGATCGCGCTGTTCTTCTACGTCATCGCCTGCCTGCTGATCACCTTTACCCTGCTGGCGATCCGCTATCCCGAAACGCCACGCCGCGGGGTTTTGCACATCGAGACCACCCGCGGCGACCGGTTGTTCATTACCCTATTGGGCTCGGCCTTCATCAATCTGGCCTGGCTCCTGTTCTTCGGCGCACCACTGACTTTTGCGCTGATCCTGTGCCTGTTTTATGCTGTGGCAGTGTTTCGCTGGGTTTGAAACAGGAAAACGACGCCGGGAAGTGAGGATGGAACCCTCGCCTCCCGGCTAGAATGCCAAACTCAAGACGTCCAAACATTCTGGGAGGAATCTAATGAAACTGCGTAGAACTACAACAGCTATGGCGCTTGCGCTGATGGCTTACGGCATGCCGGCTTTTGCCGACATGGAGGCCGCCAAGACCTTCCTCGACAAGGAAATCGGCGACCTTTCCACGCTCAGCCGTGCAGATCAGGAAGCTGAGATGCAGTGGTTCATCGACGCCGCCAAGCCCTATGCCGGCATGGAGATTCACGTCGTCTCGGAATCGCTGACCACCCACAAGTATGAATCCGAGGTTCTGGCGCCCGCGTTCAGCGCCATCACCGGCATCAAGGTCATCCACGACATCATCCAGGAAGGCGACGTCGTCGAGAAGATCCAGACCCAGATGCAGACCGGCCAGAACATCTATGACGGCTACATCAACGACTCGGACTTCATCGGCACCCACTGGCGCTATGGTCAGGTCCGCAATCTGACCGAATGGATGACCGGCGAAGGCAAGGATGTCACCAACCCGGGACTGGACATCAACGATTTCATCGGTCTGTCGTTCACCACGGCACCGGATGGCAATCTTTACCAGATGCCGGACCAGCAGTTCGCGAACCTGTACTGGTTCCGCTACGACTGGTTCAACGATCAGAAGACCAAGGACGATTTCAAGGCAAAGTTCGGCTATGATCTCGGCGTTCCGGTGAACTGGTCGGCCTATGAGGACATCGCCCAGTTCTTCACCGGGCGCGACATGAGCTATGTTGGCGGGCCGACCTCGGTCTTTGGCAACATGGACTACGGCAAGAAGGACCCCTCCCTCGGCTGGCGTTTCACCGATGCGTGGCTCTCGATGGCTGGAAACGGCGACAAGGGGCTGCCGAATGGTATTCCGGTCGACGAATGGGGTATCAAGGTTGACGAAAACTCGCGTCCGGTCGGGTCCTGCGTGGCACGTGGTGGCGACACCAACGGCCCGGCAGCAGTTTACGCCGTGCAGAAATACCTCGACTGGCTGAAGGCCTATGCGCCGCCCGCGGCGGAAGGCATGACCTTTGGGGAAGCG
>JBDTQR010000419.1:0-1585 GCA_039932095.1 bacterium | reverse complement strand
CCTTTACCCTGTCCGCAGGTTCGGCGTTTCCAGGCTATACCATCACCGCGACCGGCAGCGCGATCACCTATGACGGCTCTATCCCTACTGGCGGCACGATGACCGGCCTGACGATAGAGGATGCCAGCGGCCACCGGGTAATCACGGTCAGCAATATCGCGGCCACCTCCGTCGCCAGCGATCTGGGCCTGTTCGCGTCCACCGTCTTTGGCTGGACCGATATTGGCGGCGGCGGCTCTGGCGGTGATCCGACCAACGCGTGGTCGGTGCTGCTGGCGGGCAATGACACGATCAACGGCACGGATGGCAATGACCGTGAGGGGCTGATCGGCGTCGATGCCGGGAACGATGTCTACAACATGGGGGCCGGAGACGACCGGGTGAATGGCGGCATCGGCAATGACACGATCCATGGCGGCGACGGCTGGGACACCCTGACTTATGAGCGGACCACATGGAGCGAAGGTGTCGCATTGGTGCGGGGCATCACGGTCAATGTGGATGCCGGAACCGTCGCCGATCCCTTTGGCTATACCGACCATTTTGACGGGATCGACGAAGTCAAAGGGTCGGTCGCAAATGACACGTTTAACGGCGGCGCGACCTCGATGGTTTTCTATGGCCTGCGCGGGGCTGATAAATTCATCGGCGGCAGCAGCGGCGACGACTATATCGTCTACTCCGACGACGGTTGGAATGGTGGTCTGCACGGCATTGTGGCCAAGCTGGGGATCAACACGGTGGGCGCCAATGTGTTGGGCAAGGTCATTGACGGCTTTGGCAATGTCGACAAGACGATCAACATTCACAACGTCGCAGGCACACAGTTCAAGGACACCTTTGTAGGATCCGGTCAGAATGACGAATTTGCCGGGGGCGAGGGCAAGGATTCCTACGATGGCGGCAAGGGTGACGACCGTCTGGTCTTTGACTGGTATTTCACGGACGCCCAGCAACATGGCATCAATGTCAACCTGAAACTCAAGACCGGCCAGATCATCGACGACGGCTTTGGCAACAAGGAGACGGCCAAATCGATCGAGAGCATTCAGGGCACCAACTTTGATGACACGATCAAGGGCAGCGGCGGCAGCAATCGGATTGAAGGCGAACAAGGGGATGATACCTTGACCGGCAGTGGCGGCCAGGATGTCTTTGTCTGGCGCAAATTCTCAGACATCGGCGGTCATGATGTCGTAACCGATTTTCACGCAGCCGCCGATCCGAACATGGATGTCTTGCGGATGAACGTCACTGCGTGGGGCGGGTCTGGCACCCTGCATCTGGTCAACGGATCAGCCGCAACATCTGCGCATGACACCTTCATCTTCAACAAGGCGACCCATATGCTGTCCTGGGATGCAGATGGCACGGGCGGACAGGCGGCCATCGATATTGTTCAACTGAACGGCGTCAATGCCCTGTTTGACACCAATTTCGACTTGTATTGAGCGGAAAGGGCGCGGGGGCTGTCCCCGCGTCCCTCAGCCCTGAACCCGGGTATAGGTGCCCTGCCCTGACAGGATGCCTTTGAAGCCGCCCGGTTCATCCAGCGAGAACACGATGATCGGCAGGTTGTTGTCGC
>JBDTQR010000418.1:0-1589 GCA_039932095.1 bacterium | reverse complement strand
TGGGGACAAGGCCCGGAAGGGGCCGAGGACCGTGCCGTGGCGGCAGGCGTCACGGACCTTTTGCGGGGCGCTCATCAAGCGTGACCGCTTTCTTCGCTATGGCGGCGACTGAGGCAGCGATGAAAGCCGAAAAGGCTTGAAGAGCGTTTGGCTTGCGACTATCTGCGGCTTCGCGCGGATGGCCGGATGACCGCGGGGGTTTCGGCCTTCGAGGAAAGTCCGGACTCCATGAAGTAAGGGTGCCGGGTAACGCCCGGCGGGGGCGACCCCAGGGAAAGCGCCACAGAGAAGAGACTGCCGTGGTGCTGCGGGTTTACCCGCAGCGAGTCCATGGCGATGGTGAAACGGTGGGGTAAGAGCCCACCACGGACCGGGCAACCGGGACGGTATGGCAAGCCCCACCCGGAGCAATGCCGAATAGGGACCTCGCGTGGAATGGTCCTTCCTGCGGGAAGGAGACCGCCACAGGGACACTTCAGCCCAGGGGTCCGGGTTGGCAGCTTGACCGCTCTGGCAACAGATGCGGCAGAGGAATGGTCATCCAGAGGCGCAAGCCTTGGACAGAATCCGGCTTACAGGCCATCCGCGCACTTTTCTCAACGGCACCCGATGCCGAGGGCCTCTGGAAATCTGCGGCCGATCGGGGCAATCTGAGCGCACAGCCGCGGCAGCAAGGAAATTCAATGGCGGATGAAGCGGACGACACCGACGACGGGCTGGCCGCCAGGACGGCCAGAAAGGGTATGTTCAAGCGGGCCGTGGCGCAGGTATCAGCGTTGGCGACCACGACCTTGCAAGAGGGTGACGGCTTTGTGCAGCACCTGTATGACGACTACGAGAGTTACCGTCTTGTGCAGGAAGAGGGCAACAAGGCCAAGTTGCGGGCGCAGTTCGTCAAGAAGAGCCATATCGTCTTTCTGGCCAACTGGTTGACCGCGACGCGGGACAGGGCTGGTCTTGGACCTGTCAGCTTCGCGCTGTGCCACGGTGTCAGGCGCGGCAAGGAACAGATGTGGTTTCGCAGGCGGCTGGACGGTGCCGAGGTCATCGGCACCGACATCTCCGAAACTGCGAAGGCGTTTGACAACACTGTCCAATGGGATTTTCACGACGAAAATCCTGACTGGGAGGCCAAGGCCGATTTCGTCTATTCGAACTCCTGGGACCATGCCTATGACCCGGGCAAGGCGTTCCGGGCCTGGGCCGGAAGCTTGAAACCCGGCGGCCTGATCCTGCTGGACCACACAAGCGGGCATATGCCGAAGTCAACCAGCGTGCTGGACCCGTTCGGTGCAACGCGCGACGCCGTGATCCGGATTCTGGACAAAAGCTGCGGCGATCTTGGCCGGGTGACCGAGGTGCTGGACCGGACCGGGGATCCGGATTACCCTGCAACCGTGATCGTGTTCACCCGCAACGGATGAACGCGTTATTTGCAGCCGATTGCGGTTGACTCTGACGCAAGCCCCGCTAAAAGGCGGGCTTCAAGGATTTCACGGGGCGGCGGTGCTGCCCTGCTGCAGGAGAGACGACCATGGCCAAACCGGCGACGATCAAGATCCGTCTGAACTCGACGGCTGGCACCGGGC
>JBDTQR010000417.1:0-1590 GCA_039932095.1 bacterium | reverse complement strand
GATGGCACAGGTGCTGGCAAGGGTCGGCAATCGGCAGGAATCCTGCTGGACAACTGGGCGCAAGGCCGTCGCAAGGCGCTCTGGATCTCGAAGAGTGACAAGCTTCTGGAGGATGCGCAGCGCGACTGGTCGGCCCTTGGCCAAGAACGGCTCTTGGTCACGCCGCTGTCGCGCTTTTCCCAAGGCCGCGACATTCCCCTTTCGGAAGGAATCCTCTTCACCACTTACGCCACGCTGCGGTCGGAAGAACGCGGGGCCAAGAAATCCCGCGTCGATCAGATCGTTGACTGGCTCGGGCCCGACTTCGACGGGGTGATCCTGTTTGACGAAAGCCATGCCATGGCGAATGCCGCCGGATCGAAGGGGGATCGTGGCGACACGGAGGCGTCTCAACAAGGCAAAGCAGGCCTGCGCCTGCAGCACAAACTGCCGAATGCCCGCGTGGTCTATGTCTCGGCCACTGGGGCAACCTCGGTGCACAATCTGGCCTATGCGCAGCGCCTGGGCCTTTGGGGTGGCGAGGACTTCCCATTCGCCACGCGCGCGGAGTTTGTCGAGGCGATTGAGGCGGGCGGTGTGGCTGCGATGGAAGTTCTGGCCCGCGATCTGCGATCCCTCGGCCTCTATACCGCCCGGTCCCTGTCCTACGATGGTGTCGAATATGAAATGCTGTTTCACGCGCTCAGCCCCGAACAGCGCGGCATCTATGATGCCTATGCCGGTGCCTTCGCCATCATTCACAACAACCTCGCTGCCGCCATGGAGGCCGCGAACATCACGGGGGAGTCTGGTGGCACCCTCAACCGGCAGGCGAAATCTGCTGCCCGCTCGGCCTTCGAGTCCGCCAAGCAGCGCTTCTTTGGCCATCTGCTCACCTCGGTGAAAACCCCCACATTGATCGCCGCTATCGACGCCGATCTGGCCGCAGGCCATGCGGCCGTCATCCAGATCGTCTCCACCGGCGAGGCGCTGATGGAACGTCGATTGGCGGAAATCCCGACCGACGAGTGGAACGACATCCGCGTTGACATCACGCCGCGGGAATATGTCTTCGACTACCTCGCCCATTCCTTCCCGGTGCAGCTCTACGAGCCCTTTACCGACAGCGAGGGTAGTCTGTCGTCCCGGCCCGTCACGCGCGATGGCCAGCCCGTGGAATGCCGCGAGGCCGTGCATCGCCGCGATGCGCTGATCGAACATCTGGTCAGCCTGCCGCCCGTGCCCGGCGCGCTCGATCAGATCGTCCAGCGCTTCGGCACGGCCGTCGTCGCCGAAGTGACAGGCCGCTCGCGCCGTATCGTGCGCAAAGGCGAGGGGGCTTCTGCCCGTCTTGTCGTAGAAAGCCGGGCAGGTTCGGCCAATCTCGCGGAAACCGCCGCCTTCATGGATGATCAGAAACGTATCCTGATCTTTTCCGATGCGGGCGGCACTGGGCGCAGTTACCACGCCGATCTCGGGGCCAAGAACCAGCGCCTGCGCGTGCATTACCTGCTGGAGCCTGGCTGGAAGGCCGATGCCGCCATCCAAGGCTTGGGCCGGACCAACCGGACCAATCAGGCGCAGCCGCCGCTGTTTCGCCCCGTCGCCACG
>JBDTQR010000416.1:0-1603 GCA_039932095.1 bacterium | reverse complement strand
CTAAAAAACCGTCACGGGCCGCCGCCCGCCTGTGCGCGGTAGAAACATCCTGTGCTATCATTGCCCCCGAAGGGCAGTTGCCGATTGCTTATTGGAGGGTCAGACCCCGTTAAAAAACGTGGCACATGGGCTGATGCGCACTTGAGAGTGGTGACGCCGTTTTGGCGGTGATCCCGGTTAGGAAGATGACGGACTTGCATGGCCCACGCCCTTCTTCCAAATTGGAGGAGATGCCATGATGAAGATTGCGACCGGTGGCCACCCGGACCTGAAGATGGTCAACCCGACCGCGGCGGCGATTGATATTGGATCTACCATGCATATGGCTGCCGTTAGTCCGGATGCCTGTGACACGCCCGTGAAGTCTTTCGGGACATTCACCCAAGACCTGAATGATCTGGCGGATTGGTTCAAAGCCTGCGGCGTGACCAGCATCGCGATGGAATCCACCGGTGTTTACTGGATCCCGGCTTTTGAAGTGCTGGAAGCCCGCGGCTTTAAGGTGATCTTGGTGAATGCTCGCTATGCCAAGAATGTGCCGGGCCGCAAAACTGACGTCAGCGATGCGGGCTGGCTGCGCCAATTGCACTCCTACGGTCTGTTGCGGGGCAGCTTCCGGCCCGAAGCTGAGATTGCCACCCTGAGGGCCTATCTGCGACAGCGCGAACGCCTTGTGGAGTATGCCGCCGCCCACATTCAGCACATGCAAAAGGCCCTGATGGAGATGAACTTGCAGGTCCATCATGTCGTTTCTGACATCACAGGTGCCACCGGAATGCGGATCATCCGTGCAATCGTTGCGGGCGAACGCGATCCGGACATGTTGGCATCCTTCCGCGATATCCGCTGCCACTCGTCCATCGAGGTGATCAAGGCCGCCTTGGTTGGCAATGATAGGGACGAACATATCTTCGCCCTGACCCAGTCGCTCGATCTCTACGATTTCTATCAGACTAAGATCGAGGAATGTGATCGCAAGCTGGAAGCGGCGGTCGCTGCGCTCACGATCAAGGCCATCGGCGATGTTCCCGCTTTGCCCAAAGCCCGGACCAAACGCAGCCAAGTCAGTGCTCCGTCTTTTGACATCAGGACTGCGCTGTATGGCGTTCTAGGCACGGACCTGACCCAAATCCATGGCCTTGGCCCCTCGCTTGCCCTGAAGCTGGTTGCCGAATGCGGCACCGACCTGCAGGCGTGGAAAAGCGCAAAGCACTTCACCTCATGGCTCTGTTTGGCGCCTGGCAACAAGATATCCGGCGGAAAGTTATTGTCATCGAGGACCCGGAGATCCTCCAGCCGGGCCGCAGCTCTGTTGCGTCTGGCAGCGGTCACGATTGGCCGGAGCGACACGGCACTTGGTGCATTCTATCGCCGATTGTCTTCGCGTATCGGAAAGCAGAAGGCGGTGACCGCGACGGCCCGCAAGATCGCCGTCCTATTTTACAATGCCATCCGCTTTGGCATGGCCTACCAAGACCCGGGTGCGGCAGCTTACGAAGAACGCCACCGCAGCCGTGTTCTCGCAAACCTCCACCGGCGCGCCAGAACCCTTGGTTTTGCATTGGCACCACTGCCAAATGTTCCGGCTGTTTCTTAGGAAGGC
>JBDTQR010000415.1:0-1637 GCA_039932095.1 bacterium | reverse complement strand
TGCGGCAGTTCCATCGCGATGGCCGCGCCATCGAAGGTCCTCAGATAGACTTTCATCCCGTCGCCAAGGAACACATCATCCTCACCCACCACATCCGGCGACACCGTCAGCTGTTCATAGGTCGCAGGCTCCATGAAATGAAACCCTTCGCCATCGGCATAGAGAAAGTCATATTCCCGCTCATCCACTGTCGCCTTCTCGACCATTTCGGTCGTCCGCCAGCGTTCCGCCACCTTCACCCCGTCCGAGATCCGGCGCATGTCGACCGAGGTGGTCGGCGTGCCTTTGCCGGGGTGAAAATTTTCCGCCTTGAGGACGGCGTAAAGCTTGCCGTCGAGTTCGACGACGTTGCCTTTGCGGAGCGATGAAGCGATGACTTTCACGGAGCGGTTCCTTGTTCTGGCGGGGCAGTCCAGCTATGCGGGCCCCAATCGGCCCTGCCTGTAACCGATAAAGTTGGAAATTGCCAGAGAGAAGCCACATGACCGCTGATCCGTCTCCTTGGTGGCACCCCACCCGCCACGCCGACCGCCGCCCGCTGCTTCTGGCCCGCAACCGCATTCAGGCGGGGTTGCGGGCTTGGCTGGTGGCTGAGGGGTTTGTCGAGGTCGACCCGGTCGCCTTGCAGGTCAGTCCGGGCAATGAGGCGCATCTGCATGGCTTTGAAACGCGGGCGGTCGGCAATGACGGGCTGGGGCGGCAGATGTATCTGCACACCAGTCCGGAATTCGCGATGAAGAAACTGCTGTCGGCGGGCGAGACTCGGATCGCCGCCTTTGCCCATGTCTGGCGCAACCGGGAGCGGGGGCCTTTGCACTCACCGGAGTTCACCATGCTGGAATGGTACCGGGTCGGGCAGGACTACACCGAGTTGATGGCGGATTGTGCGGCAATGTTGCGGCTGGCTTGCGGGGCGGGGAGCGTGCTGCGCTTCCGCGACCGGGTTTGCGATCCATTTGCCGAACCGGAGCGGGTATCGGTGGCCGAGGCGTTTGAGCGTCACGCCGGGATTGACCTGCTGGCGTCGATCCGCGCGGACGGCAGTCCGGATGCGGCGGTGTTGCGGGGGGCGATGACGGCAGTCGGGCTCGGATGTTCGGCGGATGATACCTGGTCGGATATGTTGAGCAAGGTGCTGGTTCAGAGGGTGGAGCCATTGCTGGGACTTGGCCACGTCACGATCCTTGACCGCTATCCTGCTGCTGAGGCTGCGCTTGCCCGGCGTGCCCCGGAAGATCCCAGGGTGGCAGAGCGGTTTGAGGTTTATGCCTGCGGGGTTGAACTGGCCAACGGGTTTGGCGAGCTGACCAATCCGGACGAACAACGGCGGCGGTTTGGGGCCGAGATGGATGAAAAACAGCGGGTGTACGGCGAGAGGTATCCGATCGATGAGGACTTTCTGGCCGCCCTCGCCGTGATGCCGCCCGCCTCGGGGATTGCGCTGGGGTTTGACCGGCTGGTGATGCTGGCCACCGGGGCGCCCAGGATTGATGATGTGATCTGGACGCCGGTCGCCTGAATGTTCACGCGTGAAAGCTTTTGAATAATTAGCATTTTCAGGTGCTTAACTTTTTCTGTTAAGCACACTCGGACTCTAGATTGAAGCGGAGCAGTTTCGGTTTGGGCGGAGGGGAGTT
>JBDTQR010000414.1:0-1690 GCA_039932095.1 bacterium | reverse complement strand
AGAACATCGTGATCGGCGGCGCGGCCGGCGCGTTTCCGCCGATGATCGGCTGGGTGGCGGCGACCGGGTCGGTGTCGTTGGAAGCCTGTCTGATGTTCGCGCTGATCTTCATGTGGACGCCGCCGCATTTCTGGGCCTTGGCCTTGTTCATGAAGGAAGATTATTCCAACGCGGGTGTGCCGATGCTGACTGTGACACATGGTCGTAGGGTCACGCGGGCCCATATCCTCATATACACGGTGTTGCTGGTGCCGTTTGCCATGGCACTCGGTTGGACCTCGATTGGCGGGCCGGTCTATATTGCCATCGCGGCGGTGCTGAACCTGTGGTTCCTGATCGGGGCCGTGCGGATCATCCGGCGCGACGAGATAGAGGCCGAGGCGGACAGATATGCGGTGGAAAAGGCGTTCTTCCGCACCTCGCTTTATTACCTGTTCCTGCATTTCGGAGCATTGCTGATCGAGGCCGCGCTTCATTCCTATGGCTACGGAGCATTGTGATGACCTTCAAGCCGGACCACGAAATCTACCGCCGCCGTTTCTCGCGCAATCTGGGCGTCGGGCTGGCACTGGGGGCGTTCGTGCTGCTGACGTTCTTTCTGACCGTGGAAAAGGTCAGCCATGGCGACCCGATGCATGCGGTTCAGGGCAAGCCCTATGTCGCCCAGCCGGAGGACACGAATTGACCAGACAGAACCGCACCGCAGCCATTCTCGCAGTTGTCGCCGTGGTGATGGTGTCGCTGTCCTTTGCTGCCGTGCCGTTCTATTCGTGGTTCTGTCAGGCGACCGGGTTCAACGGCACCACGTCGGTCGCCAAGGCAGCACCGGCGAGCTATCTTGACCAGATGGTGACGGTGCGGTTTGACGCCTCCAAGGACGCCAACATGCCGTGGATCTTCAAGACCGAGCAGGTCTCGATGCAACTGCATATCGGCGAGACCGGGCTTGCGTTCTTTCAGGCGACCAATCCGACCGACCGGGTGATCGCCGGGCAGGCGAGCTACAATGTGACGCCGGAAACCGCGGGCGGCTATTTCACCAAAATCGAATGTTTCTGCTTCACCGAACAGGTCTTGCAGCCGCATGAGACGGTGCAGATGCCGGTAACCTTCTATGTCGATGCCGGAATCGTCGACGATCCGGACTCCAGCTACATCCATGAAATCACGCTGTCTTACACTTTCCACGAAATCCCGTTGCCCAACACGCAGGCAGCTCTTGCCCCCGCTGCAGCAAAACCCGTAAACTGACAAAAAGAAGACACGAGGGAAGCCGACATGGCCCATGCCAAGAACCACGACTATCACATTCTGCCGCCGTCGATCTGGCCGTTCTTCGGGGCCTTTTCGGCTTTCACGATGCTGGGGGGGCTGGTGTTGTGGATGAACGGCCATGGTGCCACGGTCCGCGGCACGCCGTGGTTCCTGATCATTGGTATCCTGGGTGTGCTATACACCATGTATGCTTGGTGGTCGCATGTGGTGCATGAGGGCAATACCGGCGATCACACGCCGGTGGTTCGCATCAGCCTGCGCTACGGCTTCATCATGTTCATCATGTCGGAAGTGATGTTCTTCTCGGCATGGTTCTGGACCTTCTTCAAGCACCGCCTTTACCCGATGGGACCGCTGAGCCCGATCAAGGACGGCGTCTGGCCGCCCGCCGGGATCGAGGTGTTCGACCCCTGGC
>JBDTQR010000413.1:0-1698 GCA_039932095.1 bacterium | reverse complement strand
GGGAGGGTGGAGCGCATGGTGGCGATCAACTCACCGAAGAACAACCGCACCAAGGGTGACAGGGTGCGGATGTCATCGGCGTTGACGACGACATAGATCGACATTGGCCGCTTGCGCAGATCGGCGAAGGAGAAATCGTTGCCGGAGGTCGCGCGGTCAACGGCCGGGTTGTTCCAAAGCGTCATGCCAGCACCTCCCAAGACCGAGGCATGCGAAGACAGCGTCCGGTCGGAATAGCCCGCGAACTTGCGAAAGGTCTGGGCCGCGTTTGGGTGTTTCACCTCCTCGGCATGCTCGCCGTAGACCGCTTGCGTGGCGCCGCGGCCGAAAAGGATACGGCTGATTTCGCCGATGGTCGGCTTGCCCCTTTCAATAGCCAGGAGGCCGCCTGCCACGAATAGCTCGCGGCCTTCCGTCAGGAAATCGCCTGCAGTGCCTTTGTCGGAAACCGTCAAGAAGTAGTCCGAGATCTTGGCCAGTTCGGTATAGCGTTGTTCCAGATTGGCAATTCGCGCGACCCGTTCGAGCGGGTTATAGCGATGGGTCGGATGTTCAAAATCGAACGGCGAGAAACGATAGACCGCATCGCCCTCGGCCTGGCGGTGGCGCGAGGTGGCCTCGAAGATTTCGCCTTTGACGTCGAGGACGACAATGCTGCCGTTGAAGAGAAGGGTGTTCGGGATGACATAGCCTACACCTTTGCCCGCCCGGGTCGGCGCTACGACAAGGCAATGCGGGAACTTCTGGAAGGTGGCGCTGACGTAAGATGCGGTCTTTGCAGGGGCGCCGAGTTTGCCGAAGACCATGCCCGCGCCCAGTGGCTGAAGAAGGCCGTTGGTTTTCATTTCGGGCTTTGCCTGGAACCTCGCCTGGCCATATTCGGTAAGTTGCTGGCGAAAGGTCAGGGCAACGGCCGCAACTGTGAACAGCACGGTTGATGCGCCGACAATCTGCCAGGGCAAGACCCATGGAACGGACGAGAGCCGAGCAAAACCGGGGAACTCGGCAACCAGTACAAAAATGCCGGTTGCGTTGGGATCACGACCGAGGATGAGGTTGAGAACCAGCCCCCCGGCAATAAGACCGACGAGGAGCCCGGAGGTCAGCCCAAGCGGCAGCAGCAAAGCAATGCGTTGCATGTTCAAAACTCCCTGTCGCGATTGCGATCATGGGCATGCGCCAGTGCGTGCTCTGGTGGTCGCGATGCAGCCTGCGCCACCATATGGCGTTCCGCTGCCTCCGCTTCATGGGCGCTGAGGCCAAGCGAAGGGTGTTCTTTGGCCGCAGACACCACAGCCGCCGCCATGGCAGCCCGTGCGCTTGGGTCGGGCATGTCCTTGGCCAGTGCCTCGGTCCTACCTGCAGCGATGTCCTTCAGCACCGATGCCCCGTAGCGCTCCTTCATCTCTTCCGCGAAATCCCGCGCCTGATCCTCATTGCGGAAGGAGACCGAGCCTTGCTGGGCATGAGCCTTTGCCATTTTGCCCAAAGCCTCGACCACAGGATCGGGGCCCTGCGACACCTCAATCGTGCGGGCGGACTGGATCAGTTCGGCGGCGCGTTCGTAAAATCGATCCACCCGCTCGGCGGCAGAACTGCGGCCCTCAGCGCTGCCAAGATCGAAGCCGTGGCGCTTGGCCACTTCGGCGATGTCGGATTTGACCCAGGCCTCTTCTTCGCGGGCATTCGCGGCCCCGG
>JBDTQR010000412.1:0-1708 GCA_039932095.1 bacterium | reverse complement strand
CGGTCTTCTGATGCGGCCCATCGGGGAAGCTGGCCTTGATCAGCCCGTCGCGGTCGATGGCGAGGATCAGCGCCTCGCGCACCTTGGGATCGTCCATCGGGGCGCGGGACGTGTTGAACCAGAAGTGCTGGCTGGTCGGGATGGTCGGACCCGAGGCGAATTCCTTGCCGAGGTCTTCGACCATGGTCGAGGTGACCAGTTCGGTATGGGCCTGATATTCCCCGGATTTCAGCATCTGGGTCGCGGTGACGTTATCTTCGACCGCGGTGATGTCGATACCGGCGAGGATCGGGGCGGTGCCGAAAAAATTGGGGTTGGGCACGAAGCTGAGGGTGCCCGCGTCGATGTCCAAAGCCTTCAGCATGAAGGGACCGGAGGAGATCGCGCCGTTTTCCGGGCGGTAGAATTCCAGCACTTCATTGCCGTCCGCAGCACGGGCCTGCGAAGCCTTGACGATGGGGGCGATGTGGTTGGCGACGCGCTGGAAGAAGATCGGGTCTGGCCCGGTCAGGGTGACGGTGATGCTGTCATCCGCAGCCACGATGCCGGAAATGTCGGTGGCCGTGCCACCCTTGACCGCGTCATAGCCCGCGACGCCTGCCAGAACCTGATCGATCCGCTGGTTCTTGGTGGCGGGCATCGAAGCCAGTTCCCACGATCCCTTGACATCGGCGGTGGTGATCGGCGAGCCATCGGAGAATTTGGCGGCGGGGTTCAGCTTGAAAGTCCAGCTGGTGTAGTCTGCAGAGGGGGTCCATTCGGTCAGGACATAGGGCTGGATCGCGCCGGTTTCGTCGAAATACATCGCGGAGGCGTTCCAGATCGAGTTCCAGCGGAACGGCACGCCGCCACCGCGCAGGGGCGACCAGTCATTCGAAAACGCCGGGTTGATCACCTTGAGCACCTGGCCGTCGGCCGCCATCACGATCCGCGATCCGGCGCCGAAGCTGGCCGCCGCGACCATCGAGCCAAGGCCAAGTTTCATTGCGCCGCGCCGAGAAATCCCGGCTGACCGTTTGTCTGAAATCTGCATTCTGTCGTCCTCCCAAACGCTGAGGCGGGCCAGCGCAGGGCGGCATGTTTGGCCGGCCTCTTGCGCTGTCCTGCATGGGACAACTGAACAACTTTGCCCCGTATCTGTCAAGTTGTTATTATATGGTTGGGGATTTGTGATGATTTTAGGCAGGCGGGTCGGAGGATTTTGCCTTATGTTGTTGTTTTACAAGTTGTTGCGTCACGACGATCGAGATACAGCCAGAATTTTGACATGACAACTTGTGTTTTTCTTTGGGCGAATGACCCGCAAGCGGCCAGAGAATTTGGGGCTAACGCCCGTGCTGCCCATCGATCAAGTCGATCAAATGCGGACAGTGCAAATCAGCGGAAGGCACTGAATGTCCAGAACCGAAATTGCCTGGTTTCGGCTGTATTCATTTAAATCCTTCAGGCCAGGCGCAGGAAAAACCACCTTTTTCAACTTGAAATCAAAGACATAGGGGAGCGGTCGCCTCATCAAGACCGAAGCGAACCTTGGTCGATGACCGACACTTGACCGACATCATGCCGCGTGATCGCCCTTGAACCTCAACTTCTCGATCACCAGCGCCAGTGCGGGGGGCATCTGGCGGCGGCTGGAGTGATAGAGGTGAAACCCGGTAAAGACCGGCGTGAAGGGCTCCAAAGCGCGGACCAGTCGACCAGACCGCAA
>JBDTQR010000411.1:0-1709 GCA_039932095.1 bacterium | reverse complement strand
GCGGATCGACTGACACTGCCCACACCGACAGTTTCCGCGCCGCAGCATTGTTGTTAGAAACAACGAATCGGCGGCGAAAAGGGGACGGCAATGCGTGAATGGTGGCGGGATGCGGTGATCTATCAGATCTACCCCCGGTCTTTTCAGGACAGCTACGGCAATGGCACGGGCGATCTGGCAGGCATCGTGCGCCGTCTTGACCATGTGGCATCGCTGGGTGTCGATGCGATCTGGCTGTCGCCGTTCTTTACCTCGCCCGACCGCGACATGGGCTATGACGTCAGCGATTACACCGGGGTCAGCCCGATCTATGGCGACATCGCGGGTTTCGATGCGCTGATCGCCAAGGCGCATGATCTGGGATTGAAGGTCATCATCGATCAGGTTCTGTCACATTCGTCCGACCAGCACCCATGGTTTGTCGAAAGCCGTGCCAACCGCCACAACGCCAAGGCCGACTGGTATGTCTGGGCCGACCCGCAGGCCGACGGCAGCCCGCCCAACAACTGGCTGTCGGTGTTCGGCGGATCAGCCTGGCAATGGGACGCGCGGCGCAAGCAATATTACTTCCACAACTTCCTGACCCAGCAGCCCGATATGAACTTCCATAACCCCGAGGTGCAGGATTTCCACATCGCAAACATGCGGTTCTGGCTGGAGCGTGGCACCGACGGCTTCCGCTTCGACACCGTGAACTTCTTCTTTCACGACAAGCTGTTGCGCCACGACGCCGCCGACTACCGGATCAAGAAGGTCGCCCCCGGCAACCCCTATGAGATGCAATACCACCTCTATTCCAAGAACCAGCCGGAAAACCTGCTGTGGATGGAACGCATCCGGCGCCTGATGGATGAATTTGACGACCGCTCGACCGTGGGCGAGATGGGCGAAAGCAATCATCCGATTGAAATGATGGGCCAATATACCCAACCCGGCCGCCTGAACCAGTGCTACAGTTTCGAGATGATGGGCTACGACTATTCCGCCGCCTTCTTCCGCAGCCGGATCAGCGATTTCTTTGAGGGCGCGCCGAATGGCTGGCCAATGTGGGCGTTCTCCAACCATGACGTCGTGCGCCAGGCCACCCGCTGGGCCAAACACGGCATCTCTCAGGACGCTCTGGCGCGGCAAGCCGGGACCCTGCTGCTGTCCTTCCAGGGTTCGATCTGTCTGTGGCAGGGTGAGGAGCTCGGCCAAACCGATACCGAATTGTCGCTTGAGGAGTTGATTGACCCCCAGGGCATCAACTTCTGGCCGGAACCCGTGGGCCGCGACAACACCCGCACCCCGATGGTCTGGGACACTTCGGTGAATGGCGGCTTCTCACGTGGCAACGGCAAGCCGTGGTTGCCGGTCAAGGCCCCGCAACTGGCCCGCAATGTCGCGAGCCAGGCCGGAGTCGCAGGCTCGGTGCTGGAAACCTACCGCACCATGATCGCCTTCCGCAAAGCCACCCCGGCGCTGCGGACCGGCGCAACCAGCTTCCACGACCTGCCCGAACCCCTGCTCGCCTTCACCCGGGGCGAGGCGCTGCTCTGCGTCTTCAACCTCTCCCCCGAGGCCCGCAGCGTCACGGTCGAAGGCGTTTCCGGCCTGACAGGGCCGTCATTGGCGGCAGACCTGCAAGGCCAGACCCTGACCCTCGGCCCCAACGCCGCAGCGTTTCTGACGGTGACGGGTGCCATCAACATCACTGCCTGACCGGACCC
>JBDTQR010000410.1:0-1756 GCA_039932095.1 bacterium | reverse complement strand
GTCCGGCACGCCCGACAGTCTGCACGGCCGGATCTTTCACGCTGATGGCAAACCGGCCGGTGCCGAGTTCACCATCGCCACCGCAGCCGGCACTGACCACGATAACTATAGCCTCGAAAGCGGAGACATGGTTGCCCTGCAAGACGGGCGCTGGATGGAATCCTGGATCGATACCCGCTTTGATGATGTGAATTTCACTCGCAGCGCGCAACTCCTTGGCCGCATTTACAATGCGGATGGCACGGTTGCGGTGGACAGTTTTGATCTGGCCCCAGGACCGCAGTATGTGGCGGGCGCGCAGCTTCAGGTGCTGGCGGATGGCCGGGTCGCGGTGCGCTATGACACCGGTTACGTGAATGAGACCCATGCCGCCTTTGTGCAAATCCTCGACCCGCGGCTGGCCGCCATCAACCTGGCCGGCAGCGCTCTTGGCGATCAGTTTCAAGCCACCATCTTCGGCGACACCATCAACGGCGGCAATGGGCAGGACAAGCTTGCCGGCATGGCGGGCGATGACCTGTTGGCTGGCGGCGCCAAGGCTGACACCTTGCTGGGCGGCGACGGCAATGACACGCTGGTGGGCGGATCGGACAATGACCTGCTGATCGGCGGCAGCGGCAGTGACGCGCTGACCGGCGCTGCGGGCGATGATACCCTGACCGGCGGGCTGGGACGGGACAGTTTTGTGTTTGGTGCCGGGGCGGGCCATGACCGGGTCACCGACTTCAACGCCGCGCAGGATCAACTGAACCTGCAATCCTATCATTTCGTCTCTGTCGTTGCGGCGCAGGCCCAGTTCACCCAGACCGCCGACGGCGTCGAATTTGCCTTTGGCGCGGACTCCATCCTGTTGCTGGGGCTCGACATTGCCGCCATCGGGGCCGGAAACCTGACCCTTTAGAACCCCTCGGCAGCGGGCGTGACCTGTCTCCGACGAATCCTGCTCCGGTGCCGCGAATTCAGCTATCTTACCGATCTGCAACCTGTCACCTTGCGGGCCTTGACGGGCAATTACGCCCATCAATCTTTTGATTTATTTCTTGGAGGCTACTTTGAGTCAGTTTGTTTTCTTCGACAGCATCGGTACGGGCGTCAGGCTCACCGTTGCAAACTTTGACGATCTTATCCTCGCTCAGGGCGTGACGGTCGGGTCCACCGACAATACCGCGATCCGGGTCACCGGCGGCGGCTCTGACATCATGATTCTGGGCTCGGTCTACGGCGTTGGAACCGCCATCAGCCTTGGCACCCAGGCCGGCAGCGGCAACAATCTGGTGATCGGCGAGAGCGCAGTTGTCGCGGCCGAGTCCTATGGGGTCTCGGTCTACAATAATGGCAGTCACCTGACGAACTTTGGCCAGATCCTGGCCTATGGTGTTGGGGTGATTGTCGCAACCAATGCGGGCTCTGCCGTTCATATCCTGAACGCGGGCAGCATTTTCGGCGACGATATCGGGATATTCGCCAGCTTTGCACCGCAGATCATCCTGAACAACACCGGCACGATCACCACGGTGGGCGGTCAATCCTACACCGCATCGGCCGGTTCGACCTGCATCGACATCATCCACAACCGCGGCACCATGACCGGCGATGTGAACCTGACCGCTGGCAACGACCTCTATGATGGGCGCGGCGGCAGTATCGAGGGCGTGGTTTATGGGGGCAATGACGACGACACTTTCATCGCGGGTGTCTCGGAAGAGGTCTTTGACGGCGGCGATGGCATCGACCTGCTGGACTTCACCAAATCCGC
>JBDTQR010000409.1:0-1770 GCA_039932095.1 bacterium | reverse complement strand
TGATGCGGTAGTCGGTCACCAGAAACCCGGTCGGGTTTTGCCAGACGAGATCGAGCGCCGTTTGTTTGGAGGGTTCAAACCGGTAGGTGACGGTTGCGGTGAACTTGCCTTCCCGATCAGGAACGCCCTCGCCATCTGAAACCCAGGTCTTGGTGAAGCGCACCTGCGCGGTGCTGTCCGTCACCGGGGTGATCGACAGCACGTCGATGACGACGCGGGAGTTTTCGCCATAGAGCTTCGGGGGGTAGTTGGCATTGCCTTCCGTCCACAGGCTGACCAGCCCCTGTCGTGCGTTGCCTTCGGACCAGGTGTAAGCGCGCAGGATACGGGACTCATTATCGTGCTGATCATAGGTTTCGCGGTCAGTGACATAGGCAAAGAGCAGGCTTTGCCGGATTGCCTCGGCCTGTTCGATCCCGGCCTTCTCGACCGCAACCACGCGTTCGGCGACGCCTGTGTCCTTGTCGACGATCGCGAGGAAGGCCTCGGTCTGTTTCAGGGGGAGCATGGTGACGACGGCGATCATGCCCATCAGGCCAATGGCGAGACCACCGCCGGCCACGGCATAGGCGATGCGTTCACGCTTTTTGACGCCGTAGAACATCTCGGCCTCGAGAAAACTTCTCAATTCAGGGGGTGAACCTGTCATCGTCTTGCTCCGGAAATTGGGGAATTGCGCGCCTGATGGGCGGTCTGTCAGGTGTCGCGGATAAACTGGCCTATCCGCTGGCGGGCCGCCTGGCCGCGCTCGGCATCAGACCGTGACTGATCACGCAAATGGTGGTGCTCGGTTTTGCCGTGCATGAAGCCTGAGCGGACTTCGTTCATCCGCCGCGCTGAATAGTCGGAGGCCCTTTCCAGCGGCTTGCCCGCAATCCGCAGCGCTTGTGGCGCAAAACTGGCAAGGCTGATCTGGCCGGTGATGTGCGTCACGGCATTCGGAATTGCCATCAGGGCAAAAATGCCGACGAAGACGATGACGAAGAAGCCGAGGATTGAGTCGAGGTCGGTCACATCTTTTGTCTCGCGGAACACATCATGCGCCACAGTGACGACGGCCACGATCACCCCGGCGGAAGCGACTGGGTACATCAGGTAGCCGATCATGGCCGAAAGCCAGGCCTCGAACATGCCCTTGGTCTTCTCGAATATCGTGGCGCCGATGGCGATCGGTGCAACCCCGAGAAGGAAGGCGATCATCAGCTTCGAGAAACCGACGATGAAGACATAGACCGCCATCAATACGCCGAGCACGACATAGAGGACCGCCGCCACAAAGCCGCGCATGATCGACGACATGGCTGAAGACACGGAATCCACGTTGCCCGCCATCATGTTCGCCATGTCATCCATTGCGGCCGTGGCGGATGCACCAACACCGCCGCCCCCGAGCCGGAAGTATTCCAAAGCAAGGGCGCTCAGCCCGTTGCTGGCGGCGTCGTAAATCTGAGTGAAGTTGGACCAGGTGAGCCCGAACATCAGAACCATGACGATACGAAACGACAGCTGGACAGCATCGCGCATGGAAATCCGGTAAACATTCAGGGCCGAGTTGATCCCGACCATGACCAGCAGAAGGGCGAGCAGGGTCGTGTAGATTGGCCCGACCGCGCCGGCCGTGGCCTCAAAATACTGCCGCCCCGCGGAGGTGATCGCCGTGTCCAGCGTTGTCAGGATGGTCGAAACGCTATCCATTAGAAGCTGCCGCCACACATGGTCTCGGCGACAGCCGTCAGAGATGAGGCCTCCTCCGCAATCGTCTTTGTCTGC
>JBDTQR010000408.1:0-1809 GCA_039932095.1 bacterium | reverse complement strand
GCCTCTTGGGGCTGGCGCCGGCGCCCGGGAATGCAGCACACGGCCACGAGTAAGAGAAGATGACTGGTGAGTGATGCAGTATTGCGCAGCCTTGGCGGCAAGTTTGGCGCGCCAAGCGGTGTGCAGCGGAACAGGACGCGAGAAGATGATTGAATGCCTCAAACCTCTGGAAAACCTCAGTGCCTGGCATCGCGGAAACCCGATAGCCGAATTTGGTTCAGCTAAATTGCGGCGGAACTCGGTCTGCGGAAGCGGCCGAAATTAGCGGCGCACGCCGAGCAAGCGGTCAATACGTGTCAGGCATTGGGTCCGCAACATTGGTGCTGCCGACCGAGGCAGTGTGAAAACTCGGTCAAGCGGCAAATGCCTTGGGACACTGTTCTCCATCTGGTGATCTGGCGCAATCGTATTCCCCTCGGAACTTCCGCAGGCGACGTAGGAGGGAAATCATTCTCAAAGGATCCGCGGATTCCTAGTTTTCACACATGGGGTAATCGCGGGAGCGAGTCGCCCCAAGCCTGGACCAGTCAGTTTTGGACGGGTGGTTGTTCCCCGATAGGATGCAGATACGGGCTCACGATTGGACACCGGGCCCAAACATCAAATGGAGAACAACCATGTGCGACTATATCGGTCTTGACGTATCCCTGAAAGAGACAGCGATTTCCGTGCGCCGGGGCGGCCAGCGGGTCTGGCGCGGCAAATGCCCCTCGGATCCGGTGGCGATTGCCGCAGTTCTGCGGCGGCGTGCACCAGATGCAAAGCGGGTCGTGTTCGAGACGGGCCCGTTGTCGGTCTGGTTCTTCCATGCTCTGAGTGCCGAGGGGCTTCCGGCGATCTGCATCGACGCAAGGCATGCAAAGGCCGCGCTCGACATGGCGCCGAACAAGACGGATGCCAATGATGCCGACGGTCTGGCCAATCTGGCCGAGATCGGCTTTTACCGCGAGGTGCGCGTGAAGGGTTACGACAGCATGTTGGTCCGCACGCTGGTTGCGGCCCGCAGGCGTCTGGTCCGGATCTCGACCGAACTTTCCAACCAGATCCGTGGCCTGATGAAGACATTCGGACGGGTCGTGCCGGGAGCAAAGGGAGGTCGGTTCGAAGCTGAAATCCGGCGACTCCTTGCCGGGCAGGACGGTCTCGAACATGTCCTGCTGCCGCTGCTGGAGGCCTGGATTGCCGTCCGGGGCCGTGCCGCAGAACTCGGGCGCCAGTTGTTGCGCTTCGCCAGGCACAGCGAGGACTGCCAGAGACTGATGTCGATCCCCGGCATCGGGGCGATTACCGCGACATCCCTCACGACGGCCATAGAGGATCCGGCAAACCTTCGGAAATCCCGTTCGGTCGGGGCTTGGATCGGGCTGACTACGCGGCGCTACCAGTCCGGCGAGGTCGATTATGACGGCCATATCTCGCGGCGCGGCGACGCCCATCTGCGAGGCTTGCTTTATGAGGCGGCGACCGTGGTGCTGACGCGCACCAGCGCCGAGAGCGCCCTGAGAACTTGGGGGTTGAAACTGCGCGAAAGGATCGGCTTCAAGCGAGCAGCCGTTGCCGTGGCGCGCAAGCTCGCAGTCATCATGCACGCGATGCTGAAGTCCGACCAGACCTTCCAGCGGCAAGCCGAACCCATGGTCTGATCTACCAACCCGCGTCGGCCTTTCGACGCGTGAAGGCGTCCCTGCCGGGACGAGGCCAGAACCATTCCGCCGAGGCTGTTGCACTATCACCCCATTCGGTCGATGCGTGCGCTTCACACATTGGAAGGTTCTCCCACGAAGCCCCACCATGCGGCGGCCAATGCCG
>JBDTQR010000407.1:0-1826 GCA_039932095.1 bacterium | reverse complement strand
TCAGAATGATGAAGCCGACTCCGGTCGCGCGGTCTGGCAAAGAGCGAACATGGGAGCGGTTCACACCCTCGGCCCGGTAAAGATCATGGGCGATGTTCGCCAAAGCGTCAGAGCCAACATAGGCGACCAAAGCGGAATCCGCGCCAAGCCTGGCGGCTGCGACCGATTGGTTTGACCCCTTGCCCCCTGGTCCCATGTCAAAATCAGACCCCAGCAATGTCTGGCCAAAAATCGGCAAAGTTGGGCTGCGGATGGTCATCCCCACAGCAAAACTGCCTACAACTGTGATTCTCGGCTTGGCGCGCGCAACGTTCATGACAGTACGGTCCCTATTGTGCGGCCATCGCGGAATTGCCCGCAGCGGCATGCATGATGGTTTCCTCAGTGATCGAGGTGTTGGTCAAGGTCGCCGATACATGACCCTTGCGCATCACGATGACCCGGCTGGAATGCAAGACAATCTCGGGAAGTTCAGAAGAGATCATGATGATCCCCATGCCTTCGGCCGCCAGACCCTTGAGGATCGCATAAATCTCGGCCTTGGCGCCAACGTCGATGCCACGTGTCGGTTCGTGCAGGATCAGCACCTTTGGATCGGTGACAAGCCCCCGCGCGATGATGATCTTTTGCTGATTGCCGCCGCTCAAGGTCCCCATGCGCTGCGTCAGACTTGCGATGCGCGCATCCAGTCGCGCGACATAGGTCTTGGCCGTCTGGGCCATCGGGACCTGCAGCAGAATGCCGCTACGCGCAAATCGGTTCAACGATGCAGAGACGATGTTCTGCACCACTGTCATCGTCAACAACGCACCACCCCGCCTGCGGTCTGCCGGGATCAGCGCCATACCGTGCCGGATTGCAGCTCCCGGATTGTCGGGCTGCACTTCTGCACGGTTCAGGCTCACCCTGCCGCTGCGCGGGATCAGACCGAACAGCGCGTCCGCCAGACTGTCCTTGCCAGAGTCAGGCAGACCCGCCACGCCCAGAATCTCACCGGCCCACAGATCAAAATCCATGCCGGCAATCATCCCCGGCACCGCCAGATCCTGCACCGACATCAAGGCCGGGCCGCTGGGTTTCTGCGGGGCCAACAGCGCATATTGTTCGACCGCAGACAGATCACGCCCAACCATAGCCGACACCAGCCGGTTGACTGAAACGTACAGCGTGTTGTCCAAGGTTTCGACATGCTGCCCGTCGCGCAGTACAGTAATACGGTCCGCGATCTGGCGCACCTCGTCCAGATGATGCGACACATAGACCACCGCAACACCGTCGCGGCGCAGGCCCCGGATCACCTCCAGCATTCGCGCGGTTTCCTGCGGCGACAGGGCCGAATTCGGCTCGTCCAGCACCAGAACGCGCAGGTCCTGGGAAATTGCACGCGCTATTTCGACCAACTGCATCTGAGCAATGGTAAGTTTGTGGACCGGAGTGGCCGGATCTACATCGTTCAAGCCAAGCCGCGCCAGCGCAGTGCGAGCCGATTGGGCCGCACGATTGCGGTCAATGGGCATCAGGCCGGGTTTTCGCGCGAGGCTGGGCATCATCACATTCTCGCCCACCGTCAGGTTCGGGCAAAGTGACAATTCCTGAAACACCACATTGATGCCCAGAGCCTTGCTCTTATGCGGCGAGGTCAAGCGCAGCTCATGCCCGTCGATCACCAGACTGCCACTGTCCGGCAGCAACTCTCCCGCCAGAATGTTCATCAGGGTGGATTTTCCGGCGCCATTTTCACCGATCACGGCATGAACTTCGCCCGCAAACAGCGACATGGACACGCGGTCCAGCGCCTGAACGCCGGGAAAGCCTTTGGATACGTC
>JBDTQR010000406.1:0-1863 GCA_039932095.1 bacterium | reverse complement strand
TCTACCCACGGCAAAGCATGGTCGCCCAAAAGCTGTTTGAACAGCGTCAGCCCTACTAAAGGTCCCATCGTCAGCACCAAAAGCGGCACTGTCAGGAGGGTTCCAACCCAGAAACGCCGGGTGAAATCGACAAGTTCCGGGTTGGGTGCATCGTCGCCAAGGCTGGTCACTTCGGGTTGCAGGCCCATGCCGCAAAGCGGGCAGGCCCCGGATTTGGTCTGGCGCACCTGTGGGTGCATCGGGCACGTGTAGATCGTGCCGGAAAAGCCGGGCGGCACGCTGTCGTATTCGGACTTCGCTGCGATTGGGACGGTTTCGGTCTTGGGGTTCGCAGCAGGTGCAGGTTCGTTTTTGTGATCTTCAAAAGGGTGGCCTATGGCGGCTTTTCCCTCAGGAACAAGCGTCATCTTGCAGATTGGACAGGCACCAGGTGCCGGATTGCGAACTTGGGCATGCATCGGGCAGGTGTAGACCGTGCCTGCAAAGCCGGGCGGCAGGCTGCCATACTGCCGGGTCACAGGGGCTTTGCCTTGATCGTGGTCCATTTCGCGTGTTCCTTTTTTTGTGGCATTTCACAAACGACGAACCGTCAGCGCATGTTTTGGGTGTTTTGCGCTTGCCTCATTCCGGCTGATGTCGTGTAGGAGACCGTCGCCGCCCCTGCCTTGATGCGTCGGGGCACAATAGCCCCCATAGCGGTCACCTGAGAAAACCTGCATCAACTTGCAGGCTAGAATTTACTTAAATGGCAACACTATCGCTCAGTATGCGCCAACAGAGCGAAGGTTCCCCTTCAATGCCGTTGGCGGGGGCAGATTCTTCACCAGCCCCCGCTAACCCGTTCCATATGACTTTACTTTCCGTGCGCGGCGAGCCACGCGGTCATCTGGGCGATCTCGGCTTCTTGCGCTTTGATAACGGCTTCAGCGAGGGCGCGGACTTCAGGGTCCTTGCCGTATTGCAGGGCGGTCTTTGCCATATCGACGGCGGCCTGGTGGTGCGGGATCATGCCTTGCATGAAATCCACATCCGGATCGCCGGTAGGGGTCTTCATGGCGGCCATCATGTCGTCCATCGCCTTGGCATAGGCCACTGTGGCCGGGTCTTTCGCCAATTCAGGGGGGATCATGGAGGCTTGCGTCATCCCACTCATGCCCCCCATGGTGGTGTCGGCAACGGCGAAACTGGCGACCAAGGCAATGGTAGCGGCGATCAAGGCGATCGAGCGTTTGCTCATTGAAATTCTCCTGTTTTCAAGTTCAGTTTGTGGCGAAGCCGGCATCTGCCAGCACAGCTTCAAGTTTGGCGCGGGGTGCCGAAGTCACGACATCTACTTTGTGCGTGGCGGGGTCCGCGCTGACCTGCGCGACAGGATCGACGGACTGGATCGCTTTGGTGACGCCGCGCACACAGCCGCCACAGGTCATGTTCTCGATATGGAATTGCATGGTATGCTCCCAAGTTTCGGTTTCGTTTAACGAAAGATGGGGCTTCCCAGCATGGCAAGGTCAAGGCTTTAGAGAAAGTTAATTTGGCCCTTGACCTTCCCATGATTGGAAGCCCCACTTGTAAGGCAACCTGACCGACAAGGATTGCCACCATGAGCGCCGTGCCAAAGATCAATATCCATGCTCCAGCGATCAGCCTGCAGATTGAAGGCATGACCTGTGCCTCCTGCGTTGCGCGTGTGGAGCGTGCGTTGAAAGCAATTCCGGGCGTCGCCACCGCGAATGTCAACTTGGCCACCGAACGGGCCGAGGTGACGGCGACAAAGGCGGTCGACCCGGCAGCTCTGATCCGCGCGGTGACGAATGCGGGATATGGGGCGACAGTCGATGCGACCGACCTGATCATTGAAGGCAT
>JBDTQR010000405.1:0-1912 GCA_039932095.1 bacterium | reverse complement strand
TTTGCGGATACGGTGATGTCGAAAGACGTCGCTAGATCAAACCAGCCGGGAGACCGGAGACTTCGGTGCCGCTTTTCCCATCGATCGTCCGGATGGGCCGCGTGCCGATCTTTGCGCCGGTTTCCAGATCGACGGCAATCGGCACGATCTCTTTCCCGGTCTCTGCGTCGATATAACGGGTCAGGTCACCGCCGCCACGGTGCTTTGTTCCCCAGGCGTTCAGCATGATCAGCACCGGCAAGAAGTCCCGGCCGGCCAGGGTCAGTACATATTCATCGCGGGGCGGCCGCTCCATGTAGCGCCGCTTTTCCAGCAGCCCCTCCTCGGTCAGGGTTGCCAGCCGGCTGGTGAGCATGGTGGGCGCAATCCCTAGACTCTTGCGGAACTGGTCGAACCTGGTGAGGCCCAGAAACGCATCGCGCAGGATCAGGATGCTCCAGGAATCGCCGACGCAGACCAGGCTGCGGGCAATGGGGCAGTGGGCGGCGAGGTCATCTTTCATGTCAGTATCATTTTAATATTGACTAACTACTAATTTGATAGCATATAGGATCCAGAGACGAACTTCAAGCGGAATGGAAAGATCATGAGCATCTCAGCACACCCTGTTGCCCTTATCACCGGCGCCTCGTCGGGCATCGGTCGCGCCAGCGCATTGTCGCTTGTGGCGGCTGGCTACCGGGTCTTCGGCACCAGCCGGAAGCCCACCAACACAGCGCCGCGCGGCGTTACCATGCTGGTCGCCGATGTGACCGACGACAGGTTGGTAGAGCAGTTGGTGGCGGAAGTTCTTGCCACTGCCGGGCGCATCGACCTGCTGGTCAACAATGCTGGCTACGCCCTGTCGGGGGCGGCCGAGGAAAGCTCGATTGGTCAGGTGCAGGCCCTGTTCGATACCAACTTTCTTGGTGTTGTTCGGGTCACCAATGCAATTCTGCCGATCATGCGGCAACAAGGTCGCGGCCGGATCCTGAATATCGGGTCGGTCGTCGGGCTGATCCCGGGGCCCTTTGGGGCCTATTACGCTGCCAGCAAACATGCAATCGAGGGCTATTCAGAGTCGCTGGACCACGAGGTCCGCCCCTTTGGCATCCGCGTTTCTGTGATGGAGCCTTGGGCAACAAAGACCTCGATCGAGACAAACTCGCCGAAGGGTGACCGTCCTGTCGCGGCCTATGCCGGGACGATCGCGCGTTACAGGATGGCCTTCGACGCGGCGATGGCTGCCGGGGACACGGCAGAGGATGTTGCCGCCACAGTCTTGTTGGCAGCGCAGGATCGGACCCCGCGCCTGCGCTATCCTTCGGGAAAGGCGGCCCGGCAGACCTCTTTTGCCCGGCGGTTCCTGCCGAGATCCGTGTTCGACCGGACTTTGCGCAAGCAATTCAACATCGCCTGAGAGATCATCATGACAAACCCGGTCCGCTATATCGACACCGCGACCCAGTTCATCACCGTTGTCGGAACCCGCTTTGCCTACCGCCAGGTTGGTCCGCGCGGCGGTGTGCCGCTGGTTCTGCTCAACCACTGGGGCGCTGTCCTTGACAACTTTGACCCGCGGATTGTCGACGGCTTTGCCGCAAAGCATCACGTGATTGCGGTCGATTACAGGGGCATCGGGGCATCCGGTGGCTCGGCCCCCCTGACCATCGACGAAATGGCGCGCGATGCGATTGCTCTTGTCCATACACTTGGGTTTACCACCGTTGATCTTATGGGCTTTTCGCTGGGTGGGATGGTGGCGCAGGACGTGGCGCTGAAGGAGCCGGGTCTAGTCCGCAGACTGATCCTGACGGGCACCGGACCGGCGGGGGGAGAGGGCATTTCTAACGTTGGTGCCGTGTCCTGGCCGCTGATCATCAAAGGCCTGATGACGTTTCGCGATCCCAAAACTTACCTCTTCTTCACCTCG
>JBDTQR010000404.1:0-1921 GCA_039932095.1 bacterium | reverse complement strand
GCGCCGGGTTGCCCTCTTGCGCCTTGGGTTTGGCGGCGGTCTTGGCCTTGATCAGGCGGTTCGGCACCCGGATCACCCGGGGTTGGCCGTTCAACTCGAAGAACACCTTGACCTCGCCGTCATCGGTGGTCTCACCCACTGCCTGCAAGCGCACTTCGATATTCTTGCCGGGGTCCAGTTCGACCGTGATCTCTTCGCCCGGTTCCATGCCGTAGAAAAACGCCTTGGTCGGCAGGCTGCGAACCGGGCCATAGGCTTTGTGGCGCGCCATGTAGTCGACGAAAACCTTGGGATACATCAGGTAGCCGTTCAGATCCTCATCATCGATCTTCATGTCCTCCAGTTCGGCCGACAGTCTGGCGCGGACCGCTTCAAGATCGACGGGGGCCATGCTGGCACCGGGGCGGGTGGTGAAAGGCTTTTCGCCCTTCAACACCTTGGTCTGGATGCCTTCTGGCCAGCCGCCATGGGGTTGGCCGAGGCTGCCTTTCAGCATGTCGACCACCGACTCGGGGAACACCACATCCACAGACGGGTCTTCGACCTGTTTGCGGCTAAGACCCTGCGCCACCATCATCAAGGCCATGTCGCCGACAACCTTGGAAGACGGCGTGACCTTGACGATATCGCCGAACATCTGGTTGGCGTCGGCATAGGCCTGGGCGACCTCGTGCCAGCGTTCTTCCAGTCCGAGCGAGCGGGCCTGCGCCTTGAGGTTGGTGAACTGGCCGCCGGGCATTTCGTGCAGATAGACTTCCGAGGCAGGGGCAGGCAGACCGCTTTCAAAGGCGGCGTATTGGCCGCGCACGGCTTCCCAATAGTTCGACATCTGACGGATCGCCGCGATGTCGAGGCCGGTGTCGCGGTCAGTGTGGCGCAGGGCCTCGACAATCGAGCCGAGGCAGGGCTGCGAGGTGCCGCCCGAAAAGGCGTCCATGGCCGCGTCCACCGCGTCCACCCCGGCATCACAGGCCGCCAGAACGGTAGCGGCGGCGGCACCGGAGGTGTCATGGGTGTGGAAATGAATCGGCAGGCCGAGTTCCTGTTTCAGCGTCTTGATCAGCAGACGGGCGGCGGCGGGTTTCATCAGGCCCGCCATGTCCTTCAGGCCCAGAACATGGGCACCAGCCTCTTTCAACTCGGTGCCGCGCGCGACATAGTATTTCAGGTCATACTTGGCGCGGTCCGGGTCGAGCATGTCTCCGGTGTAACAGACGGTGCCTTCGCAGACCTTGTTCGCCTCCAGCACCGCATCCATGGCGACGCGCATGTTTTCGACCCAGTTGAGACTGTCGAACACCCGGAACACGTCAACGCCGGTCTTCGCGGCCTGCAGCACGAAAGAGCGCACGACGTTGTCGGGATAGTTGGTATAGCCGACGCCGTTGGAGGCGCGCAGCAGCATCTGGGTCATCAGGTTCGGCATCGCGGCGCGCAGGTCGCGCAGGCGCTGCCACGGGCATTCCTGCAGGAAACGGTAGGCGACGTCAAAGGTCGCCCCGCCCCAGCATTCGACCGAGAACAACTGGCCAAGGTTGGCGGCATAGGCGGGCGCGACGCGGATCATGTCGATTGACCGCATCCTTGTGGCAAGCAGCGACTGGTGGCCGTCGCGCATCGTGGTGTCGGTGATCAGAACCTTCTGCTGGGCCTTCATCCAGTCGGCGACGGCCTGCGGACCCTTTTGTTCCAACAGGTTGCGGGTGCCCATCTGCGGCTCACCGAGGGGTTTCGGCACTTTGGGCAAGCGCGCCTCGGCATGGGGTTTCGGACGGCCGGCGGTCTCGGGATGGCCGTTGACGGTGATGTCGGCGACATAGGTCAGGATCTTGGTCGCGCGGTCCAGACGCTTGTTGAACTGCATCAGTTCCGGCGTCGTGTCGATGAATTTGGTGGTGTAGGTGTCGTTCAGGAAGGTCGG
>JBDTQR010000403.1:0-1949 GCA_039932095.1 bacterium | reverse complement strand
GACCCGCACGTGGCGCGCAAACGCTGGATCAACGCAATGAAACCGCGGGGCGAATTGCGACTGGATGCTGGGGCAGTCAAGGCGCTGCGGGCGGGAAAATCCTTGCTTCCAGCGGGGGTTACTGCAGTCAGTGGCAGCTTTGGTCGCGGCGATCCGGTGGCCATTCTGGACCCGGTCGGCAATGTGCTCGGCAAGGGATTGGTGCGCTACACTGTGGCCGAGGCAAGGGCAATTGCCGGGCATCGCAGCAATGAGATCGAGGGAATACTGGGCTATGCCGGGCGGGCGGCTTTGGTCCACCGGGACGACATGGTGATCTGACGGAGGGGGGTTGACCCCCCGGACCCAGAGGATAGTTGCACCAGAATGAAAGGGCAGACAATGGACGGGCAAATCTCTGATCTGATGGCTGAAATCGGCGCCAAGGCGCGGGCGGCGGCGCGGGAATTGGCCTTTGCCAGTCAGGAACGCAAATATGCGGCGCTGATCGGGGCGAGCCATGAAATCTGGCAGCAGCGGCAGGTCATTCTGGACGCCAATTGCGAAGACCTTGTCTACGCTGAGGAAAAGGGCCTGTCGGCGGCGATGATCGACCGGCTGACGCTGGATGAGGGGCGCATTCGCGGTATGGTCGACGCCTTGCGTACCGTGGCCGAGCAAGCCGATCCGGTAGGGCGGGTGCTCGCGGAGTGGGACCGCCCGAATGGCTTGCATATTCAACGGGTTGCGACGCCGCTGGGGGTAGTTGGCGTGATCTATGAAAGTCGGCCCAATGTGACGGCCGACGCCGGGGCGCTGTGTCTGAAGGCGGGCAATGCCGTCATTCTGCGCGGCGGGTCGGACAGTTTTCATTCCTCGACTGCAATTCATGCCTGCATGGTGACCGGGTTGAAACAAGCGAACTTGCCGGAAGCGGCGATCCAGTTGATCCCGACGCCGGACCGGCAACTGGTGACAGACATGCTGCGGGCGGTTGATTTCATTGACGTCATCGTGCCGCGTGGTGGCAAGGGGCTGGTTGGACTGGTGCAGCGCGAGGCGAGGGTGCCGGTCTTTGCCCATCTGGAAGGCATCTGCCATCTCTATGCCGACCGCGACGCCGATCTGGCGAAGGCGCGGGCGGTGGTGCTGAACTCAAAAACCCGGCGCACCGGGGTTTGCGGGTCGGCCGAGTGTCTGCTGATCGATTGGCAATTCTACACCAGACATGGTGCAGTGCTGGTGGAGGATTTGTTGAAAGCCGGGGTGGAGGTGCGGACGGAAGGCGAGTTGTTGAAGGTACCGGGTACGGTGAAGGCGAAGCCAGACGATTTTGGCCGGGAATTTCTGGACAAGATCATTGCGGTAAAGCTTGTCGATGGGGTGGATGCGGCGATGGAACATATTCGTCGCTATGGCAGCAACCATACTGAATGCATCTTAACGGAAAATGACTCGACCGCCGCTCGGTTCTTTCAGCGGCTGGACAGTGCGATTCTGATGCGCAACGCTTCAACTCAATTCGCCGATGGCGGCGAGTTTGGCATGGGCGGCGAGATTGGCATTGCCACTGGCAAACTGCACGCAAGGGGGCCGGTCGGGGCCGAGCAATTGTGCAGTTTCAAATATCTGGTCACCGGCAATGGCACCGTCCGGCCCTAGAATTCCAGCTGGATTTCGCTTTCGTTCAAGGTGGTGCGCAAACGAAAGCCGCGGGCAAGGATCGCTTCGGCGACCAGAGGGAACTGGACCAGCGCAGCGGTAATCTCTGTCGCTGCCTTGGGGTTGGCGAGGACTTCCCAAATTGCGGTGTCGATCTTCAGCTTGTTGGCCTTGCCCGTGATGCGCCACCGACCATCCGTGACCACAAAGGCCACCTTGCCGCCGTATGCCATGGCGCTTTCGAGGCATTGCAGCAAGAGGAAGGCAATCTTGACCTCGCTTCGCAACAGGTCGGGTTGCGAGGTCCA
>JBDTQR010000402.1:0-1973 GCA_039932095.1 bacterium | reverse complement strand
CCCATCATGCCCTGAAAAACGCCCTTCGCATCGGTCGCCAGGGTGAAATCCGCGACCGCACCACCGAAGGCCAGCACTTCAGAATGGCAGGCCTCAATCTGCTCGCCGCCATCATCATCTACTGGAACACCAAGCATCTCGGCCAAGCGGGCAACCACCGAAAAAACGAAGGATTGGACAGCCCGTCCGATCTTCTGGCGCACACCTCGCCTCTCGGATGGGCACATATCCTCCTCACCGGCGAATACAGGTGGCCAAAATCATGACCAAACGGCCTTAGCGTACGATCCTGCACTCCCCGGTATTCGACCCCTGCTGTAGGGTCAGGCCGCGGGCGGACGATTTGAGGGCGAGACCGGAGAGGCCTTGCTGACGGGCAGCGCCATGGCAGGCCGCGCCATTCTGGTCGTGCGCCCCGAAGATGCCCTCCCCGCGCAGGATTACCTCGAAACCGTTCTGACCGGCCACGTTTTCTCCGTGGCGTTTCTGGGACGCTGCTAAAGGCATGGCGTGCAAATCGGTCAGGCGCGGATCAGGCTGGACCGGCCGGATGCTGTTGCCATCGGATCGGACCTTGCCTTTTCCCTACCGCCTGCAAGATGTGTGGTGCTGGCGGTCTGAGCTTTCATCAAGGATATCCCATGCTGACACCATCCGTAGTCTCTACCATCACGGCGGCCTTTCTTGGTTCGTTTGTCGAGGTGGTCGAGGCGTTTACCATCGTTCTGGCTGTTGGCATCACGCGCAGCTGGCGTCCGGCCCTTCAAGGCGCAGCACTCGCCCTGGCGCTTTTGGTCGTGCTCGTGCTGATCTTCGGCCCACTGTTCGCGTTGATCCCTTTGCATGTCCTGCAATTCGTGGTGGGGGTGCTGCTGCTTTTATTTGGCATGCGCTGGCTGCGCAAAGCGATCCTCAGGTCGGCCGGCTTCATCCCGTTGCATGACGAAGCGCAGGCCTTCGCCAAAGAGACCGACCTTCTGAAGCAGCAGGCGATGGACAAGCGTGCCGACTATCTTGCGATGCTGACCGCCTTCAAGGCTGTTCTGCTGGAGGGCGTCGAGGTCGTCTTCATCGTCATCGCCGTCGGCACCGCCCACGGCCTGACCTTCTACGCAGGGGTCGGGGCACTGGCCGCCGTGGTTCTTGTCATAGTGATCGGCGCGCTCGTGCACAAACCATTGACACAGGTGCCCGAAAACGCGCTAAAATTTGTAGTTGGACTGATGTTGACCGCCTTTGGCATATTCTGGACGGGCGAAGGTCTAGGCACCGAATGGCCTGGAGCTGACTTCATGCTGCTGGGCTTGCTCGTCGTTCTGGGTGGATTTTCTGCGCTTGCGGTCAAAATGAAGCGGGACACGCTGATGTCTGTGTCGGCAGAGGTGGCGAAATGAACCTCGTCAAGCAGATCTGGTCCGAACTGGTCGGCATGTTCGTCGACGATGGTGCTTTGGCAACCCAAATTGCGGTCCTAGTGGCGGCAGTGACCGGGGCTGTCAAGCTGATCGGCATTCCGCCCCTGTGGGCAGCTACGTTTCTGATCCCTGGGTGTGTCGTCATCCTTGCCACCAGCATCAAGAGAGCCCGGCGCAAATGAGATGGTTTTCCAGCCGATCGTAGGCCCGAGGGCTTTCGCCCATATGGGCCGCACTCCGAAAGATGATACGAAGCAAGTTGTCTTCGTTGGTCGCGCCAACCTGCCCGTTTGAGCCGATTGCTGACAAACTCACGCTCGACGACATCGACCGGAGCCTTTTGCGCCAAATTCTTTCGATTCAGCGGTGGCCGCGCGTCGCCGAGTTTTTTGATCAGCTGTATTTGATCGGCGAATTGGACTTTGTGGAAGTCATCGCGATTTGCAGGGGTACCCCTCCTCGCGACGTTAAATTTCGCCTTGCGCACAATGGCCGTCTCGCCCGGTCAGGGTCAATCATAGTGGACGCGGCAGGTCAGGGTTGTGCGGTGCGATGGAG
>JBDTQR010000401.1:0-1996 GCA_039932095.1 bacterium | reverse complement strand
GAAAACGCCGGTGACCACCTCAGCCAGAACCTACACCACCCTGTGGGACACGATCTTCCGCGAATTGCGAAGAGTTTCTGAATTATCTCGCGAACAAGCTTTCTGGTGGCAACAGGCCGTACAGGTCTTGGAGTTTCTTGGCGAGGGCCGAGTATTCGTGGGGTTTGACCGGTTCGATTTCCCGCATCACATCACAGACAAAGGCTATGAAACTGCCGTCGGGAGGGCTTGGATCGACGGCTACACGATTCTTGATTGTTGGAAGATGGAAAGTAAGTTCCTTGCCGATCACATCGCGCCAAATCCACATGAGCCTGATAAGCAGCCAGTCACGGGCGGTGTCTCGGGGGGCGCCCTTGTTGCGCTTGCGTGGATCAAGCTGAACGTTTTCGGCGACTTGCTTGTCGGAAATCGTGAGCCGTTCCACGACTCCGTCAAGCAGATCAAAGAACAGAAGCAATCGCCGATTTCGGCTTGAGCAACGGGAAAGTGCCTTCTGCCATGACTGTTCGTCTTGACCTTTCTGCGGATTCGGAGCGTCCACCTCCTGCAGCAAGTCGTGTAGGAAAGGGTGGAGGCCGCGGCTGCGCCTTTCGGGACTTGCTTCTGCGGCGGGTTGTTCGGGCGTTGCACTGCCACCTCGTGACAGAAGGGCAAGTTTTTTGGCGACGTTCCTCATCTCGTGTAGTTGTTTGAAGCCTTCGGCTGGTGTGGGTGCGGCCTGAAACGAGCGCAGAGCGCGAAATATGTCGCCTGCGACACCAACAAGCACACTCAACAGGGGAAGTTCAGTTTCCTCTGCCATGACATCTACGGCCCCAGCGAAGTAAACCATCGGTGGTTCTGTGTCGGACAGGAACGACTGCCAGTTCACGAGCTCGAACCTGTGACTGGTCTGCCATACTGTGCCAGCGAGGACGCCGTCCCACGGCGTAAATACGACCTGAGGCTCTCCCCAGGTAGAAAAGGGGTTTCTTGCGGTGGACTGGTTCCGTTTCGCCATAACACCTCCAACAAGCATCGCTTGAATCAGTTATACACGGTCAGTTGTCGGCCAACATAGAGTTAGTCGGGCCAATTCCTTATGATCTCAAACGTATGCCGTCGGGATCGTAGAACGCCCTACGCGCCACGGTTGCGGGCTGACCCAGAACGCTGACCTCCATGCCCTCGACCGCAAATTCCCTTTGAATATGCGCCGCAGCGAGCACGGCACCCACCGAATGGCCCTGGTCGCAATAGGTGATGTGGCCGATCTGGCGGCCGTCGACCATCACCGGGGTCAGGTCCGGGACGGGGCTGTCGCCCGTCAGTTTCAACCCGACCCATGTCGTCTCAACGCCCCTGTCGCGCACGCGCAGCAGTGCCTCGCGGCCGATGAAATCGCCCTTGTCGAATTTGATGAAGGCGTCGGTCCCGATATGAAACGGGGTGAGGCCTTCATCCATGTCGATGCCATGCGCGGGATAAAGCTTTTCCAGCCCCAGCGTGAACGTCGCCTTCACGCCATAGGGGCGCAGTTCATGGGCTCCGCCGGCATGGAACAGGGCATTCCAGACACCGCCTCGTCCGCGGGAACGAACATCTCGAACCCCAGCTCGCCGGTGACGCCGGTGCGCGAAATCATGACAAGGGTGCCGCCGAGGTGGCCATGTGTGAAGGTCCAGCGTTTCAGGGCGGTCAAGTCGGCATCCGGGATGAGCCCTTGCAGCAGTATGCGAGATTTTGGTCCTTGGACTGTGGGAAAGGCCACAGCTGCGGTGATGTCGGTCACATAGGCCCGGCGGCCCGTGGCATGGTGCATTGCCCAGTCGCGGATCTTCAACCGGTTGCGCGACCCCGAGACGATCAGAAAATGCTCGTTTCCAATTCGGAACACCGTCAGGTCATCCATGATGCCGCCGTCTGGCGCGCAGACGCTGGCATAGCGCGCCTGGCCGGCGGCCATGCGGGCGGCATCGTTGACGATCAGATGGTTGACCAGCGCCTCGGCATC
>JBDTQR010000400.1:0-1997 GCA_039932095.1 bacterium | reverse complement strand
GTGTCGATCTGGAAGACAAGGGCCGGTGGCGCAGCTTCCCGATCGTGATCGTACGTGGTGCAGGTGTTGGCAGGGAAGAGGTGCTTTATTCGGCACCATCACCTGACCGCGTGGCCGCTATGATGCAGGAATTTTTGACCGGCCTTGGATCTGACCGCCGCCCGGTGCCGGTTCGCGCTGCTCTTGCCCACCTTTGGTTTGAATCGATTCACCCGTTCAGCGATGGCAATGGGCGGATTGGCCGGGCTCTTGTCGAATATATCTTTGCCCGGGATGCGGCGTTGCCATTTTCCCTGTCGCGCCAGATAGAGGCTGACAAGCAGGGCTACTACCGAGCCCTTCAGGCCGGTCGCAGGGAGTCTGGCGATCATATCGATGCCACCCCGTTCGTCCTGTGGTTTCTGGAGCGCCTGACGTCCGGGATCGTCGAAGCCGAGGCCGAGGCTCGGTTTTTGGTCGCGCGAAATGGGTACTTCATGCGCTTTCCGGGCCTTCCACAACGGGGCGAGAGGGTGTTGCGCCGCCTCTTCGCCGAAGGCCCGCGGCGCGTGTCCGAGGGTATTAGTGCCGGACCCTATGCCAAGATTGCCGGTGTGTCCCTTGCGACAGCGACGCGTGATTTGGCTGAACTGGAAGCCCTGGGCGCAATCTTCCGAGGTGCTGAAGGCGGCAGATCTACGCGATACCTTCTACGGGTCTCCTAGAGCTGGGCTCCGTGAAGAGCAGGCCTACGCCACTGCCTTGCGGAAAAGAGGCTGTCCGCAGGTCGGAAGCATAGGCCAAACCCTACAACCCGGCTGCTTTGGTCAGGTTGACCCTGAACCTGTCCCGGCGGCGCTGGTAGCGGCGAGTCATCTCGGCGGATGCGTGGCCAAGTTGCTTCTGCACATAGCGCTCTTCCACTTCGGCGCTGCTGGCCAAACCTGCCCGCAGGGAATGACCGGAGTAGAGCCTGATCCGCTCGGCCTCGGGCAGGTCGGGGCGAATGCCGGCCTCACGGACGCAGGCCTTGATCAGGCGGGCAACGTGTTTGTCGGACAGCCGCTCGTCGGTCGCCCTCAGCCCGTTGCGCGAGACGGCGACAAAGATCGGGCCGAAGTCGATCTTGGCGTAGTGCAACCACTGCTCCAAGGCATGGACGGGGCAGGTCTGGTCACCGGACCCGCGCCCAATTTCAACCTCGCGCCAGCCGGTCTTGCCGCGTAGGGTGATCAGCGCGCCACCGCCTTCGTTTCCCTCCAAGATCTGCACCCAACCGCCCGAGTCCGGGGTGTCGTCCTTGCCATGATCAAGGCTGACGATTTCCGAACGCCGCAACCCGCCGGCAAAGCCGATCAGCAGGATGGCCCGGTCGCGCAACCCGCGCAGATCGTGGGGCAGGGTGGCCAGCATATCGCGGATGTCGTCGGGCAGGATCGCTTCTTTCTGTACCGGCGGCCGCGCGTGTTTGCGGCGGATGCCAGCGAGAACGGTGGCGATGTGACGGTTCTTGCGGTCCAAAACTAGGCCCCGTTGCGCATACCCCCACGACAGGCCCGATAGCCGCCGCTCGATGGAAGCCACCGACAAGGGTTGGATCGCCGATTGTGAGGGGGTCTTACCCTGCGGCGCGGCAAGGTCTGCGATGTAGAGGCCGATCAATTCGGGCGAGGGCGGCATGGGGTCAGCCCCCCGCATCCGGCACCAGCGGGCAAAGGCGGTCCAGTCCTTGGCGTAGGCTTTCAGGGTGTTTTCCGACGTCGCTGCCCGCGCATAGTCGCGCGCCGTATCGACCAGCCGGTCAAGCGTGCCGGAGCCAGCCAGATAAGACGGCAGCGCAAAGGACTCGCCTTTGGCTTGATCTTTGAGGGACCCACCGGCATCGTCCATCATGTCGCGAGGCGCTGAGGCTGATTTCCCGGTCGTTGACGACATTTCTCACCCAAAATTTCACGAGACTTGAGTGTCGTTCTTGTTCCATTGCTGGACTCTAAATCATTGAATACATTGCATTCATG
>JBDTQR010000399.1:0-2016 GCA_039932095.1 bacterium | reverse complement strand
CCGCCAAGGACTTCATGCGGATGATCATGCCGTCCCATGCCAAGGTCGTGCAGCCCTATGCCGACCAGATGCCGCTGTTCGCGCGGTTCCAGGTCGAAAGCTATCTCGGTGGCATGTTCAACCCGACCGTCCAGCTGAAATCCGGCGGTTACATCGTGATCGGTGTGACAGAGGCCCTGGTTGCCATCGACGTGAACTCGGGCCGTGCCACCAAAGAGGGATCAATTGAAGACACCGCTCTGAAGACCAACCTTGAGGCCGCTGAAGAAATCGCCCGACAGTTGCGCCTGCGCGACCTTGCCGGGCTGATCGTGATCGACTTCATCGACATGGAGGAGCGCCGCAACAACCTTGCTGTCGAGAAGAAGATCAAGGACAAGCTGAAGACCGACCGCGCCCGCATTCAGGTCGGTCGGATTTCGGGCTTTGGCCTGCTGGAAATGTCGCGGCAGCGTCTGCGGCCGGGGATGCTGGAATCGACCACCCAGCCCTGCGCCCATTGCCACGGCACCGGGCTGATCCGCTCGGATGACAGCCTCGCCCTGCAGGTCCTGCGCGCCCTCGAAGAAGAAGGCACGCGCAAGCGGACCAAAGAGGTGCTGCTCAAGGCCCCGGTCGGCATCATCAATTTCCTGTTCAACCAGAAGCGCGAGCATCTGGCCCTGATCGAGGCGCGCTATGGCATGTCAGTCCGGCTTGAGGCTGACCCGAGCCTGATCAGCCCGGACTATGCGATTGAAAAGTTCAAGACCGCCACCCGCATCGTGCCGGAACCCGGCTCGGTCATCTCCGGCAATGCCTCGCTGATGGGCGCTGCGGTGGATGAGGACGAAGATCCCGATATCATCGACGATATCGACGACATCGAAGAGGCGGACGACGTGGTGGAGGCCAAGTCGGCCCCGCAGAACGCCCCGCAGAACGCTGGCCCGCGCCCCGAAGGGGATGGCAACGGCACCAAGAAGAAACGTCGTCGTCGTCGCAAGAAAAAGCCGGGTTCGGCCCCGTCGGATGGCATGGCCACTGAAGGTCAAGGCGTTGACGACGGCGATGAGGACGACAGCGAGGACGTGGGCGGGGCTATTGTCGCCGCCGATGTCGCCCCTGAAGCCGCCCCCGAAGCCGTCGCCGTCCCGGAACCGGCCGCCGAAACCGCCGAGGCTGCGCCGAAGAAACGCACCAGAGCGCCGCGCGGCAAGGCTGCTGCCAAGCCTGCGGCTGACGCCGTGGTGGCTGAGGCCGCCGCAGCCGACGCGCCGGCACCAGAACCGGTCGCCGACCCTGCCCCGGCCAAAAAGCCCGCGACCCGCGCGCGCAGCCGGGCCAAGACGGTGAAACCGCAGGAAGCCGCGACGCTGGACACAGCCGCCCCGACACCTGACACCACCCCGGTCGCCCCGGACTTGCCACCGGAACCGGAGATTGTCGAAGTTCCGGCCCCTGCCCCGCAAAAGGTCAATGAACCGGTCATCGAAATCCCGCAGCCGGCACCGGACGTTATCCCCGAGCCGGAGGTCGAAGACCCCACCAAGCCCAAGCGCAAGGGCTGGTGGTCGCTCGGCCGCTGATCACAGTAAAACGGAAAGGGCGGCTGATCTCTCAGCCGCCCTTTTTCCTGTCGCGATGCCCGAGGTCAGATCAACCCAGCATCCTCGGCCCGCCGCCCCTCGGCCTCATGTGCGGCCTCGATGGCAGCCTTGCGACGGCGGTTGACCTCATAGACCACGGCCACCGAAAGCGTCGCGAGAATAAGCAGCAGCGCCAGGGCGTTGATCGTCGGCGTGATACCGGACCGCACCTTGGAGAACACATAGACCGTCAGCGTGTTCGACGTGCCCCGGGTGAACAGCGTCACGTTGAAATTCTCGATCGACTGAAAGAACGCAATCGCCCCGCCCGCCGCAATCGCCGGGTACAGATGCGGCAACAGGATCCGTCGCATCACTTGGGCATGGCTCGCCCCAAGGTCCAGCGCCGCCTCTTCCAGCCCGGCATCAAAGCTTTGCAGCCGGGCCA
>JBDTQR010000398.1:0-2035 GCA_039932095.1 bacterium | reverse complement strand
ATCATCGGGTCATCAAATACATCGGGATATGGTACGCGGCGGCGAGAATTACCGTCACGATCCCGGCGAAAAGTCCAGCCAAGAGGTCGTCAAGCATTACGCCGGCCGGATCGGTGCGCTGATCGGCGCGACCAATCAACCAGGGTTTCCAGATGTCGAACAGCCGAAACAGCGCAAACGGGAAGATCCAGACCGGCCATGGCAGCCAGCCGCCGGTGGCCTGCAAGGAGGCCTGCGCTGCCGGGCCGAAGTAGAACCCGGCGGCAGGAAACAGCAGGGTCAGCCATTGGCCTGCCACCTCGTCGATCACAATTTCCGTTGGGTCATCGCCGGGCCGGTCCTTCAGTTCCGCGTTGCAGGACCAGAAGCCAATCAAGGCGGCGGCGACGGTTGCCAGCAGCAGGACCGGGAAGCCGGCATAGCGAAAGATCACGATCCCCAGCACCAGCGCCACCGCCGAGGCCCAGGTACCCGGGGCAGGGCGCAACAGGCCGATACCGAAGACGGTGGTCAGAAGTCGGCTCATGGGCTCACCAAGGTGGCGGTTGCGATGGCTGCGACACCTTCTTCGCGACCAGTGAAACCCAGGCGTTCGGAGGTGGTGGCCTTGACGCTTATCCGGTCAGGGTCCACGCCCATGATCTGCGCGAGCGCGTGGCGCATGGCAAGGGCGTGGGGGCCGATTTTCGGGGCCTCGCAAATCAGGGTCACGTCGGCGTTGGTCAGACGGTAGCCGCGTGCGGTGATGCGGGTGGTGGCATGGCTGAGGAAAATGTGACTGGCTGCCCCCTTCCATTGCGGATCGGACGGTGGGAATTGCTGGCCGATATCCCCCTCGGCCAGGGCACCATAGATCGCGTCGGTCAACGCGTGCATACCGACATCGGCGTCAGAATGGCCGAGCAAGCCCTTGGAATGTGGCACTTTCACGCCGCAAAGCCAAAGGTGATCGCCGGGGCAGAAGGCATGGACATCAAAACCGTTGCCGAGCCGTATATCCATGCCGCGCCCCTTCAGGATCGCCTCGGCCCGGGCGAAATCGCCCGGCCAGGTCAGTTTCAGGTTGTCGTCGTCACCCGCGACAATGGCGACGGTCAGGCCGGCGGCACGGGCGACCTGAACATCATCCGCCGCCTCACCCGGATGGGCGCGGTGGGCAGCGAGGATGGCGTCGAAGTGGAAGCCCTGTGGGGTCTGGGCGCGGTAAAGGCCGGTGCGGTCATGGGTGCCGGTGACTTGCGTGCCGTCACCAGTCCACAGCGCGTCGGTGACACTGAGCGCCGGGGCGGCACCGTCGTGATGGTCAAGCGCGGCAAGCACCCTGTCGATGACAGCGTGGGATACCAACGGGCGGGCAGCGTCGTGGATCAGGACCTTGGTGATGCCACGTCCGGCCAGGGCCTCCAATGCGTTGCGGACCGAGGCGCTGCGGCTGGCACCGCCGTCGACCAGTTCGACACCGAGGCTTGCGGCTTTGGCGCGGTCGTCGGGATGGACCACCAGCAGGCAGGACAGACCGCTGAAGGCAGCAAGGGTCTGGGTGACGACCGGACGGTCCCCAAGCATCTGCCATTGCTTGGGGTTGTCCCCCCCGGCGCGCAGGCCGCGACCGGCGGCAACGATGATAACGGCTGTGGTCATGGGGCCTCTGATTTGCCTTCTCAATAGGCCAGAGGCTGTGTTTAGACAATCCGCCCGTCATGAATGCCTATATTTTAATCGGTGCTTGAATTTCAGGCAGATTTACGTTGCGTAGCTTTGCCATTTCCGGGGCAAGGGCCTAAAGAGAAGCCATGGAAGGACCAGAATTGGACATTGGTGACCTGACTTTGACTGCCCCGGTGCTGCTCGCGCCGATGGCGGGGATTACCGATCTGCCGTGGCGCCGGTTGGTGGGGTCCTTTGGGGCCGGTCTTGTGGTGTCCGAAATGGTGGCAAGCCAAGAGGTGGTGCAGGCCAAGCCCTTGGCGAGGGCGCGGGCAGAGCTGGGGTTTGGCGAGGCGGCGACCTCGGTGCAATTGGCCGGCCGCGAGGC
>JBDTQR010000397.1:0-2069 GCA_039932095.1 bacterium | reverse complement strand
CTGATCGACAGCCGCGATTTCCTGGCCGCCAAGCGCCGGTCCGAGACCGAAGTGATGCTGCCCGCAGGCCCCAAGGTTGCCCTCACCGGTGGCACCGACTTCAACGATCACCGCCTGATCTGGGGCAAGCTCGATCAGGTCCGCACCAAATATCCCGACATGGTGCTTGTGCACGGTGGTAGCGGTAAGGGGGCAGAGCTCATCGCCGCCAAATGGGCTGAAGCTCGGGGCGTCACGCAGGTGGCCTTCAAGCCTGACTGGACCAAGCACGCCAAAGCCGCACCGTTCAAGCGCAATGACGCGATGCTGGATGTGCTCCCCGTGGGCGTTCTCGTCTTCCCGGGCAACGGCATCCAGGAGAACCTCGCTGACAAGGCCAAAAAGCTCGGCATCCCGGTTTTGAAGTTCGAGACGGGGGCGTAAGCCCCCTAAACTACTTTAGGACAATCTGCTGTTTGCTGGGATCGTACCTGTATTCATGCAAGCGACGTTCTTCGATCAGTTTTGCCGCCCGCCCCACATGCTCAGGCAGGACATAGAACCATTCGCGCGGGTGAATCTTTTTGCCGAGGCGATCCAGAACGCTTAACTCTGCAGGGCGGGCCGCTTCAAAAAAACGGTGCAGCAGGTTTTCGACCTTGGAGCGGGATAGGTTTTTCAGATCATAGGTGGCCACAATTTCTACTGGAGCCATCAAGAAGGTCGCGTCATTGCGGGCATCTGCGATCCGCCGAGTGACCTGTTGCGATGTTACGCCAATCTTGTGCAGGATCATCCGGTTTTCTGCAATCTCGGGCACGGTTGACAAGCTGCGGGCGACGTAAATCGTTCCAGAAAGTTCTAGGCGATCGGCTTCCCAATCCGGATCGAGTGGGCCAAGGCCGGTGCGCTGAATCAACCGGGATGTCTTGTCATCGTTCAAGGATTTGCGAAACGACGACATCAGGGGGTCGCTTTCCTGCCCGTTTGAAAAAACCACCCGCAGACGATGGTCGCGGTCGCCGCCGCGACTGCTCATTTCGGTCTTTTCGGCGATATAGGCCAACAAGCCATTTCGAATGAAGAAATCGCCCTCCAGCGGCTCGATCACTGCGTATTTTTCAACCACTGTCGCTTTGCGTTCGCCTGCGTCCAGCATCCGCTGCATGTCCTGAAAAAATGTCTCGAACAGCTGGAAATCAGGACAGGGTCGGAAATCCGCACGGTGATCCGGAAGATGGCGCTCGGAGGCAGGGGTAACATGGCGCAGTCCGATCAAATCTTGTGACACGGCCAAGGCGTCATCGCCGAAGATGTCGTCAAGTTCATCGGGAACCTCTTCCTCCAGCGGGTCGTCGCGCCAGCTGCGCTCAGAAGGCAGAATCAATCCAGCGCCTTCATCTTCATTCTTGCTTTCGCGGCCCATTCTGACCCGAATTGTTCCAATCCGCATTTCTTCATGGTCGAGCGCTTCTGGATCTGGAAGGCGGCCATGTTTTATCCGAAATGCTTCGATCTCGCGATTGATTGTCGTGGGATCAGTAGCGGTCCGACCGCCGTTGGCCGACAGCTTTATGTCGAGCAGGCCGAATTCGTCTGGTTCTGCGAAAATATCATCGAGTGTTGGCCTTGGCATTACAGGCTGGCCTCACGCAGTTTTTGGGCCTTCTTGAATTTCAGCCAAGCCAGCGCTTCTGCCATTCGTTTTTCCAAAGCGTCGGCGGAATGTACGTTGGGTTCGCGGCCTTCTTGTGCGCGGAAACGCTTAATCCGGGGCCAGAGGGTGCGGGCTTCATCTTCGCTCATCTGAACGCGTTGGGCGACCATTGCGGACTGCACATGGGCCAAAAGGTCGGAATCGAGGGATTTTGAGGCAACCTCAAACCGCTCTCGAAAGGCATTAACGCTGTCGATCAGGTCGATGTCCAATTCTCGCACATTGATAAACCGACGCACCAAAGCCAAAAGGCTGTTCGGCGCGCTGGCAAGGTCATCGGCTGTTGATTTCCACTTAGAACTGACCCAGGCAGGCGCATAGTTTCCATTGAGATTTGACCCATGTGACCCTTCCCCCAAGGCGGGGGGCAATG
>JBDTQR010000396.1:0-2073 GCA_039932095.1 bacterium | reverse complement strand
GGCGAGCGCGGCCACCAGTTCCGCATCCTGCGCGCGGTGAAAAACCGCTTCGGCCCAGCGGATGAGATCGGCGTGTTCGAGATGACCGGCGACGGGTTGGTCGAGGTCACCAATCCCTCTGCCCTGTTTCTGTCCGACCGCGAGAAAGCCACCGCCGGCTCTGCCGTCTTCGCCGGGATCGAAGGCACCAGACCCGTCCTCACCGAAATTCAGGCCCTCGTCGCCCCTTCCACGCTCGGCACACCCCGCCGCACCGTCGTCGGCATCGACGGCGGCCGCCTCTCCACCATCCTCGCCGTGCTGGAGGCGCGCTGCGGCATCTCTTACGCCGGTCTTGACGTGTTCCTGAACGTTGCGGGCGGCATGCGGGTCAACGAACCTGCCGCTGACCTCGCCATAGCGGGCGCCATCCTTTCCGCCCGTGAGGATGTGGCAATTCCGCCAGATATGGTGCTTTTTGGCGAAATTTCACTCTCCGGCGCCCTCCGGCCAGTGGGTCAAACCGAAAACAGGTTGAAAGAAGCCTCGAAACTTGGTTTCACACAAGCCATTGCGCCAACCCGGTCCAAGCTTGGGCAGGGGACAGGCATGCGGGTCCGCGAGATGCCTGATCTGACGGCGTTTGTAGGCGATATGTTCGGCGCGGGCTGAGAGATCAGCTGACTGGCCGGGGAGTGGAAGATGGACGGATTTACCCTGATAGACGGCATTTCGGCGGGCGTCATCGTGCTGTCGGCCATACTGGCCTATTCGCGCGGCTTCGTGCGCGAGGCGATGGCCATTCTGGGCTGGGTCGGCGCGGCCATTCTGGCCTTCGTCTTCGCCCCCACCGTGCAGCCACTTGTCAAGGAAATCCCGGTCCTCAACAAATTCCTCGCCGACAATTGCGAACTTTCGATCGTCGCGGCCTTCGCCGGGGTGTTTGCCCTTGGCCTGATCGTGGCCTCGCTGTTCACCCCGCTGTTTTCATCAGTGGTTCAGCGCTCCGCTCTGGGCGGCGTCGATCAGGGGCTCGGCTTCTTGTTCGGCGTGGCGCGCGGTATCCTGCTGGTCGCCGTGGCCTTCTTCGTCTATGACAAGGCCAGCCTGACCAATTCGGTAGAAATGGTCGACAAGTCGCGTTCGGCCAAGGTTTACGCCTCGTTTCAGGACAAGATCAGCGCCTCGGTGCCTGACAATGTGCCCAACTGGATCATCGGCCGCTACAACGACCTGACCAAGGTCTGTGCCCCGACCGGCACGACGCCCAGCCCCGCAGCAACTGCTCCGGCGACCGATGGCACGGCGGTTCCGGCCCCCTCCAACTGATCAGATTCTCACTTTGCAGCGCGGGTCCCATCGTCGGTCCACCATGGCAAGGTTCAACAGTGCAGCCGCGGTTCCCGTATAGGCCCAGGTGCAATAGCCGTGCCAGAACCATTGCCCGACCGGCACCGGCATCATGACCCGCAATTGTGCGTCAGTATGGTGCCAGCGCGGCGGCAGCACCGCATAGACCAGATCATTGCAGATCAACGGCAACCGGCGACCCAGCGAGGCCAGGACATGGGGGACACTGCCGCGTGGATGGCGTGCATCCATATCCGGGTGGGAATAGGCATAGCGAACCCCCTGTGCCGCCTGCCCAAGGTTCAGCACCGCATGCCGGATATATTCGCCTGAATATGACATTTGCGCTTTGCCCTCCGTTCCGGATCAGTGCGCTGCCCTCCACGCGCTGACAAGCCCCCGAAGCCGTCCGCGCATCACGCAACGCCGCATTGCGGCAATGGGGGCGTGACACTGGCGCGCCAAAGCCTTACATAGCCGCCATCACCCCTGCGGATTCGGAGGCTCCATGCGCCCTTTCTTCGCCCATCCATTCGATGATGATAAGCTGAAAGAGGAATGTGGCGTGTTCGGGGTGATCGGGGTGTCCGACGCCGCCAATTTCGTCGCCCTTGGCTTGCATGCCCTGCAACATCGCGGGCAAGAGGCCGGCGGCATCGTCACCTATGATCCGACTGAAGGCTTCAACTCGGCCCGCCGCTTCGGCTATGTCCGCGACAATTTCACCAAGGCGGACGTGATGGA
>JBDTQR010000395.1:0-2095 GCA_039932095.1 bacterium | reverse complement strand
TTTTCCCGCCAGCAGCGCCTTGACTGCCCCAGCAGCCAGTCGCAATTCGCCCCGCGGTTTCATCGCGTTGATCCAGCGTTTGCGCGCCACGTGCGGGTCGGCATGCGACACAAACCACGTCCGCCGCGCCCCGTTGGCAAGGGCCGTCAGCGGCCGCAGGACCGAGCCTTCCATGATCGCCATCGCGCAGCCGCCCGCAACGGCAATCTTGGCCGCCAGCAACTTGGTCTTCATGCCGCCCTTGGAGAAACCGCTGATCGGATCGCCCGCCATCGCCTCAATCTCCGGCGTAATAACGTCAACCAGATCAAAGCGTTGCGCGGTCGGGTCTTCCTTGGGATTTGTCGAATAGAACCCATCGACATCCGACAACAGGATCAGCTGATCCGCCCCCACAGTCACCGCAATCTGCGCTGCCAGCCGGTCGTTGTCGCCGTAACGGATCTCATCGGTGGCCACCGTGTCATTCTCGTTGACGATGGGCACCACGCCGAACCCGAGCAGGGTTTCCAGCGTCGCACGGGAGTTCAGATAGCGCCGGCGATCCTCGGTATCCTCCAGCGTCACCAGCACCTGACCGGTGGTGATGCCATGCGGTGCCAGCACCTCTTCATAGGCCCGCGCAAGGCGGATTTGTCCAACGGAAGCAGCGGCTTGCGATTGTTCCAGCGGCAATGGACCGTCCGGCAATCCCAGTACCTTGCGCCCCAAAGCGATGGAACCGGAAGACACCAGCACCACATCGGTTCCCCGCGTCTTGGCTTCGGCCACATCCATCGCCAAAGCCGACAGCCACGCCTGCTTCAGACCCAGATTGCGGTCGACCAGCAGTGCCGAACCGATCTTGACGACCAGTCGTCTGGCGTCGCGGATGTCGGGCGCCGTCAGCGGTTTCAGGGCTGCCAAGGTGCCGCCTCCATCACAACCTCCGACCCAACCTTGATTTGCGCGTAGATATCGCGCAACACATCAGTCAGACCAAGCCTTGCGACACCGGAGATAACATGGACCATACCGCCACTGGCCTTTTCCAGGGCCCGGCGGCGTTCGGAGACGGTCTTTTTGTCCAACGCGTCGCATTTGGTCAGGGCCAGAATGCGGGGCTTGTCGCCGAGGATCTCGGAATAGGCCTCTATCTCTTTGATAATGGTGCGGTAATCCTTGGTGATCGTCGACGAAGTCCCGTCCACCAGATGTAACAAGACCTTGCAACGTTCGACATGGGCAAGAAACTGCATCCCCAGCCCACGCCCCTCAGACGCCCCTTCGATCAGGCCAGGAATGTCCGCCATCACGAATTCCTTGCCGTCGATACCCACAACCCCAAGGTTCGGCACCAGCGTGGTGAAGGGATAGTCGGCAATCTTGGGCCGCGCATTGGACACCGCCGCCAAGAAGGTCGACTTGCCGGCATTGGGCAGGCCCAGTAACCCGGCGTCGGCGATCAGCTTCAGCCGCAGCCAGATCGTCCGCTCCACCCCTTCCAACCCTGGATTGGCCCGTGCCGGGGCCCGGTTGGTCGAGGATTTGAAGTACAGATTGCCAAACCCGCCGTTGCCACCCTTGGCGAGCAGCACTTTCTGCCCCGGCGTCACCAGATCGGCGATGACGGTTTCCTCATCCTCGTCCAGTATCTCGGTGCCGACCGGTACCTTCAGGATCACATCGTCCGAGGTCTTGCCGGTCTTTTGGCTGCCCATGCCGGGCTGGCCGCTCTTGGCGAAGAAATGCTGCTGGTAGCGAAAGTCGATCAGGGTGTTCAAGCCCTCGACCGCCTCGGCCCAGACCGAGCCGCCGTTGCCGCCGTCGCCGCCATCTGGCCCGCCGAATTCGATGAACTTCTCACGGCGGAAAGACACGCAGCCGCCACCACCGCCTCCCGAGCGGATGTAGACTTTGGAGAGGTCGAGGAATTTCATCGGCTGCGGCTTTCAGGAAAAAGGGTCAGCCCCTGCGATACAGGATCAGGGGGCAGACCTCAAGGCGGGGGATTTCAGGCCCCCTTTGCGAAGTCCCAACGCGGGACCAAATTTAACCCTATGTTTTCAGAGGCATAGGCCTCTCATTTTAACCAAGTATTAACCTTTGCATCCTA
>JBDTQR010000394.1:0-2097 GCA_039932095.1 bacterium | reverse complement strand
GATGTTCCTGATGTGGCTGGGCGAGCAGATCACCGCACGCGGCATCGGCAATGGCGTTTCGCTGATCATCTTTACCGGCATCGTCGCCGAAGTGCCCGCTGCACTGGCGCAATTCCTCAGCCAGGGTCGGACCGGTGCGATCTCTCCGGTGGTCATCATCGGGGCCCTGGTGCTGGTCGTGGCGGTCATCGCCTTTGTGGTGTTCATGGAACGTGCCCTGCGCAAGATCCATATCCAGTATCCCCGCCGTCAGGTCGGCATGAAGATCTACGATGGCGGTTCGTCGCATCTGCCGATCAAGGTTAACCCGGCAGGCGTCATTCCGGCGATCTTTGCCTCGTCGCTGCTGTTGCTGCCCACGACCATCGCGACCTTCTCGGGCGCCCAAACCAGCCCGATCATGGCAACCATTCTGGCCTACATGGGACCGGGACAACCGCTGTACCTGTTGTTCCAAGGCGCGATGATCGTGTTCTTTGCCTATTTCTACACCGCCAACGTGTCGTTCAAGACCGATGATGTGGCCGAGAACCTGAAGAACCAGAACGGCTTCATCCCCGGCATACGCCCGGGCAAGAAGACCCAGGACTATCTCGACTATGTTGTGTCACGTATTCTGGTGGTGGGGTCGGCCTATCTGGCGGCCGTGTGTTTCCTGCCGGAGATTTTGCGGACCGAGTTCGCTATTCCCTTCTATTTCGGCGGGACATCGGTTCTTATCGTCGTCTCGGTGACGATGGACACGATCAACCAGATCCAGTCGCATATGCTGGCGCATCAATACGAAGGTCTGATTGAGCGGTCGCAATTGCGCGGCAAGAAGCGGTCCGGGTCGGCGGGGGCCAAGGCACCGGCGCGGCGCTAAGCCGGATCGCCGGTCGCTGACACAGTCTGGTTTTCACGCGCATTGCGCAGAGAATGAATGGGGGCCGAATGGTCAATATCATATTGCTCGGCCCGCCGGGGGCTGGCAAAGGCACACAGGCCAAACGGCTGGTCGATGAGCGTGAGATGATGCAGCTGTCGACCGGTGACATGCTGCGTGAGGCGCGCACTTCGGGAACCGAGATGGGCAACCGGGTGGCCGAGGTGATGGATCGCGGCGGTCTGGTGACCGATGACATCGTGATTGGTCTGATCGCGGAAAAGCTGGACCATCCGGCACCCGGCGGTTTGATATTTGACGGTTTCCCCCGGACATTGAAGCAGGCGGATGCGTTGGGTGACCTGCTGCAACGCAAGGGCCAGACCTTGGCCCATGTCGTGGAAATGCAGGTCGACGACGCGGCTCTGGTCAAGCGAATCACCGGCCGGTTCACCTGCGGCAACTGCGGCGAAGTTTATCACGATGCGACCAAGCCGACCGCCAAGCCCGGGATCTGCGATGTTTGCGGCTCGACCGACCTAAAGCGCCGGGCCGACGACAATGAAGACGCGCTGAAGGTGCGTCTGATGGAATATTACAAGAAAACCTCGCCGCTGATCGGATATTACTATGCCAAGGGCAAGTTGAGCACGGTTGACGGTCTGGCGGAAATGGACGCTGTTGCAGCGGCCGTTGCGAAAGTTCTTGACAGAACCTGAAATATCCCCATGGCGGCCTTGACGCTCCGGTCAAAAGCCCATAAAGCACGGCGTCCCGCTGCGGAATCATTTCGCGGCGGGCACTCGTTTCCGGGGCGGTCTGTCGTCTCCGGGTTGTGAAAAAAGGTTCTGGCACCACGGAACCGCAACGAAAAGGAATACACGTTTGGCACGTATTGCTGGCGTCAACATCCCGACTGCAAAGCGGGTACCCATTGCTCTTCAGTATATCCACGGCATCGGTCCGAATTTCGCCGAACAGATTTGCGAAGCCAACAACATTGACCGCGCCCGTCGCGTCAACCAGTTGACCGACGCCGAAGTTCTGGCGATCCGCGAATTCATCGACGCGAACTTCACCGTCGAAGGTGACCTGCGTCGTGAGACCTCGATGAACATCAAGCGTCTGATGGACCTTGGCTGCTACCGTGGCCTGCGTCACCGCAAGGGCCTGCCGGTTCGTGGTCAGCGCACCCATACCAACGCTCGCACCCGCAAAGGCCCCGCAAAGGC
>JBDTQR010000393.1:0-2148 GCA_039932095.1 bacterium | reverse complement strand
GGGCCGCCATGCACGAAGGCCGGGTTGTTTTCCAGCGTCTGCACCAGATTGGGCTGCATCGCGTCTTTAAGCAGGACAGTCATCGCGCCATCGGCCTTGATATCACGGGCATAGATCGGGGTCTTGGCGCGGGTATAGGCCACGACGATATCGCCCAAACGCTTTTCCAGATCTTCCAGATCGTTCGACAGGCACAGGATCGCCATGACTTCCGACGCCACGGTGATGTCAAACCCGGTCTGGCGCGGGAAACCGTTCGACACGCCACCGAGCGACACCACGATGTCACGCAGCGCACGGTCGTTCATGTCCATCACCCGCCGCCACACGATGCGGCGCTGGTCGATGTCAAGCGAGTTGCCCCAGTAGATATGGTTGTCGATCATCGCCGACAGCAGATTGTGCGCCGAAGTGATGGCGTGGAAGTCGCCGGTAAAGTGCAGGTTCATCTCCTCCATCGGCACGACCTGAGCATAGCCGCCGCCAGCCGCCCCGCCCTTCATCCCGAAGTTCGGGCCAAGCGAGGCCTCACGGATGCAGACCACCGCTTTCTTGCCGATCCGGTTCAGACCGTCGCCCAGACCGACCGTCGTGGTGGTCTTGCCTTCGCCCGCCGGCGTCGGGTTGATCGCGGTCACCAGGATCAGCTTGCCATCCTTGCGGTCGGCCAGCGACGCGATGAACTCCTGGCTGACCTTGGCCTTGTCGTGGCCGTAAGGCAGCAGATGCTCGGTGGGAATGCCAAGTTTGGCACCGATTTCCATGATCGGCTTCTTCTTGGCTTCGCGGGCAATTTCGATGTCGGTTTTGAAGGCCATGTGTCACTCCCAAAGGATCAGGCCCTGTTGATCGCGCCTGTTGGCGCTCTGATAGACCAGTAAACGACGCCGTGGAGTCGCTTTTCCGACTTCCCCCCACCCAAAATCGCCAGTCCGGGTTTCCGATCGGAAAAACACGGCGGCGGATGGAGAATAGTTCAACTTTGCGACAAGCCCTCGGAACTTCGTCGCCGGATTTCGCCGCGATCTAAACCCTTCGCTAGGCAAGATTTGCGATGATAGCCCCGGGGGCGGAACGGAATGGGGATGAAGGTGTGGGTAACCAAACCTATGTGCTGGACTGGCTGGTGACCGGTGCGGATGAGGTTTCGATCTTTGACGATGGCGGCGGAACCGACAAGATCACTGTGATGGGCGTCTACAGCGACATCGTTGACCTCAACCTGAACTATGCTTCGACTGCAGGAACCTCCTATCGGGCGGGCGCGTCCTATATGGGGGCGGATTCGCGGATGCATTCGCTTTATGTCAGCGGGGTGATCGAGAATGCCTATGGCAGCAATGGCAGAGATTGCATCCGGGGCAATGAACTGGGCAACACCCTGTTCGGCGACACCAGGGCAGGTGGTGCAGGCGACAGTGACACGATCTGGGGCGGGTTCGGCAATGACAAGGTGCATGGCGGCGCTGGCGGCGACCTGATCTGCGGCGACGAGGGGGGCGACAGGCTCTACGGCGACAGTGGCGACGACACGGTCATCGGCGGCTCCGGGGCTGACACAATTGACGGTGGCGCGGGCGCGGATGTGCTTTCGGGCGGTGGCGATGCCGGCGACACCCTGAACTATGCCAAATCCGGCGCGGCGGTGCGGGTCATGCTGACCTACGACGGTGCGACGACCGGATTGGGTGGCGACGCCGAGGGCGATCGGATTGACGGCTTCGTCAAGCTGATCGGCTCGCGCTACGCCGACGTGCTGGAAGATGGCGACAAGGACCTGCTGGCGGGCGGGGCCAACGACAACATGTTCTACGGCGGCAACGGGGCCGATCTGTTGAACATGGGCGGCGGCAACGACAAGGCATTCGGCGGCAAAGGCAATGACATCCTGTCAGGCGAGTCCGGCAATGACATCCTGAACGGCGGCGGCCAGAATGATCATCTGCATGGCGGCTTGGGCAGCGACATTCTGAAGGGCGGTTCTGGCGCGGATATCTTCGAATTCTGGTCCGCCGACGAAAGCCGACCCGGCACCACCACCCATGATGTGATCACCGATTTTCACCGCGATCAGGGCGACGTCATCGACCTTCACCGCATTGATGCCGACCTTGGTCGCGGCGGCAATCAGCCGTTCCATCTGGTCGA
>JBDTQR010000392.1:0-2188 GCA_039932095.1 bacterium | reverse complement strand
GCCCGGCCAGAAGGCCGGGCTGGATGGAACTTGCGTGGTCGGTTGGCGCAGCGAGGATCACTCGCGCTGCGGGCGCGCTTGGTTCTGCTTGGCTTCATGGGCGCAAAGGAGTTCGCGGTAATAGCGTTTGCGCGCAGCGCGCCAGTTGCGAACGGCAAGAGTGTCGGGATGCAGCCGGCGTATCGCTGTACGCAGAAGCGTCAGATTCGATACCTCGGGCGGCACATCCAGGTTCTGATAGGCCCGGCTCATATTACCGGACCTCCAGGATCGGTGACGTCAGACTGGGATCAACCAGCATCTCGCTTTTCTCAGTGCGGCCCATCCACGGCTCGGGCCGGATGGCCTTCACCCAGTCCGCAAAGCTGGGGATGAAGCCGAGGTCTTCGCGGACATGCTGCTCGCCAACCCACCGGGTCGGGATGACGCGTCCTGTCGAGAGCGTGATCGTCGGGCCGAAGATCGTCTCAGACTGCCAAATTCCCGCACTGTGGTGACGAAGAGCCCTGTGTCGGAAATCTGCAATTAATTCTTTGCTTTGGTCGCACCAAGCGTGAATTCCAAGGTAGTCCTCAACCGAGCCGCCCCATTTCTTCACCGAGGACAGGGCGTGGTGATACAGATGTGCCATCGCCGCCCCCTCAAAATTCGTGGGTGTAGAGTTCGGACGACGTGAACCGTTCATTGAACTCGAGGTGGATGCTGCGCGCGGAAGCGTCGAAGCAGAACTCGCCATAGGCGCCGTCGTTGTTTTCCCAGCCGCCGTGGGTGTCGGCGAGAAAGTCATAGGCCAGCTGCTCGACGACATCCTCGAGGGACAGCTGACGCATCTCGACCTCAGGGTTGTCCCAGGTCAGGGCGTCGTAGGATTTCCACGGCGGGGAAGTCGACGGCCTTGTCGCCCGCCCATGCGCCGATGTTTTCAATCTGGCCGCTATCGCCTTCGCCGTCGAAGGTCACGGTGACATGGGTGATGCCGGCGGCGGTCAAGCCATCGAACAGACGATCCCGGTTGGCGGGGCGCAGTGCGTCGATGCGGGCGCTGCGTTCGGCCTGGGCGGCAAAAACCTGCGCGAAGTCAATGCTGGACGGCGGCATCGGGGTCGCGAGAGTGGGTTCAACGTGGGTCATGACAATCTCCGGAAATTGGGGAAGGGGCAGAGCCAGCGGGCGCGATCTCTCTCGCCCCGCAATACTCGCAAGACCCCCCTGCCCTCCCCTGACTTTGCGGCGTCATGCGGCAACCTGCAGCGCGCGGGCGGCAAAGGCGCGCCAAAGCGGGTCGACCAACCGCGCTTCCAGAAGGTCGGCGCGTTGCCGCAACTTTTGGGAAAGACCCTGCTCCTGCCAGCCGGAAGTGCTGCTTGCCTGCGCCCGCAACTCACTGGCCTCGGTCACCACAACGCGCGCCTCGGCGGCGCTGATCACCGGGTGGCACCAGACCACCGCGCCGTCGGTCTCGGCCCCGGCCAGAACCAGACGGTCGTCACGATCAAAGATCGCCAGCATTTGCGTCGGCGCATCGAAGGCCATCTGGTCTGCACGGGCGATAGCCCCCCGCATAGCCTCGGCCAGCGTAGCGAAGCGGTCAAGCACGTGGGGCCGCGCGGTACCAGACATCGCAGCGCCCGGGCTGTGGTCAGGTGAGGTCAGGGCAAAGGCCAGGTCGGTATCTGAGGCGGCGTTGGCAAACGTCGGCTGCAGGGGGCTCGGGAACACGGGCGTTGGAGCGGGAAACGAATGGTCAAACATGTCGGGATCTCCGACGGCGCGGGAAGCCCTTCTCCCCGCCTCAGCCGTCAAAGACCAAACCGCCGCCCTCTTCCTCGAAGGGGCGGCGGGATTTGGTCACCGTAAGCGTCAGATCTCCCCCAAGGCCCGCAGGCTCACCTCGGCCCCTGCTCCCACGATGATGTGGTCGTGCAGCGGCAGGCCGAGATATTTGCAGCCCTTCTGGATCTCCTTGGTCATGCTGAGGTCCGCCTCCGACGGTGTGGGATCACCTGAGGGGTGGTTGTGGATCAATATTAGAGCGCAGGCATCAAGCAGCAACGCGCGCTTGATCACCTCGCGCGGATAGACCGGGACATGGTCGACGGTTCCGACCGACAGCAGTTCATCCGAGATGACGCGGTTCTTGCGATCAAGGTATAGCACGTGGAAATGTTCCACCGGCCCGCGTACCGTC
>JBDTQR010000391.1:0-2206 GCA_039932095.1 bacterium | reverse complement strand
TGGTCAGTTCATCCAGTGCAGCAGCGGTTTCTTCCAGCGTGGCGGCCTGATTTTCGGTGCGGCCGGCAAGGTCTTCCGAGGCGGTGCTGATGTCATTGGCCCGGGCCCGGATGCTGCGCGAGCTTTGCACGACTTGGGTGATGGTCTGATTGAGCCGGTCAACCGTCTGATTGAAGTTGAGGCGCAGGCTTTCGTAGTCGGCGTCAAAGGGCCCGGTGATCGTCTTGGTCAGGTTGCCGGTCGACAGGTTCTCCAGACCAACCGACAGGGCGTTGACAACTTTGTCCTGTTCCTCTCTGGCGCGCTTGATGGTGGCTTCCATTTCGACGGCTTCGCGCAGGCGCACGCGCAACGCCTCAAGATATATGGCGATTTCGCTGACTTCGTCCTTCAGATCAGACACCCGTTCGAAGGCCGAATGTCGGCCGCCAAGATTGCCGGTGGCGACCTCTCTTATCGCGTCTTTGACGCGGTTGAGCGGCTTGGTGATGCTGGGGACGATCCAGAGATTGGACAGCAACAGGAAGAATGCTGCGGCACAGCCCGACGCCACGACGATCTTGATCAGCGACCGGTTGGCGACCTGGGCAGATTGACCGACGGTAGTTCCTGCTTTTTCAATCTCTTCCCCCAAAACACCCATCTGAACCTCAAGAACGCTGAATTTCCCCATGAAGGCGGGAAATGCGGTTTGCCCGGCCGCCTGATCTGCCAGAGCGCTGGTCGCGACTTGCTGGGCCGCTGCGACATAGTCGGTGATCAGGGGTTTGATCCGGTCGACATCTTTCCGGATCTGGCTGGGCAGGTCCAGATTGCCGAGTGTCTGGAGGTCGGTCAGAAAGTTGGCGGAATGATCCGCGACATCGGCCGCAATTTCGGCGCGGGTATCGGGATTGCCGTCGGGACCGGTCATGATGGCGAACAGGACATCGGCGCGCAAGGCGTCGTGCATCATGTCGCCATTCATCTGGTTCAGAACCGCAGAGGTGGCGGTGATCGAGGCGCCCAGCCCTTCGTTGCTATGCTCAAGCCCGACAAAGCCGGCCCCGCAGGTTGCGATGACACCGACCAGCGATGCCGCGGCGGCCACCAGCAATCTGGCCTGTATGGAGATATTCTTGATCAGGCCGTACCGTCTTTTTTGCATGGAGTTTGCCTTCTGATGCCGCAACCGGTTCCATGGCCAATTTGCCAACCAAGCCTTTAGAACCGATTAAGCCGCCAGTGCCGTTTGGTAAAACTGCAGCGAATTGCCGGGCTGGCTTGCCTGACCCCGGTTAAGACTGTAGCAACGGCAAAACTGTTTCCGAGAGGCTGTTCCCATGCGTCTGTCCCGCTATTTTCTGCCCGTTCTGAAGGAAAATCCCGCCGAGGCGCAGATCGTCTCGCACCGCTACATGCTGCGCGCCGGGATGATCAAACAACAGGCGGCGGGGATCTATTCCTGGTTGCCGCTGGGCCTGCGCGTGCTGAGGCGGATCGAGCAGATCGTGAATGAAGAGCAGATGCGGGCCGGGCATATCCCGTTGCTGATGCCGACGTTGCAGCCCGCCGATCTGTGGCGCGAGTCGGGGCGCTATGGCGATTACGGCGACGAAATGCTGCGGATCAAGGATCGTCAGGGCCGCGATCTGCTGTACGGGCCGACCAATGAAGAGATGATCACCGATATTTTCCGGTCGCATGTCACGTCGTACAAGGACCTGCCGCTGACGCTTTACCACATCCAGTGGAAGTTTCGCGATGAGATGCGGCCACGGTTCGGCGTGATGCGCGGCCGCGAGTTCCTGATGAAGGACGGTTACAATTTCGACGTCGACCGCGCGGCTGCACTGCACGCCTACAACCGCCATATGGTCAGCTATCTGCGGACGTATGAGCGAATGGGCTTGACCGCGATCCCGATGCGGGCGGCGTCAGGCCCGATCGGCGGCGACAATACCCATGAGTTTCTGGTGCTGGCCGCGACCGGCGAGTCGGAAGTGTTCTTCGATTCCGCCGTGACCGAGTTGAAGTTGGGTCAACGCGATGTCGACTATGACCACCGCGCGGGAGTGGCTAAAATCTGTGAGGAATTCACCACACTTTATGCGCGCACCGATGAGACGCATGACCCGGTGCTGTTCGATGCCGTGCCCGAGGCGCGGCGCAAGGTGGCGCGGGGGATCGAGGTCGGGCAGATCTTCTATTTCGGCACCAAATATTC
>JBDTQR010000390.1:0-2240 GCA_039932095.1 bacterium | reverse complement strand
AGCCCGGCGTTGACGTCATCATGATGGCCCCCAAAGGCCCCGGCCATACCGTGCGTGGTGAATATGTCAAAGGCGGCGGTGTGCCCTGCCTCGTCGCCGTCCATCAGGACGCCAGCGGCAAGGCGATGGAACTCGGCCTTTCCTACTGCTCGGGCATCGGTGGCGGCCGCTCGGGCATCATCGAAACCAACTTCCGGCAGGAATGCGAAACGGACCTTTTCGGCGAACAGGCCGTCCTTTGCGGTGGCCTTGTCGAACTGATCCGCATGGGCTTTGAAACCCTCGTCGAGGCGGGTTATGAGCCGGAAATGGCCTATTTCGAATGCCTGCATGAGGTGAAGCTGATCGTCGACCTGATCTATGAAGGCGGCATCGCCAATATGAACTATTCGATCTCCAACACCGCCGAATATGGCGAATACGTCTCTGGTCCGCGCATCCTGCCCTATGCCGAAACCAAGGCCCGCATGAAGGAAGTGCTGGAAGACATCCAGTCCGGCAAGTTCGTCTCTGATTTCATGCAGGAAAATTCGGTCGGCCAGCCCTACTTCAAGGCCACCCGCCGCCGCAACGACGAACACCAGATCGAAAAGGTCGGTGAGAAGCTGCGCGCCATGATGCCGTGGATTTCCAAGGGCAAGATGGTCGACCGCGCCCGCAACTGACGCCTGGGGGCTGAAACCCCGCCCGACGCTGCCAAGACTGCCACGGGCCGGGGCCAACCCCGGCCCTTGGCCTGCCCGCCACCGGTTGACTTCCCTGCGCCGTCCAAGTCTGATCGCCCTTCCCCACAGGAGGGCAGCAGGTGACCGGCATCTGGACATGGAACTTTCAGCAACTCCGCAAGCGAATCTGGTTTCCCATCGCCATTTTCGGTGTGCTGGGTGTCTTGACAGCCTTTGCGGCGGTCTGGCTGAAACCACTGGTTCCGCCTGATCTGCCCCGGCTGATCGGCTCTGAATCGGTGTCCACCCTGCTGAACATCCTCGCAACGTCGATGCTGGCCGTCACCACGTTTTCGGTGTCGATCATGGTCTCGGCCTTCAACGCCGCCGCCAACAATGCCACCCCGCGCGCCACAGTCCTGCTCCGCGACGACGGGGTGACGCAGGGCGTGCTCGCCAGCTTCACCGGCGCCTTCATCTACAGCCTGTGCGGCATCATCGGTCTGCAGACCGGGATCTACCAGCGCTCTGGCCGTCTGGTCCTGTTTGTCGTCACCATTGTCGTATTGGCCATCATCATCTGGCAACTGGTGCACTGGATCGGCCATCTTTCGAACTATGGCCGGTTGACCGACATCACCGACCGGCTGGAAACCGCCGCAACCAAGTCGCTCGCCAAACAGATGAAGCAACCCTATCTCGGCGGCCTTCGCCCCGAACCTGACCTCGCCGCACGGCTGGCCACCGGAACAGCGCTGCCCGCCGCCACCATCGGCTATGTCCAGTTTGTCGACATGGAAAGTCTGCAATCCTGCGCCGAAAAGGCCGGGGCCACGATTTTTGTGGCCGCCCTGCCTGGCGCCTTCGTCGATCCGCAGCGCGACCTGCTGCACCTGATCGGCGGCACCTTGACCGACGATCTTGCCCAGTCGCTGCGGGATGCCTTTGTCGTCGACACCCAGCGCACCTTCGATCAGGATCCCCGCTTCGGCCTGATCGTGCTGGCCGAGGTGGCGTCGCGCGCCCTGTCACCGGCCATCAACGACCCCGGCACCGCCATCGACATATTGGGCCGCCTGCAGCGCATTCTCAGTCTGTGGCACGACCAGCCGGACCATGAAGTGCTTTTCGACCGGATCATCGTCGGGGGACTGGTGATTGATGACCTCTTCGCTGACGCTTTCGCCCCGATTGCCCGCGACGGCGCCACACTGGTCGAAGTGCAAATTCGCTTGCAAAAGGTCCTGCACGCCCTCGCCCGCCTGAACCCGGACCAGTTCGCCCGCCCCGCCGCCGAACAATCCCGCCGGGCACTGGCCTTCGCCGACACCGCACTGGTTCTGGCCGCAGATCGGGCGCTCGTCGCCGACCTCAGCCGCCAGATCGCCCCTTAGCGGACAGCGCCGCACCCAAAGCCCGCCGATCCCCGCAACTGTGCGGGCTGATCCCGCTTCACCGACCAGCCCGCCAAGAGATCAGCCCAGCACCGGTTCAGTCCAGCACCGGCGCTACCGTCGCCTCGCGGCGGACCCGCTCGCCCAACGGGAGCAGAAACGCCACGCCGCCTTGCGGTCC
>JBDTQR010000389.1:0-2272 GCA_039932095.1 bacterium | reverse complement strand
CCCGTCAACCCCGCCATATTCGTCGATGACCAGCGCCATATGCACCCGCTCACGCTGCATCTTCTGCAACAGCACCCCCACCGGCATCGACGGCGGCGCGTACAGCACCGGCCGCAGCATCTTGCGCAACGAGAATTTGCCGCCTGACCCGAAGCCATAGTTCAGCGCCAGATCCTTCAGCAGGATCAGGCCCTGCGGTGTGTCGAGGTTGCCCTTGTAGACCGGCACCCGACTGAAGCCATGTTCGCGGAACACCTCCACCAGAGCGTCCTTTCCGATGTCGAGCGGCACCGCGACAATCTCGACCTTGGGGATGGCCACGTCGTCCACCCTGAGACGACGCAGATTGCTCATGCCATGGGTCGCGACCACCTGCACGACAGGCGGCGACGCATCGGTATTGTCGGGTTTCGGGTTGGCCTGATCGGCGGGGGAAAGTGCGTCAATCAGTCTGCCGAAGAAACCACGTTGCGCGGGTTCTTCTGGGTCGTCTGCCCGGTCCAACGCCAAAGGCGCTGACGCGGACTCTTCGGTGCTACTGCCCATTGGTCCTTTGTCCAGAAAACGGCCCCTGCGGGCCGCGCTGTCAATATGGGTCCGAAATACCCAAAGTTGCAAGTATCCGCACCTCGGTTGCTTCCATCAACGTGGCGTCGCCATCGCGGATGTGATCATAGCCGAGGCAATGTAACAGGCCGTGAACAATCAGATGTGTCACATGATCGGTCATTGTCTTGCCAGCTTCGGCGGCTTCGCGGGCACAGGTGTCATAGGCAATCGCAATGTCGCCAAGGGATTCGGGGTCGTCTGCTTCACCTGGATCAGGCAGATCAGGCATGCCACCCTCGTTCTCGGCCGCCAGGTCTTCACCAGGCCAACTCAGAACATTGGTCGGCGTGGGCTTGCTGCGAAACGCCGCGTTCAGCTTGGCAATCCGCCCATCGTCGCAGCCCATCAGCGCCACCGTGAACCCCACCTCTGGCAGTCCCAGATCGGCCAATGTCGCCTGTGCGGCGCGCCATGCCAGTGGCTCCAGCCCAAGGGCCTCCCAACGCTCATCCTCGATCACACAGTCGACCAGTGGTTCCATGCGGCGCCTGATACGCCAACCGCGCCAAGGGAGCAATCACCCGCGATTTCAGGTCTGGTCTGACCCGCGACCGTTGCGCTAGTCTGCCGGGACCCAAGAGCGAGGCCCTGATGAAACCCCTGACCGACCACAACCGCCGCCACGTCAACATCCATGACGCCAGCTTCGAACCCTATGTCTATGCCGATGGCATGGCTCTGGGTGACAGCATCCTGCAACTGGACAACACGCAGCCGCTCGGCGAGGGCTTCCATGTCTACCGGATGCCCGCCGGCATGACGACACGAGCCCATCGTCACAACGGGGTGGAGCAGTTTCTGGTGCTGGAGGGGACGCTGGTCGACAATGACGGCCGCGCCTTCACCAAGGGCGATATGGTCTGTTACGACGACGGGACCGAGCACAGTTCCTATTCCCCGGACGGCTGCCTGCTGGCCGTGATGATCACCCACACCGAAACGCCGGTTTAGATCGCCAACGGGAACACGGCCCGGACGCGCGGATCGCGCAGGATCAGCCCGGCCCACATCAGCACGCCCAGATAGATCGAAAACAGCGTGTGGCCGAACAATTCGGCATGGGCATGCAGGTTGGTCACAAGCGCGCCGCCCAACAAAGCCATCAGCAACACGGCTCCCAGAACCGACGTGGCCGGGATCAGGTACAGGACCGTCAACCCAATCTCCAGACAGCCGATCAGCAAGATCGGCGCGTCGGGCCAGCCCAGTCCGGTCATGATGTCCACCACCATCGGCTGTGCGATGAATTTCGGCAGGCCCGAGGCCAGTATCATGAACAGCCCGAACACGCCTGAAAGCCCCCAGCCTACCTTTTGCGTCGTCGTCATGTCCGCCCCCTGATTACTTTGTCATCATGCTAACTGTTTGCCGACCGCCCCGTCAAGCCACCTCATCAGACTTGCAGACTCTGCTCAATGCGGCTAAGGACGCGGGCGATTGCAGGGTCGGGCGACAGCCACGACCCTTGTGTCATTCGGACAAGACCGGCGGAGCCAACCGCATGGCCAGTGAAAATGAATGAAAAGGAAACGACTGCATGTCAGCTAAAGCTACCATGGAAGACTTTGAAGCCCTGTTGAAGGAAAGCTTCGAAATTGACACACCCGAAGAGGGTACTGTTGTCAAAGGCAAGGTCATCGCGATCGAAGCGGGCCAGGCCATC
>JBDTQR010000388.1:0-2299 GCA_039932095.1 bacterium | reverse complement strand
GTTGGCACCGATGATGCCGTCAATCTTGCCGACGTCATAGCCCATGGCCGCGAGCTTCTTTTGCAGTGCAACCATCTGGTCGGTCGACAACGCAGGGTCGGGGCTGCCGAAATTATAAGCGGCAGCACCCTGGATCCGGGTGGCGAAATAGGCGGCAGTGGTGACGTAGACGAAGCTTTTGTTCCATTCGAACAAGACTTTGTAATTTGGATAGGTGATGAAGGCCGGGCCTTTGCGCCCCTGCGGCAACAGGATCGAGGCGGGAAGGTTGGCGAGGTTGCCTTCGCGGGCGCGCACGCCCATTTTCGCCCATTGTGCAGCGGGCAGTTCGGTATCGAGGCCGGTTTTCGACCAGTCGAGATCGGGCGGCACGACCACCTCTTGCAGCCAGGGTTCGCCCGACCGCCAGCCGTAGAATTGCAGCATATGGGCGGCGGACAGGATCGCGTCGGTGGCGGAGGTTTTGAGGGTTATCTTGCCGTCGCCATCCCCATCGACGCCGCGTTCAAGGATGTCGCGAGGCAACATCTGGACCATGCCAATCTCACCGGCCCAGGCGCCTTTGGTGCTGGCGGGGTCGAAGCTTCCCTTAGCAGTCAGGGCGATTGCGGCGAAGACCTGGGGCTGGAAGAATTCAGGCCGGCGGCAGTCATGGGCGAGGGTGACGAGGGCATTGCGGGTGTTGAAATCGCCCTGAACCTGGCCGAAATCGGTCTCAAACGCCCAGAAGGCAAGGATGATGCCGCGCGAGACGCCGTATTTCGCCTCGGCCGCCTTGAACGCGGCGTTGTATTTCTTGGAATAGCTGGCCGCACCGTTGATGCGGCTTTTGCTGATCAGACTTTGCGAAAATTCGAGGAAAGTCTTGCGAAAAACGCCCTGACTGTGGTCGGCCTTGATCACGGCGGGTTCGAGGCGGGCGCCATCGAGAAAAGCATGGATGGCAGCGCCGGGCAGGCCCTGGGCGGCAGCTTCGGACGACATGGCGGTAATGAACTGGTTGAAATCGCCGCCACAAGGCGCGGCGAGCGTGGGGGTGGCGGCAAGGGTGGCAAGAATGGTGATCGTTGAAAGACGCATGACAGGCTCCGGTTGATTGGCGGCAGTCTAGACCACATCGCGCGGGATTTGTCTAAACCTGTGGGCGGGGTCGCGGGGAAAATGGCCGGATGACCCTGGGGTTGCAATCTGAGTGGCCGGACTGCCACGGTATCTTCGCAAAAAAGTCACTAAAACATGCGACCTTGATCTTGAAGGCCAGCGGTCCAGAGTGGACGGGCTGGAGGGTGGGATGTTGAATTACTTGCCAAAGGAAGTTCAGGAAGGTCTGGATGCCGCGCGCCGCCAGGCTCGCAACCGCAAATCGCGGCTGCGGGTGCAAGTCGGCGAGGCGGTGTTTCCCGTCCTGCGGTTCTGGGATGATGGCATGGTGCTGGACGCGCGTCTGACCCCGCATCTGCGCGGGTTGGTCGATGTTTACGACGGGTCGCGTCATATATTTCAGTGTCTTATCGTCGCTTCGGTCGAAGACGGCGACGAGTTGGTTTGTGATTTCAAACGTTCAACCATGGTGTCGGATCATGCCGCACTGGACTTTGTCCGCGATGAAAATGCGCCGGTGGGCTATTTGCCTAAGGCCTGATTTCAACCACGGTGCCGACCTCTGCCGCCGCAAAAATCGCGCGAATCGCCGGGTTTGACACGGCGATGCAACCTGCTGTCCAGTCACCGCTGCCGATCAGCGAATCGGCGTGGCCGTTTGGCTGGCCGTGGATCATGATGTCGCCGCCGGGATCAAAGCCGCCTGCGTTTGCCCGAATGATGTCAGACTGTTGCGGGTAATCGAGGCCGAGTGACAGGGTGAACGCGCTGCCGGCATTCTTGCGGTTGATGGTGAAGGTGCCCTCAGGCGTGCGGCCGTCGCCCTGGCGTTGCTTGTCACCGACAGGATTTGCCCCGAGGGCCACGGCATAGCTGCCAAGCGCGGTCGGGCCGTCATAGGTGACCAGCCGCCGTGCGGCCTTTTCCACCACGATGCGGGTGATCTTGCCGCCTGTGGAGGGCTTGGGGGCCGGGCGGGGGTACAGGACCGCCACCGCGAAGGCAGTGGCGGTCAGGAACAGCGCAAAGGAAAACAGCCGCGCCAGCCGTTTCATTGCAGATCGGAAAACGCCGCTTGCAGCCGGGACACCGCCTCATCGATCTGCGACCTTGGGCAGGCGAGGTTGAAGCGCAAATAGCTTTCGCCGCCCGTGCCGAACACCGACCCTTGCAGAACGGCGATCCTCGCGACCTTCTG
>JBDTQR010000387.1:0-2345 GCA_039932095.1 bacterium | reverse complement strand
TCGGCAGCGACAGTCCAAGTGTGATGTCACGCAGTTCTGTATACACCTCGCGCGCCATCTGGACGGCGTCAAGCCTGTCCGCGCCAGCCGTTGCAGGCCCTGACCGCGGTTGATCGAGGGACAGGATGTGCAACCCCAACATCTGAATCGGGCCATCATGCAGGTCGGCGCCAATCCGTCCAAGATATCGGTCGATGGTTTGGACCGCGGTGCGATGCGATGCCTCGGCAGCGTGGGCGAGTTTGACATTCTCTTCGGCAAGTTGTTCGGCGGCATTGATTTTCTTTGTCAGTTCCGCGCGTTGGCGTTCGATGGTGAGGCTGCCATGCCGGGCGACGGTGTATAGGGCCAGGACCATCATGGCGAGGGTCGCACCGACAACCAGCCAGGTCTGGTTGCGAAGTTGGAGGCGGGTGGCAAACAGTTTCGAGGCACTGGTGTAATACTCGCCGATTGCGAGGACCTTGCGTGTGCCGGTTTGGTAGAGCGGGGTGTAAACCTCCAGCAGCAGTTCTTCGCGATTTTTCGGCGTTGCCGGCATCGCGGCGGTGAGCCACTCAAAGCCGATTGACAATTGTCCGGCGGCCGCCAGATGGACTTCATCCTCGACCTCTTCGTCGAAGTCGATATCGGTCGAAGAACTGTAGATCAGCTGACCCTCTGGCCCCCAGATCTTGGCCAGCCGAAGCTTGGGAAGTTCGGTATTCTCGACGTAAAACGGGGTGTTCAGCACAAGGTCAAGCTGGGCCTTCACGTCCGGCGTCAATGCGACACCCGGTTTGGATTTCTGGATCAGGGGTTGCACCGCGGACTGCAGGAATATCGCCCCTTCCTGTGCGGCGTCGTCGGTCACGATGGTGTTGATTCGCGAGGTCATCCAGGCCCCCAGCACGAGCATGGTTGTAATCACCGTCACGAAGGCGACCGCCAGGAAGGTTCGACTGAGACTCCATATCCCTTCGAACGACCTAGGGTTGAAAAATGGCGACCAAAGTCCAATCCGGCTGGCGACTTTAGCCAAAAAATCCGTATGCGACTTGTGGTCCATGGGCCCCTCCGACTTTCGGTCCTAAACGATCTTCACAGTTTTGCACATAATGCGCAGGCGGAGTGTTCTTTCGCGAGGCACGCCAAAAAATCATTTCCGGGGGATCGTTACCATGCCGACCTACAAAAGCTTTGATTTGACGCTGGGAGATATCAGCTACCTGTTGGACCAGATGCATGATGCGCTTCGTATCATGCGCTATGATTTGAATGGGCATCCGATCTACGGTTATATCGACGCAAGCGGGACGCCCCACGATCTTGGGACCTTTGACCAGATTACCGCCAATTACTCGGCCAACTCCGGCGATCCGCTTACCGACCCACTTGCAATCTATGCGGGTGCGAGGGCAGCAAACGGGTTCAGGATTCCGACCGGTTTCTTCAACAATCTGATCAATTCCACGACCTGGACCTGGGGTGCGACGAACGATCCGTTCCCGCGCCTGGTGCCCGCGGACTACAGTCATCATACCCTTCAAAATCTGTCAAATTCGGCAGCGGTAACCTATCAGGCGGCGCATCCGTCCGCGACAATAATGGCGGACAGCACATCGCTTTATCAAAATCAGAATCAGACAGTCATCGATTACACGCCAAGGATGATCACCCAGACGGTGAGTTCAAGTTACTTTGATCCCCCGACGGGTGTGTCTTTGAGCGCGATGGAACGCATCGAGGCGGCCAATCCGGGCTTCATCACCGACAGCCTGACCTCGGTTTACAGTGACGGGTCGACCCATACCGAAAACGTCATTCGAAACCTGAACACTTTGCCGGGCGATCCGTCGACCAGCGGGATCTTCACGCTGTTTGGCCAGTTCTTCGACCACGGTCTCGATTTCATCGACAAGGGTGGCCAGGGCTCCAAAATCATCATCCCGTTGTCGCCGGATGATCCTTTGTACCGGGCACCTTCGTGGGCCGATCCCGGCAACACCACGATCACCATCAGCCGCGCCACGCCCGATGATTACACGGTCACCGATCTGCACGGCCGCCAGCTTTCAATAGCAGGGGCCGACAACGCCTGGGGCACCGCTGACGACCTGAATGCGCCCGGCGCAGATGGCGTCTACGGCACTGGGGACGACATCCATGCGGCGACCGAAAAGCCGGCTTCTGTCGTCTACACCAACCATACCTCACCCTATATCGACCAGAGCCAGAGCTATGGGTCGGACAGCCAGACCACGTACTTGCTGCGTGAATGGGTGGTGGACCCCACCTATACCGGAGCGACCGGCGGCGCTGACGCAGACCGTGAATCTTTCCACGTTCGGAGCGCCGGCCATCTT
>JBDTQR010000386.1:0-2370 GCA_039932095.1 bacterium | reverse complement strand
CCAGTCGGGCTGTCCCGCGACACGTCGATGGTCATGCAGTATTCGTGGTAGTAGCGCCCGCGGTGGGTCACGTTGGCGCTGAGCTGATAGAAGTTCTGCCGCTGAGCGGCCTGGAAACGATCAGCGATGTTGTGCAGGGCCTGATCCTTCGGGGCGTAAGCGCGGATTTCGCGCGTCGCCCCCTTGGCGTGCTGGGCCGTGGCCTCGAACGACGCACCATCCCCCTGTGACGAAAACCCCGAAAACCAGATGCAGGGTTTCTGCCGGGTGCCGCCTCCCATCAGCCTGACGGGCCTTGTCTTGAGGCTGACCCCGAGGATGTCGCAGATGCGCTCGAAGTCATCATAGACTGCATCCCACCAATCGTCGTGGAACGCAGCTTCGCGATACCAACTGCGTGCCTTCTCCTTGGCCGCATCGGACAGTTCCGGGAACTGGTAGACGGTGGTGCAGATGATGTCAGGCATCGGGGTCCTCCCCCTTCAGCGCGGCGGCCAGCCAAGTCTGGGTATTCACCCAGCCGATGACCTTGCGTGCACCGAGATCGATCACATGCGCGCCACCGCCAAAGGCATCCAGCCGCGGACGAGAACATGTGTTGGAATGCTCGAAGCCCCAGAGGCCAGACAGATCGAACTCTTCCGCCAAGCGCAGGATGAACGCAGTCACGGCCTCGACGTCGCCGCTTTCGTCGTCGCGAATCCACAGGACGCTGCTCTTTGGACCGTCCTGCAGCGACAGGTCAAAGCCATGGAACTGTGGCTCGTCGGATTGGTCATCTTCGTCACGAAGTTTGACAAAGAAGTCGATCGCACGCAGGGCCTTTTCGGGGCAACCCAAGTCGAGAAGGCAGGAGAAATGCGTGAAGTAGTCGGCCATTGGGCCCCCCATGTGTTAAGATGCCCGGCTGATTGGCCGGGCGCGGAAGAAGTGTTGGTTTGGTGGGAACGAGCAGATCAGGCTTGCCGTTGCCCGGACATGTGCCGTGCTGCTTGGTGCGCGCTGAGGAGGTCGCGGTAGTATCGCTTGCGCGCCGCGCGCCAGCCCCGGACGGCGAGCGTGTCGGGGTGCAGGCGCCGTATCGCCGTGCGCAGAACCGTCAGGTTCGACGATTCAGGCGGCACACACAGGTCTTGATAGGCCCGGCACATATCAGCGGACCTCTAAGACTGGCGGGGCCAGATGTGGATCGACCTCTGCCTCGATCTTCTCAGTGCGGCCCATCCACGGTTCAGGCCTGATCGCTTTCACCCAGTCGGTGAAACTTGGGATGAACCCGAGATCCTCGCGGACATGCTGCTCACCGACCCACCGTGTCGGGATAATGCGGCCAGTTGAGAGCGTGATCGTGGGGCCAAAGATGGCCTCCGAGAGCCAGATCCCAGCCGAATGATGAAACATGGCCCGGTGACGAAAATCTGCGCAGTGCGCTTTTGAGCTGTCATACCAAGCATGGATGGACTGGAAATCGTCAACGGTGCCGCCCCATTTCTTCACCGAAGACAGGGCGTGGTGATACGGATGTGCCATTGCCGCCCCCTCAGAATTCGTGGGTGAAGAGTTCGGACGACGTGAATCGTTCGTTGAACTCGAGGTGGATGCTGCGCGCGGAGGCGTCGAAGCAGAATTCGCCGTAGGCGCCGTCGTTGTTTTCCCAACCGCCATGGGTGTCGGCGAGAAAGTCATAGGCCACCTGCTCGACAACATCCTCGAGCGACAGCTGACGCATCTCGACCTCAGGGTTGTCCCAGGTCAGGGCGGCATAGGGGATTTCCACGGTGGGGAAGTCGACGGCCTTGTCGCCCGCCCATGCGCCGATGCTTTCAATCTGGCCGCTGTCGCCTTCGCCGTCGAAGGTCACGGTGACGTGGGTGATGCCAGCGGCGGTCAAACCGTCGAACAGACGATCCCGGTTGGCGGGGCGCAGTGCGTCGATACGGGCGCTTTGTTCGGCCTGGGCGGCAAAAACCTGCGCGAAGTCGATGCTGGATGGCGGCATCGGGGCCGCGAGGGTGGGTTCAATGTGGGTCATGGCAATCTCCGGAAATGAGGGAAGGGGCAGAGCCAGCGGGCGCGATCTCTCTCGCCCCGCACAGCTCGCAAGACCCCCCTGCCCTCCTCTGACTCTGCAGCGTCATGCGGCGACCTGTAGCGCGCGGGCAGCAAAGGCGCGCCAGAGCGGGTCAACCAGACGCGCTTCCAGAAGGTCGGCGCGCTGCCGCAACTTTCGGGAAAGACCGTGCTCTTGCCAGTCGGAAGTGCTGCGTGCCTGCGCCCGCAACTGGCTGGCGTCGGTCACCACCGCGCGCGCCTCGGCGGCGCTGATCACCGGATGGCACCATGCCAACGCGCCGTCGGTTGCGGCCCCGG
>JBDTQR010000385.1:0-2445 GCA_039932095.1 bacterium | reverse complement strand
AAGCAGGCGCGAGTTGAAGCGCAACCGCATGATTGGCAACCTCAAGCAGAACGGTTTCATCTTCGGCAAGCTCGGCGCCCCGAAATCCGACGCGCCCTTCATCATGGCCCCGCCGGACCGTTTCCCGCATGCGATGATGATCGCCCCCACCGGGCGCGGCAAAGGCGTGGGCTTTGTCATCCCGAACCTTCTGCACTTCACGGGGTCTGCCCTCATCCTCGATGTGAAGGGCGAGAACTTTGCCAAGACCGGGGTCCACCGCCAGCACGGCCTGAAGAACGCGATCTGGTACTTTTCGCCCTTTGATGAGGACAAGGGCTCGCACCGTTTCAACCCGCTTGCCCGCATCGCGGCCCTGCCTTCGTCCGACAGTCAATACACCTCGCTGAACACCATGGCCGATCTGTTCCTGATCCCCGAAGGCGACGGCGCCCAGAGCTTTTTCAACGCCGGCAAGCGGTTGTTCATCGCGTCTTGTCTCTATGCGATAGAGCAGCGTCGCCCGACCCTGGGTTATGCGGCCGAAATCATGGCTGGGGGTGGCGACAAGAAGAGGAGTTACACCGCCATTGCCGAGACAACGAGCATCCCTATCGTCTCGCGCACCTTCCTCGAGATGGGCGATGTGCCAGAAAAGACGGTCGGGGCCTATGTCTCTATCATCCAAGGGTCGGGCCTTGGCCTTTGGAATGATCCGGCCGTCGACCGGGTGACCTCGTCCAGCGACTTTGATTTCTCAACCTTCCGCCGTGATGCGCAAAGCCTCTACATCGTCGTGCAGCCAGAGCATCTGAAAACGCTCGCACCACTTGTGCGGCTGCTCTTTGCCGACGCGATCGCCGCCCTGCAGCGGCGCGAGCCTGGGCCGGATGAGCCCCATGCAGTGATGTTTCTGATGGATGAATTCGACCAGCTTGGCCGCCAGCCCCTTGTCCTGACCTCAATCAAGACGATCCGCAGTTTTGGCGGGCGGTTCTTCATTATCTCCCAGACCATTCCGGGTCTGGATGACATCTATGGCGAGACCGGCCGGCGATCCTTGCAAGGTGGTGCCGGTGTTCAGATCTATATGGCTCCGCAGGATGATCTCACCGCCGATGTTCTGTCCAATGCACTCGGGCGCTCGACCATCACCGCCATCAGTGAAAGCCAATCGCGCGTGCAGGGGATGAAGGACAGCGCCAATGTCAGCCGCAGATCCGAAGAGCGCCCGCTGATTTCGGCCAACGAATTGCTGCGGTTTCCGCTGGATGAGGTTCTGATCTTGCCCGAAGGGCAGTATCCGATCCGGACCAGGCACATCCGGTATTATGAGGACCGGCACTTCGCGCCGATTGATCGGGCGCGCAAGGGCCAAACACCGGCGGCGCCAGCTGGAGCTGCAGCGACAGGGCAAGAGGCGAAGCCGGCTACGCTGTCCAGTTTCGCGGCCCCACCACCCGCAAGTTCTGCTGCAGAGTATGAAATCCCAAAAGCGACTGAAGCGTTTAGCAAGATAACCCAGAAAGCGCGTGGGCGCCGGGAACTGCCCGTTCGACAGGCAAAGACAGGACCTCAGCTGTGAAAAACGGGGTCGCGAAGCCCGCTTCGAGTTGATGCGGGGAACCGGCAAGATCGACGCTGTCGGCCCATGGACTAAGCCGCTCCGCGGCAAGGGTGCCCGTGGCTGGCGTTCCGCCACCAATTTAATGTTGTTCTTTGTGTGAAGCCGTTCTGGGCTGACGATTGGGGTCTTCCCACCCGTCAGACAGGAGGTTTCGATGAAGGAGGAGAAGACCACCCCGCTGCGTCAGCGGATGATCGAAGACATGCGGATCCGTGGCATGGGCGAGAAGGCCCAGCAGGCGCACATCCGCGCCATCAAGGATTTCGCTGCTTTCGTAAAGCATTCTCCCGATATGGCCACGTCGGAGGAGCTGCGCGCTTACCAACTGCACATGGCCGATACGGGGATCACCCCATCGACCTTCAACGCCCGCATCGTTGCGCTGAGGTTTTTCTTCGGCATGACCTGCGGTCGCGATGAGATGAAGCGTTATATGCAGTTCCGGACCGAGCCTCGGCGGCTGCCGGTCGTGTTTAGCATCGAGGAGGTCTCCGATATCCTGATGGCTGCGCCCGGGCCGGGTCTGAAGTATCGCGCCGCGCTCAGCATCTCCTACGGCGCCGGGCTACGCTCAGCCGAGGTCTGTAACCTCAAGATCGACGATAGCGTGCCGGCGGCGCGTCTTCGACACGACGACAGCGACCGGATGTTGATCCACGTCGAGCAAGGCAAGGGCAAGAAGGATCGAAAGGTCATGCTGTCGCCGGGGTTGCTGACGCTGCTGCGCCAATATTGGCGCGAGGCCCACCCCGATGGTTGGCTCTTCCCCGGCTTGCCGAGGGTCAACCCGATCTCGCCGCGCCAGCTCAGCCGCGCCTTCACCTCGGCCAAGAACATGG
>JBDTQR010000384.1:0-2462 GCA_039932095.1 bacterium | reverse complement strand
GCGTGACCCGACACATGCTGGGTTTCAAAGCCTTTCATTCCGCCCAGGCAACCATCGCCGGGATCGAAGTGGCCCACATGATCCGCAAAGGCCAGTTTGCAACTAACGGAACCTCCGCCTTTCAGCAGTTTGCGGAAGTCGCGGCATAGCCATGTCCAAAATCAGCGCGCATCATTGAAGGACAAAAATTTGCGACAGAACCCGTTTATTGCGACCAGGCAGATGTGCATCAGCAGCCGGCCCGTCGGAACGCGCTAAACCATAGTCAGCCAACGTCAAGACGGGCCCTGTCGCCCGCATGACCATCTGGCGCTATCGACTCTATGCGACGGACCGCGACGGTGCAGAGCTTCTCTGTGCTGCCAATCCGATCCTGCCCATGGTCTGCCAAAGGGGCAGCCACGCCAATCCGCACGAAATCATGTCAAGGAGACGATCATGACCTATCAAAGTTTCAATCCCGCCACCGGAAAACTGCTGAAAAAGTTTGAGGACCTGACCGACGCCCAGCTTGAAGCCAAACTGGCCAAGGCGGCAGTGTGCTTTGCCAGTTGGAAAAAGACTTCCTACGCCGAGCGCGCCAAGATAATCGCCAAGGCTGGCGTGCTGCTGCACGAACGGGTCGAGGAACTGGCCAAGACCACGACCCTGGAAATGGGCAAGCGTATCGACGAGGCGCGGGGCGAGGTCGAGTTTTCGGCCAAGATCATGGACTATTACGCCAAGAATGCCGCTAAATTCCTGGCCGATACCAAGCTGAACCCCGAACAGGGCGACGGCCACATGGAAAGCAGCCCGATCGGCGTGGTTTTCGGGGTAGAGCCGTGGAACTTCCCCTACTACCAACTGGCCCGCGTGGCCGGTCCGCATCTGATGGCGGGCAACGTGCTGGTGATCAAACATGCCGGCTGCGTGCCGCAATGCGCCATAGCGTTTGAAAAGATCCTGACCGATGCCGGCGCGCCGGAGGGGCTTTATACTAACCTGATGATCAGCCATGACCAATCTGACCGGGTGGTGGATGATCCGCGCATCAAGGGTGTGGCCTTGACGGGCAGTGTGGCCGCAGGACGCTCCATCGCGGGTCGGGCGGGTCAGGCGCTGAAGCCCTCGTCGATGGAGCTGGGCGGGTCGGACGCTTTCATCGTGCTGGAAGACGCCGACATGGACCATGCGATGAAATGGGCGGTCTGGGGCCGGATGTACAACACCGGGCAAACCTGCTGCGCCGCCAAGCGTTTCATCATCGTAGAAAAGGTCGCCGATCAATTCCTGAAGTCGTTCCAGACTGCCCTTGGCGCGCTGGAAGCCGGCGATCCGCTGGACGAAAAGACGACGCTGGGGCCGTTGTCCACTGAACAGGCGCTGTTGGACCTGCTGAAACAGGTCGATGTCGCGGTCAAACATGGGGCCAAGGTCGTCATGGGGGGCAAGCGGCTGAACCGGGCAGGCAGCTTTATGCAGCCCACCATCCTGATCGACGTGAAGCCCGACAACCCTGCCTTTCGCGACGAATTCTTCGGCCCGGTGGCGATGGTCTTTCGGGTCAAGGACGAAGCCGCGGCAATCGCCTTGGCCAATGACAACGACTTTGGCCTTGGCGGTTCGGTGTTCACTAAGGATCTGGAGCGCGGCAAGCGGGTCGCGAGTGCGGTCGATACCGGCATGATGTTCATCAACAACATCAGCTGGTCGGATGCCGATCTGCCCTTCGGCGGCATCAAGAACTCGGGCTATGGCCGCGAGTTGGGCGATATGGGCATCCAGCAGTTCGTGAACAAGAAGCTGGTCCGCTACGTCAAGGCCGACGCGCCGGTCTGATATTTTCGGGCGGCGGAACCTCTCCGCCGCCCGCCTTGCCTGTCACCCGCTGGAGGCCGCCATGTATGTGAATATCGCCGTTCTGAAAGAGACTTCGCCGGGGGAAAAGCGCGTCGCCCTTGTGCCCAGTATCGTGCCGGGTCTGATGAAACTGGGCGGCAGGCTGCATATGCAGACTGGGGCGGGCGATGCGGTTGGCCTGACGGATGACGATTTTGCCGATGTGACGATTGTGCCGGACTCGGGCAAACTGGTGGCCGAGGCTGATGTCGTCCTGTGTGTTCAACCGCCAGCGCTGTCGGTGGTGGGTGCGATGAAACCCGGTGCTGTGTTGATCTGTTATGTCTACGCGGCGTCCCAGCCCGCCCTTATCAAGCATCTGATCGCCCGCCAGATCACCTGCCTTGCCATCGAACGCCTGCCCCGCATCACGCGGGCGCAAAGCATGGATGCACTGTCCTCGCAGGCGGCCCTTGCAGGGTATTCCGCCGTCATGCTGGGGGCTGCCACCCTGGCCCGCGTCTTGCCGAAAGTCACCACCGCTGCGGGAACCATTGGTCCGGCCAAGGTTCTGGTGATGGGCCTTGGCGTGGCCGGGTTGGAGGCTTTGGCGACCGCGCACCGGCTTGGCGCCGTGACCG
>JBDTQR010000383.1:0-2570 GCA_039932095.1 bacterium | reverse complement strand
GTATCTGGGTCAGCACCGACGGCGGGGTGAGTTCCCTGCCGAGGTCGGAGAGAACGGGGTCTGCGGTGGCGGCGCTGGCCACTCATCCTGATCTTGCCGGGGTGATCTATGCCCCCACCGCCAGCGGGCTGATGTGGTCGCTCAATGCAGCGCTATCGTGGCAGGGTGCCGGGCCGGGCTTGCCGGCGACCCCGCTGGATCCGGTGGCGATTGCGGCGCATGACCCGCAGATCATCTATGTCGCCGTGCGCGGCGACGGGCTTTGGCAGAGCAAGGACGGAGCCAAAAGCTGGGACTTTGCGATGGACCGCCCTTTGGTCGACAAGGTCGAGGTGGATGTGCAGGCGATAGCCTCTGTCGGCAGCCTTTCGGGCATGGGCGGCTATTGGGTCTATGTGGGTACCTCGAAAGGGGTTTCAAAGGTGCCGGATTGCTTCTGTCGTTGGCAGCCCCTGGAAAACACCGGGGCGATTGATACTCTAGCCAAGGGGGCCAAACCAGCACCCATCGACCCGGCGTTGAGGCTGCCGCATCTGTCGGCCACGAGCCTTGTGACAGCACCTTCCGCACCGGAGGTCCTGTTTGCGGGCCTGCCTTCAGGCATCTGGAAGACCGCAGACTCAGGTGCTACCTGGATCTTGGTCAGCACCAAGCTTTCCGCACCCCTACTGGCAATTAACCCGCAAGATCCGAACAATATCGTGGCTTGCGATCCTGCTGGCACGATCCTTTGCAGCCGCGATGGCGGCGTAACCTGGGCTGCTCCGGCAGCCGTTTGATGGAGATTGCTATGAAACTGAAACTCGCGACCGTTCTGTTCCTTGGCTTCGCTCCTCCGGCCTTTGCCGGTGAGACCGTTACGCTTTACAGCAACCCGACCTGCAACTGCTGTCAGACTTATGCCGATTATCTCACCGCCAACGGTTATGACGTCACCGTCGTGCTGCGAGCCGATTATGACAAGGTGGCCACCATGGCCGGGATGCCGCAGGACGGCATCGGTTGTCATGTCGCGGTGATCGACGGCTATACGCTCAGCGGGTTCATCCCGGTCAAGTTCATCCAAAAGCTGACGACTGAAAAACCCGATGTTTCCGGGATCACCCTGCCCGGCATGCGGATGGACGCGCCCGACATGGCAGACGAGGCGCTGAAGGCGCTGAAAGTCTATGCCTACGCCCCTACCGGTGTGACCCTGTATCCCGTGGAATGAGGGTCGGGCGATGACGGGCATGACCGACGTGCCGATGATGGCAGTGTTCATAATGCTGTGTCTTTTGCTGGCAGGCGTTGTGGTCGCGGGCCTCATCGCCCTTTTCAATTGGCTGTTCAGAAGGAGACGCTGATGAAGGCCCTAATCACGATCGCAGTCATCGCAGCGGCACCGGCCTTCGCGGAGGATGTCACCCCTGCAACGATTCAGCTGGGCCAGCAGCTTTACGCCACCAACTGCGCTGCCTGCCACGGTGCCAACCTGCAAGGCCAGCCAGATTGGAAACACCGCTTGGCCAGTGGCCGGATGCCAGCCCCGCCGCATGATGTGACCGGCCATACCTGGCACCATTCCGACCGCGACCTGTTCAAACTGACCAGGTTGGGAGTCGCTGCGGTGATGGGGGATGGCTATGAAAGCGACATGCCTGCCTTCGGTGGCAAGCTGAGCGACGACGACATCAAGGCGGTGCTGGACTACATCAAAAGCACCTGGCCCAAACGCGCGCAGGCCTCCCAGGCCGCGATCACGGCGGCAGATGTGGCGCAAAATCCGACCGGGGCTGGGCAATGAGGATCACTCGTCTTGCCGCGGCATTTTGGTTTGCTTCACTGGTGCCAGGAGTGGCCGGGCCGCAGGGTTTCACCGTGCACGACACGCCGCAGGATATGCCCGAGGTCCGCTTTGTGACCGAGGACGGCACAAGCAAGACCCTCGATGCGTTCCACGGCAAGGTGATCGTCCTGAACATCTGGGCGACCTGGTGCCCGCCCTGTGTCGCGGAAATGCCGACGCTGGATGCGCTGCAGGCCGATTTGGGCAGCGGGAGATTCGAGGTGGTGACGCTGTCAATCGACACCGGCGGCGTGCCTGTCGTGCGCCGGTTCTTCGATAAGCTCGGGATCAAGCACCTGACAATCCGCGTTGATCCCACTCAGTTGTCCTTCACAAATCTGCACATCGTCGGCCTGCCCACCACGTTGCTGATCAATGCCGATGGTAAGGAGGTTGCCCGGTTGGTCGGCCCCGCCACCTGGAATGCCCCGGCCGTGGAAGCTTTCCTGAAAGGCTTTGCGCAATGAGAAAAATCAACCGACGCGCTGCCTTGGCCGCCGTGGGGACTGCTGTCGCGGCTTCGGCCTATGGCCATTCGCTTAAGGAATTCGAGGACGAATTCTACCCAAAGGAGCCGTTCTTTCAGGCACTCGACAAGACGATCCCTGACTTCACCCTCAGCGATGCCACGGGCGCGCTGGTGCATCCGGCGGATTTCCTCGGCAAGGTCGTCGTTCTGCATTTCATCTATTCCAGATGCACCGATGTCTGTCCTCTGCATGCCTAAAAGCTGGCGCAAGTT
>JBDTQR010000382.1:0-2577 GCA_039932095.1 bacterium | reverse complement strand
TGGTTGGCAATCCTATGATCAGCCTCGACCATCTTTTCGCAACCAAAGCAGGTTTGAGAATTCATCATTTCGGTCAGATCCAGGTCCCAGTCAAAGGCACCAATGCCGCAGGAAAGTCCGCAAAACGTTTTGCAGTTGGGAGGAAGTCATGGCCACGCGACTGAGAGCAGCGGTCTCGCGACGACCATCGATCACTTTGGGCCGTGTTGGTAGAATCCAAGCTGATGCAGATCAATCCGGCAAAGTCTAATTGAAAGCTGGGGCGGGTAGATGACAATGACGCCCTTAAAGGATGAACTTCCAGGCCTTTTCCGCTCCTTCAGCATCGCCAAGATTCGGCTGGCTCGCGATCGTCTCCCAGGTTCGCTGCGCGTGAATCGAACGGACTTGGGCAGGTTCTTCCATCGGAAAGTATTCCTATTGATCAGGGTTTCAGGCCGGCGCTGCTGGTAACCTTTACTGACGAGGTCCCTGAAGCGTTGCCGTTGGGGAACGCACCATAGGGTGAATGGACGATGGTTTGCCCAATAAACAGGACGGCCATCATCACGACCCATACAGTGATCCAGACGTTGCTTTTCTGAGGTATGAATGCCACGGCCTTGCGCGCACCGGTCGAGGTGTTGCTTGCCGCCGACAGCAAAGCTGCGAGTCGTGTGGCTAGCGCCCGATGGTCGACGCTCGCGAATTTCATCTCCGTCAGGGCCAGCATGATCATGTCCAGCCGTTCAGCGGCATCGGCCTGCGGCAGATCCGCCAGCTTTGCTGCCTCTTGCCAAGGATCCACGCCGAAGCGTGCGAGCGCAGACAATACAGTGACTCGCACGCCGTTGCTGTCTTCACCCACCGATGTGTGAAGAAAGTTGTCGAATTCCGGGCTTTGCACGGACACCCAGTCGGACTTTGTCATATTATCCGGCTTTCACGGGCTGTGCCACACGGTCCAAATCCGTCGCAGAACGCGAAGGGCCATAGTGCTTGGCCATGCGCGTCTCATAGTCCCTGTCGAGCGGTTTGTTCGGATCGTAGGGCGGGCTGTTCTTGATCTTTTGCCGATCCACGTCCAGGTAGATCAGCCGTTCGGTCCAGCGGATATCGGTGGCTGAGCGGGGTGAGATCAGCACCTTGTGGCCGCCCCACCAGTTCGCGGTATCCACGACGAGGTAGCGAATGCTCCAATCCGTATCCTCCAGAACGACATCGTCCAGATGCCCGATTTCGCCGTCCGTCGCGTGGATATGATAACCTGTCACCGCCTCGGCGCTGCGCAGATGCGGTTCAGCGTTCTGTTCGCGCCTGAGAAGGTCAGCTTCGCGGCGCTGCACCTCTGGGTCCGACTGCATCTCAGGATATCCCATCAAGCCAAAGCCGCCAAATCCCATGCCGTAACCGCCAAGATAGTAGCCAGAACCCCAATACGGGCTCCAACCGTAATAGTCGTAAGTTGAGGTTTCGAACTGCCGCGACACCGGAAGGTGAAGGTCCAGGACAGGGCTTGCTTTGACCTCGGCGCGGGTCAGGCGCACCGGAAAGGTTTTGTCGGAGGGCTGGGCATGGCCAAGCGCTGTGGGCGGCAGCAGCACTTTGCGGCCCGACAGCCATTTGCCGGTATCCACGACCAGCCAGCGGATCATCCAGCTGACATCGTCAAACAGCACATCGCAGACAGAGCCGATGGACCCGTCGCTGGCTGCGATCGTATGATTGTGGATCGTCGAAAGGTTAAGCAGCATATGACTTCTCCTTTGGTTGGTGCGCCGGGAAGGGCGGGGGAATTTGGGGTGGCGGTGGCCGATCAGGCGTCAACGCCTGGCACCGCAGCGACCGGTATTGTGGTCGGTGGCCTTGCCCGGCTTGCCGGATGATCGACGAGGTCGAGGAACGGCTTGATGATGTCGATGGGCATCGGAAAAGCGACGGTAGAATTCTGCTCTGCCCCGATTTCGGCCAAGGTCTGAAGATAGCGCAACTGCATCGCCGCCGGGACGGTGCTGAGGATCTTGGCCGCGTTCACGAGGGTCTGCGAGGCCTGAAATTCGGCCTCGGCATGGATGATCTTGGCGCGGCGGTCGCGTTCGGCTTCGGCCTGCTTGGCGATGGCACGCACCATATTGTCGGTCAGTTCAACCGTGCGGATTTCGACGTTGGAGACTTTGATGCCCCATGTCTCGGTCTGGGCATCCAGAATGCCCTGCACGTCCACGTTCAGCCGCTTGCGCTCGGACAGCATCTCGTCGAGTTCGTGTTGGCCAAGGACGGCGCGCAGCGTGGTCTGCGCCAACATATTGGTTGCAGGCAGGTAGTTCTGCACCTGAATGATCGCACGCTCCGGATCGACAACCTTGAAGTAAAGAACCGCATCGACCTTCATCGACACGTTGTCTCGCGAGATGACATCCTGGCTTGGGATTTCGATGACCTTGATCCGCATATCGACCCGCTCCATCTGCTGGACATACGGGATCAGAAGAATAAGACCGGGGCCGCGCACGGCGTCGAACTTGCCGAGGGTGAAGACCACGCCCCGCTCGTATTGCCGCAGGATCCTTACCACCGACAAAAATACGAGCACGAGAA
>JBDTQR010000381.1:0-2583 GCA_039932095.1 bacterium | reverse complement strand
AATGGTCGGCATCAACGAGACCCTGCTGGCCACCGCCGAGGCCCCATTTGGCGGCACCAAACATTCGGGCTTTGGCCGCGAAGGTGGCAGCCTTGGCATCCTCGACTATCTGACGCCCAAATACACCCGCCATCGGCTTAGCCTGACCTGAAGGAACGCAACCGTGACCAAACCCAAAGGCCTTGAAAATGGGTTGACCAATTATGGTGACCCGGAATTCGCCCGCTATCTGCGCCGGTCTTTTGCCAAGTCGATGGGCTATACGGGGGCTGCGCTGGATAAGCCCATCGTCGGCATCTGCACCTCTGAGTCCGGCTTCAACAACTGCCACCGGCATTTTCCCGAGATGATCGAGGCAGTCAAACGCGGTGTGCTGGCCGCAGGCGCCTTGCCCGTGACCTTCCCGGTGATTTCGCTGGGCGAAGTGTTCCTGTCACCCACCTCGATGGTATTTCGCAACCTGATGGCAATGGCGGTGGAAGAGATGATCCGCGCCCAACCGATGGATGCGGTGGTGCTGATGGGCGGCTGTGACAAGACAGTTCCAGCGATGTTGATGGGGGCGATCTCGGCCGACAAACCCGCCGCGATGGTGGTTGCGGGGCCGATGATGACCGGCCGTCACCGCGGCGAACGGTTGGGCGCCTGCACCGATTGCCGCCGCTTTTGGGGCAATTTCCGCGCCGGCAGGGTTGGCGCCGAAGAGATTGATCAGGTTGAAGGGCGGCTCGCGGTCACCGCAGGCACATGTGCGGTGATGGGCACGGCCAGCACGATGGCTCTGATGGCGGAAACCATCGGCATGCTCCTGCCCGGCTCGGCGGCCATTCCGGCAGTCCATGCCGACAGGCTGCGCAATTGCGAGGAAACCGGGGCCCTGGCGGCGCAGATGGCGCTTGCGGGCGGGCCAAAACCGTCAGAGGTCATCACCCCAGCAGCGATCCGCAATGCGCAGCGGGTCTTGCTGGCGGTGTCGGGTTCCACCAACGCCGTGGTGCATATGGCCGCCGTGGCCGGGCGTATCGGGATGAAGCTGGATCTGGATGACTTCAACTCCCTGTCGGATGAAACCCCGGTTCTGGTCGATCTGAAGCCGGTGGGTGCAGGCTATATGGAGGATTTCCACTATGCCGGCGGGCTGGAAGGCGTGCTGCGCGAAATCGCCCCGCGATTGGAAACCGAAACCCGCAGCATCACCGGCGAGACGCTGGCCGAACGGCTGGCCCGGCCGTTACTCGATCCAATCGACCGAGCCGTGATCCGCGAGGCCGCCAAGCCGATCTCTTCCGTGGGCGGCCTGATTGCGCTGCGTGGCAGTCTTGCGCCCGAAGGTGCCATCCTCAAACGCGCCGCCGCGACCGAGGCTTTGATGGAACACGAAGGCCGCGCCGTGGTATTTTCTTCGCTAGAGGATCTGGCGGCGCGGATCGACGATCCGGATCTGGACGTTCGGGCCGACGACATCCTGGTGCTGCAAAACGCCGGGCCAAAAAGCCCATCCGGCATGCCAGAGGCCGGCTATCTGCCTATCCCGAAAAAACTGGCGCAGGCGGGCGTCAAGGATATGGTGCGGATTTCTGACGCCCGCATGTCAGGCACCGCCTTCGGCACCATCGTCTTGCACGTCGCCCCCGAAGCAGCCCTCGGTGGTCCACTGGCGCTGGTGCACAACGGCGACCGCATCCGGCTGTCTGCCCGCGACAAACGGATTGATCTGCTCGTCCATGCGGCGACGCTTGACCGTCGAGCCGCCGAGAAGTCCGACCAACCCTACCGTCCGGCAAGGGGATATGCGCGGCTCTACAACGAGCATGTAACCTCAGCGACCGAAGGATGCGATTTCGATTTTCTTTGATGCGCCAACCCGACCTGCACGGGACGAGGTCGTGTTTGGGGGCAGAGACCCGCCAGCAGCGGGCCCTTCGGGTTTTGCGAAGACCGCCTTCCCTGGCCTCTTCCTGCACATTTTGAACCTGAAAACTGGCTATTCGCCGCTGTCGCCTGCGCCCAAGGCAGCAAGCCGAGCGGGCAGGTCCATCCTGACATGCAGGAAGTCGACGACGATCATCCTGTCAGGCCCCGCAATGAAGACCACATGGTGCTGGCCAGATCGGGCATAGCGCAGGTCTTCCGGCAGCGCCTGATCAACCATGCGGCGGCAGACTTTGGAGGGTGCTGTACCATCGGCCAGCGCCTGGCACTTCTCGATCATGTCTTCGGCATAGGCGTCCGCTTGTCGCCGGCCAAAGGTTTCGACCGTCCAGACGGCAATATCCTTCAGGGCGGCTTCTGCTTGCCGCGTCAACACCCATGGTTTGGCCATCAGGATGCGGACTTTTGCACCGTTGCAAAGACGTGCCGGATTGCTTCTTCACCGGATCCGCGCGCGAAAGCGCCATCCCGCGCTTCCAGAACACCACGCGTCAGCCGTGCGCGCAGGTCACGGAACTCGGCCTCTTCGCGCTCCAGCAAGCGCAAACCGGCCCGCAATGCTTCAGAGGCGTTCTGGTACCGGCCCGAGGCAACCAGATCGTCGATCAGCTTTGATTGAGGTTCGGTCAGAACAACGTTGCGAGTGGCCAT
>JBDTQR010000380.1:0-2597 GCA_039932095.1 bacterium | reverse complement strand
TTCATCGAGGTGTCTCGCCATCTGGAGCGGATCATCCGCATGAGCAGGGCAGTGGCCGATGTGCGGGATCGATCTGAACTTGCCGCACTAGATCGCTTCGGACGAGCCGCGATGCTGGTAGATTGGGAGGGCCATGTTACCCACATGAACTCGGTTGCCGAAAATCTGATGTCACGGGATTTTCGCCTGTGCCAGGGCCGTTTGCTGGCGGCCGATCCCCGAAGTCAGGATCAGATCGATGGACTCTTGCATGCCATTCAGACTAGCCCGCCGGGCACTTTTCTGCATGCTCCGATGGCGCTTGTCGGCCGCGAAGGTCAGGCATGGCTGACGATCGACGTTCTGCCGATGACCGGACGCAATAACGAGAAATGCGGTAGTGCTCGGGCTATTTTAGTTATCAGTGACTTGACCGAGAACAAAGCCGGAACCGAGGCGGACGTGCAGTCCCTCTTCGGACTTACACCTGCTGAGGCAAGGCTTGCGGTGGCACTTTGCCAAGGAAAGACCGTGAGTCAAATCGCTCTCGCGTTTGGCGTGGAGACATCGACTTTGCGCAGCCATCTCAAGAATATCTTTGCCAAGACCGGAACCGGGCGACAGGCCGAGCTTGTAGCCGTTTTGGCCCGGATCTGAATCCGGCACATCTCCCCTATTTGAAGGATGCGGAACAGCGCCAAGAGCGCGATCATCAAGCCTCTTCGTCTAGCTCATTCAAACTCGGAGGGCACATCCATGTACACACTTCCCCGCAGGGAATTCGTCATCAAGGGCAGCGCAGCTCTGGCCGCTCTGGCAACCTTTCAAGCACGGTTTGCACAGGCATTTCCCAGCCGAACCGGCGAGACCATCCTACCTTGGCTGGACCAGCCTGCACCAAACCCGGTGCCCGATGTCATCAAGAGCCAACTTGTCTGGGAGGACCTCGATTCCTGGATCACCCCAAATGAAAAGTTCTTCTCGATCGCACATTTCGACCGCCCGAAGATCGACGCAAACAGTTGGAAGCTTGAAATCGATGGAATGGTGCAAAAGCCGATGACACTATCTCTCGACGACATCAAACAGCGACCGAAGCAGGACGTCACATTTACCGTCGAATGCTCAGGCAACACCGGCTTACCCTTCTTCGACGGTGGCATTGGGAATGCTCGTTGGACCGGCACACCGCTTGCTTCCGTCCTTCAAGAGGCGGTCGTGAAAAGCGAAGGAATTGAAGTTGTTTTTTGGGGAACCGACGTCGGCGACATCGAATTCGGAGACAAATCGCGTGACGTAAAGATGCACCAGAGCTTCGCGCGGTCGATGTCGCTGGCCGATGCGATGGACCCCAAGAACCTGCTTGTCTATGAGATGAACGGGGTGGAACTTCCGCAGGACAACGGCTTTCCTCTGCGCCTGATCGCGCCCGGTTGGTACGGTATCGCGAATGTGAAATGGCTCAAGCGAATCGAGGTGCGCGATCGTCGCTTCATGAGCAAGCTGATGGCCCGCGACTACGTGACCATCCGCGAGGAAGACCACAATGGCGAAACCGTCTGGGCGGAGACTTCGGTCGGTCGAGCCATGTTGAAATCTGCACCCGCTCGCGTCACCCACACTGAAGCGGGATATCGTATTTCCGGGGCGGCATGGGGGGCTCCGATTGCAATGGTTGAGGTCAGCATCGATGGCGGTCCTTGGTTGCAGGCGACGATCGACACCACCGAGGAAGCTGAGTTTGCGTGGAAAATGTGGTATCTCGAATGGGATGCCCCCACTGCGGGCGAGCATACCGTTTCGACGCGGGCGACGGACATGTCAGGCAATGTGCAGCCCGCCATGAACGATCCTTCGATCGCCAAAAAACACACCTATTGGGAGAGCAACGGCCAGATCACACGGCGGGTTGAAACAACCTGAATAGGTCTGATGGTGTCGAAGTAGGTGTTCCATCGCCGTGTCCGACGTCTGATGCGCGAGAAGGGAATCGTTGTTAATTTTCACGCAGAACTGACCCAATCCGGGGTCAGCTCTGCGTGGAAATTAACAGCCATGACCATCATCGAGACCGCCAAGTTCAACGGACTCGATCCGCAAGCCTACCTCGCCGATATCTTCGGCCGCATCCATGATCTCAAGATCAACTGGATCGAAGAACTGCTGACATGGGACTGGAAATCGGTCAGAAAACATGCCACCGCTGCATGAATGACGGTGCTTATCGTGGGTTACCTGCCATATACATCTCCATCCGATCAAGAAGACATTCTCGAAGACCCGTCAAACTGCAGAAACGGACGAAATCAAGGGGTCAGAGACGCCGCATACGCTTGGACGCCCAAGTCGCACACTACTATGGAAGCATTGGGAAAAGGGCGCGGTCGGGGGTTGGCGGGGTCGGGGCAAAGTTGAGGCCGCAGGGAAATGAGTGCGACGGCGGGGACGAAGTGGGGCAGTGGTTGGGGTGGGGGTTGAGAAAGAGTGATATTACCGCCCGATCGAAATCGGATTCGCGACTGTCCTTTCTGCACCATAGTCCATAAGCGACGGCCGCTGTGGCGCACAGGCCTCGTGTCACGCCGTCATTCAAGCGCCTGTATCTTCAGCCGATCCCG
>JBDTQR010000379.1:0-2627 GCA_039932095.1 bacterium | reverse complement strand
GGCGTGGTCGTCCGGTTGCTGATGGTTCGGGTCAGGTCGTCAGCTGCCGCCTGCCTGCAGAGGAACTGCATGCCTTCGACGCGCTTTGCACCCAGCTTGGTGCGAAATCCCGTTCGGACGGGGTGAGATCGGTGGTGCGTATGGCCTCGGGGTTCCTCGAGTTTAGCCGGGAAGACAGCGCGCGGCTGGAAGAGATCCGCTACGAGCTGGGCAAGATCGGCACCAACGTGAACCAAATTGCCCTGGCCGCGAACCGGGGCAGGGCGCCGATGGTCAAGGCGCAGTGGGCGTCGGTGGATGAGTTGCGCCGGTCACTGCCCATGGTGGCGAAGGCGCTGAGCCAGATCATTGCCGAGCGTCGGCGTCAGGGCGTGGCGCTGTTCCGCAAGTTTGCCGAGGCTGAAGGGCTGCGCCATGGTTAAGCTTGGGTCGCGTCCTATCGGGCTGGCAGAGGCAGTCCTCGGTGAGATAAACTTCCTGCGGCCGCAGCAGGGCAAGGTGAAAGCGGGCAGTTCTTCAACCAAGCGCGGATTCAGTTTCTCGACCCGGGCCAGCCAGCTGTGGCGGTTCTCAATGGGGTCGAACGCGGCTGTGCTGAAAAAGATCGGCAAGGGCGGCACTTCGAACGCCAAGGAGCTGGCGGCCCAGATGGATTATCTGTTCTCGAAGTCGGCTTCGATCTTCGGCAACGGGGTCGTGCTGGATGCCGATGCCAAGGGGTTGACCAAGGATGAGCGCAACGAGATCGTGGGGGACTGGGTCGAGGATTGGCGCGGCTCGCCGAAGAACGGCCACACCACACATTTGCTGATGAGCTTCTCGTCTCACGTCCGGCCGGAAAAGGCGAAGCTAATCGCCGAGGCCTGGGCCTTCGAGATGTTCCAATCGGGCGAGCATCAGGATGATGTCTGGTCCTATGTGGCAGCCCTGCACGCCGACAAGGCGCATCCGCATGTCCACATGGTGATCAACAACCGGGGCACCGTGAACGAAAGTTGGTTTTTCATGGCCAAGGAACATGCATTCAATCTGGACGTCATGAAGGAGCGCATGGTGGCGATCGCGGCCGAGGAGGGCGTGTTTCTGGATGCCACCTCGCGGGCTGAACGGGGACTGCTGACCTATGGGCCGTCGCGGGCTGAGATCGAGCGGGCGCGGGTTGAAGGTCGCGCGCCGGAAGAACGGCCGCGTGAGGGAAAGGCGCTAGAGGACGCTCTGGCGACCATGGCGCGGACGGCGGATGCAATGCGCAGTTTGCAGCATGTCGCCGCACTGACCGGACTGCCGGAGATTGGCGAGAAGATTGCCAAGGCCGAAGAAGCATTGCGCCGAGGTGGGGTGTTGCAGCCGTTTCTGAGTGATGTGGCGACGGCGGAGCGGGCTGATCTGGATCGGCATTTCAACGGCTGGATGGCGGAGGCTGAAGGCAAGATCCGGAAGATGCCTGTCGCCGAGCGCAAAGAAATGCGCGACGAGCTTTATGGCTATGCCATCGACATCGCTAAAGGCTTGGGCGATGCCCGCGGCGCCCAGCTTTTGCAGATGCTGCCGCAGACAAAGCTCTATGCGACGGGTATCGCCGGTGATCAGGTGGCACGGGGTAGGGAGGTCGTCGATCTCCAGCCAGGGGCCGCAGATCGGTTGAAAGCGGACATCGTCAGCCAAGCAGTGGCCTTGGGTCTCAGCGGGGAACGTATGGCCGAGCGGGTGGAAACTGGTGCTGCCAATGCCTGGGAAGAGCGCGACTGGGTGCGCAGTGACCTGCTGGTACTGTCAGGGCGACGGCGTGCTGACCTTCGCAACCCGGTCCAAAGCCGGAAGGTCGTCGATGATCTTGAAGGTTTCTATGAGGCAGCAGCAAAGCTGATCGAGCATGCCCATGAACATGACGTGGTGCCAGAAAATGACCGGTTGTTGCGCGCTCTCGGGTCGATCGGCCGCATCATGCAGACGGATGGCAAGGTCGAGTTCCGAGGTGATGCTCATGCTGAGCGGTTCGCTGATGAGTTGCGTCAGCGGTATGGCAAAGGGGTTGTTGCGGAACTCGCCAGTGGACGGACGGATGCATTGGCTGCGGATTTTGATGACCCGGATCAGCGGAAGTGGATCGCGCGGGCCGTTGTTTCGGCCGCAAAGTCGCATGTGGCGTTCGGGCTGACGCTGCGAGAAGCACAAAGATCAGAGCAAGATATGCCAGAGAGGTTGAAGTCTGGCCGTGACTTGGATCGCGACCGGTGAGGTTCTGCAAGGACTGCAGTAAATGCTTGAGGTCTTTTCGGCACTGGCATCGTACGACAAATAGAGGGCTAAGAACTCAAATCCACCAATTTTTGCTTGCCTGTTTCACGAGAGAAGATTCAGATGCGTAGCACAGAATACAGCATACGGTGCAAGACTGGTGCCCAGATATGGGGAAGCTATGACAAGGATCGATGAATTCGTACCCCTTTCGGTAGAAGATTACTCGAGATCTGCGCTGGCTACCGACCTTCGGCGAGATGCGCCGTCTTTGAACTTTGCACTTCTCGGTCTGTTCGGTGAGGTTGGCAGCCTGCTAGCAGAAGTTAAGAAGAAACAGCGCGACCCAATAGCATATCGCGCTTACGCAGCGGCTGTGACCGAAGAAC
>JBDTQR010000378.1:0-2644 GCA_039932095.1 bacterium | reverse complement strand
ATCAAGAGCTGCCGAGGATCCTTCAGCGCCTCATTCACCCGGACGAGGAACGTCACCGCGCCCTTCGCATCAACGAAGGGAACCTTTACTTTTGCTGGTCAGTGGGAATTACAACCGCTGTCGACGAGAGAGGCCCAATAAGACTGTTGTCGTCAACTCGACGCAACCCCACTTTTCCCTTGATGGTAGTATGATGGAAAGTCAAGATCAAATGTTCTAATTCCAGTTGAGACACCTTCAGGGCGCCTAACAGCATAAAGATGGCGGTTGCTAGAAAATACGCGGCGCTCCATGAAAAAGGGAGGCTACCTTCGAGGCCAATAAAACGCCTTCCCACTCCAATTCCAAAAACAATCAAAAGAGTTAAACAGATTCCCAAAATGCCCCATACTAGGCTATCGCTTTGTTCCTGCTGCTGATAGCGTTTCCATAGCCACTCATTTTCTAGGCAAACTAGTTCTGCATATAACTTATTAGAATGGAACCCACTCAATTTAAAAAAATGACCAAAAAGCTTCCCTATATATGCAACAAATCGGCCTAACGTATAAAGCAAGAAAGTGAATATGGCGCCTATTGGCAGCCAGAGAGCGTCGGGAAGATCCAAATTCTTGAGATCATAGTCGCTTAAGTTTGCAATTTTTTCGGGTCCAAGAAGCAATAAGATCATAGCGACAAACAGGGAACCAAGCCCGAAGCTTGGAAAAATCCCTTGAGTGGTTGGTTTCAATTCTTCCACGTCAACCCTCACAAATCCATCAGCAACCGCCGCGGATCCTCCAGCGCCTCCTTGACCCGCACGAGGAACGTCACCGCTCCCTTGCCGTCGACCACGCGGTGGTCGTAGCTCAGGGCGAGGTACATCATCGGGCGGATGACGATCTGGCCGGCGACCACGACCGGGCGGTCCTGGATCTTGTGCATGCCGAGGATGCCCGACTGCGGCGGGTTCAGGATGGGCGAGGACATCAGGCTGCCGTAGACGCCGCCGTTGGAGATGGTGAAGCTGCCGCCCTGCATTTCGGCCATCGACAGTTTGCCGTCGCGGGCACGCAGACCCAGTTCTGAGATCTTCTTCTCGATCGTGGCAAAGCCCATCTGGTCGGCGTCGCGCACCACCGGGACCACGAGGCCAGAGGGCGTGCCGACCGCGACGCCCATATGGACGTAGTTCTTGTAGACCACATCCTGACCATCGATTTCGGCATTGACCTCTGGCACCTCTTTCAAGGCATGGGTGCAGGCCTTGACGAAGAAGGACATGAAGCCAAGCTTCACGCCGTGCTTCTTTTCGAAGGCGTCCTTGTATTCGTTGCGCAGCGACATGACGGCGGACATGTCGACCTCATTATAGGTGGTCAGCATGGCGGCGGTGTTCTGCGCGTCTTTCAGGCGGCGGGCGATGGTGGCGCGCAGCCGGGTCATCTTGACGCGTTCTTCGCGGGCGGCGTCGTCTGCCGGGACCGGCGCACGCGGGATCGCAACCGGCGCAGGGGCAGGGGCAGGGGCAGGGGCGGCGACCGTTTTGGCGACATCTTCCTTCATGATGCGGCCATCGCGACCGGTGCCGATGACCTGGTCGGGTTTCAAACCGGCCTCTTCCATCGCCTTCTTGGCCGCCGGGGCGTTTTCGACATCCTTGGCCACCACCGGTTCCGGCCCGCCGATCGGGGCCAGCGAGGGTTCGGCCACCGTGGTTGGCACACCTTCCAGCGCCTTGGTGACCTTGTCTTTCGCACCGGCATCTTTGGCAACTGGCGCGGCAGCGCCTTCTACCACGACGGCCAGCCGGGCCGAAGCCGCGACGGTGGCACCTTCGGGCGCGATGATTTCGGCCAGAACTCCGGTCACCGGGCTGGGCACCTCGACCGAGACCTTGTCGGTTTCCAGTTCGCAGAGCATTTCGTCCTGCTTGACCGCGTCACCGACCTTCTTGAACCAGGTCGAGACAGTGGCCTCGGACACGCTTTCCCCAAGCGAGGGCACCATTACATCCGTCATGTCATTCTCCTAGGGACAGGGCTTCGTTCACCAGAGCCTGTTGTTCGAATTTATGTTTGGAAGCGAGGCCCGTCGCGGGCGAGGCCGAGGCGACGCGGCCGATGTAGCGGGCACGTCCGGTGGTGGCACCGATCTGGCCCAGGACCCATTCAAGAGGGGGTTCGATGAAGGACCAGGCGCCCTGGTTCTTCGGCTCTTCCTGGCACCAGACCACGTCGGCCTTCTTGAAGCGGGTCAGCTCCTCGATCAGCGATTTCTTCGGCACCGGGTAGAGTTGTTCGACACGCAGCAGGTAGACGTCGTCGATGCCACGGGCATCACGTTCGGCCAGCAGGTCATAATAGACCTTGCCGGAGCACAACACGACACGTTTGATCTTGTCATCCGGCTGCAGCTTTTGCGTCGAGCGGCCCTTTTGCGCGTCATCCCACAGCACGCGGTGGAAGCTTGACCCGTCGGTGAAATCGGCGGCGTCCGAGATGCACATCGGGTGACGCAGCAGCGATTTCGGCGTCATCAGGATCAGCGGTTTGCGGAAATCGCGGTACATCTGGCGGCGCAGGATGTGAAAGTAGTTGGACGGGGTCGAGCAGTTCGCCACGATCCAGTTGTCATGCGCCGAGTTCTGCAGGAAGCGTTCCAG
>JBDTQR010000377.1:0-2674 GCA_039932095.1 bacterium | reverse complement strand
TGAAGAAGATGGGCAAGGGTGGCATGATGAAACAAGCCATCAAGCAGATGATGGGCAAAGGCGGCGCTGACGGCGGCATGCCCGATCTGAAAAACATGGACCCGGCACAGCTGGAAGCGGCGTCGAAAGCAATGCAGCAGGGTATTGGGGGCGGAATGGGCGGCATGCCGCGCGGCGGGCTGCCGCAGGGCCTTGCCGGGATGTTCAAGAAGAAATGAGTTGGGGCCGATCAGACGGGAAAATCTTCTGCGAAGATTTTTCGACGGCGACGATCTTTCATGCGAATGATCGGTTGAGGGGCGGTGTGGCATGATCGCTCCGACGCTGACGTCTGCACGGTTGACCCTGGGGCCCGCAAGCCCTGATCACGCAGAGGCATTCATCGCCTTTTGCGCGACCGAGCCATCGCGGTTTATCGGTGGCCCGGCGGAGCGGCGCGATGCCTGGGAAGGTGCCGCGATTGCTGCGGGCTTGTGGACGCTGCGCGGCTATGGTCCGTTCTGGGTTTCGGCAGGGTCCGAGCCGGTGGGCCGGGTCGGGATCTATTACCCCGACTGGCGGGCCGAGCCAGAGCTGACCTGGGTGATCTATCCGGCGCATCAGGGCAAGGGTTATGCGGCCGAGGCGGCACTGGTGGCGCGGGACTGGGCCTATGAAACACACGGCCTTGCGCCGCTGGTCAGTCTGATCGACGTGGTCAATGGCGCCTCGATCCGGGTGGCTGAGAAGCTGGGGGCGGTTCTGGAAGGCCCGCATCAGCCGAACGGCGGGCATGACATCATGCGGTGGCGGCACAAGGGGCGGCTGGCATGATCGGGCCGCAACTGACCACGAAACGGCTGATCCTGCGGCTGCCGGTGCTGGCGGATTTCGCCCATCGCGCGGCGTTCTATGCGACCGACCGTTCGATCTGGGAAGACGGGCCGCTGAACCGGCGTGACAGCTGGCGGGTCTGGGCGTCAGAGGTCGCGCAATGGCCGTTGATGGGCTATGGGCCGTTCACGGTCGTGGACCGCGCGACCGCAGCCTATATCGGCGAAGTCGGGATCTATCAGCCGGAGTTCTATCCCGAGCCAGAACTGGGCTGGTTCGTATTGCCCGAGGCCGAGCGCCATGGCTATGCGACCGAGGCGGCCTGGGCCGTTATGCACTGGGCGCGGGCGAGTTTTGGGTGGGACCGGCTGGTCAATTATATCGACGCCGGCAATGCGCGGTCGATTGCGTTGGGTTTGCGGTTGGGCGGCGTGGTTGACGCAAATGCGGCCAAGGCCGATCCGGGCGATGTGGTGATCGTGCATGATCTGCGGGGGCTGCAGTGACTGTGGTCCTTAACACCGAGCGGCTGCGGCTGGTGCCTTTGGCGGCACGGCATATCCCCGCCTATCAGGCGTTTCTGGGCTCTGACCGGGCAGCTGCTCTGGGCTGGGCCGCGATGCCGCATGAGGCGTGGCGTGGTTTTGCGGCAATGATGGGGCATGGGCTGTTGCGGGGATTTGCACCGTTCGCGCTGGAAGCCCATGATGACGACCGGGTGGTGGGGCTGTGTGGGCCGTGGTGGCCGGATGGCCAGCTGGAACGCGAGATCAAGTGGCATATCTGGCCGGCAGCGGATGAGGGCAAGGGTTATGCCCATGAGGCGGCGCGGGCGGTCTTGCTGCATGTGTTCGGGTCGTTGGCGTGGCAGACGGCGGTCAGCTACATCAACTTTGACAATGAGCGCTCGGCGGCTTTGGCGCGGCGGTTGGGGGCGGTGCAGGACGGCACCTGGACCACACCGCGCGGCACTGAGGTCAGGGTGTTCCGTCATCCGAGGGTGATGGCATGACCCCGGTCCTGACCACACGGCGTCTGACGCTGCGGCCGCATGAACTGGCCGACTATCCGGTATTCCGTACGTTCTGGATGTCGGACCGGGCCGGGCATATCGGGGGGCCGTTGACGCAGGACCATGAGGTTTGGCGGCAGTTCGCGGCAGAGCGCGGCCACTGGGCGCTGCGCGGGTTCGGGCTGTGGACGCTGGTCGGGGCCGGGGACGTGGTTCTGGGCTGGGTCGGGTTGCAGCATCCGGCGCATTATGAGTCACCGGAACTGGCCTGGCATCTGACGGCCGACGCCGAGGGGCGGGGCCTGGCGGCCGAAGCGGCGCGCGCAGCCCTGGCGCATGGCCAGAAGACCCTGGGTATGACGCGGGTGATCAGCTATGTCAGCCTGGCCAATACCCGGTCCCTGCGGCTGGCCGAGCGTCTGGGCGCAGTTGCGGTTGAACACGGCACCGTTGCGGCGGGCGATTATGCGATGTTTGAACACCGTTGGGTGGCCGTATGATCGCGCCGACCCTGCAAACCGAACGCCTGACCCTGCGCCCGGCCGTGATGGCGGATTTCGCGGCCTATGCCGGGTTTCTCGTGACCGCACGGGCGCAATATATGGGCGGGCCGCATGACCGGGCCAAGGCCTGGGACTGGTTCTGCAATGACACGGCGCAGTGGGTCTTGTTGGACATGGGGGCGCTGATCGTCACACATGAAGGCCGGGCGCTCGGGCAGGTTGCGGTTTGTCATGGGCCGGTATTCCCTGAACCGGAGCTGGGCTGGTTTCTGTATGACGGGGCCGATGAGGGCCAGGGCTATGCCGCCGAAGCTGCGGGCGCGTTACGCGACTGGGCCTTGGGGCC
>JBDTQR010000376.1:0-2679 GCA_039932095.1 bacterium | reverse complement strand
GCGCGTTCAGCGCCTTGGCATGCTTCAGGATGCCGCCGATGAAATACAGCGCCTCCTGGCTGAGGTCGGCATATTTGTCGCCGGCAAACAGCGGCTTGCCGCCCTTCCAGATCGACATGTTCACATGCATCCCCGAGCCGTTGTCGCCCTTCATCGGCTTTGGCATGAAGGTCACGGTCTTGCCATAGGCCGCCGCGACGTTGTGGATGACATATTTGTACTTCTGGATGTTGTCGGCCTGTTCGACCAGCCCGCCAAAGATCATCCCCAACTCATGCTGTGCGGTGGCCACCTCATGATGGTGCTTGTCCACCTTGATGCCCATGCGCTTCATGGTCGACAGCATCTCGCCACGCAGATCCTGCGCCGTGTCCACCGGGTTGACCGGGAAATAGCCGCCCTTGTGCGGCGCCCGGTGGCCCAGATTGCCACCCTCGAACGCCGCATCGGTGTTCCAGGCTGCATCTTCCGCGTCAATCTGGAACGACACTTTCTGCGGCGTCACCGAATAGCGCACGTCGTCGAAAATGAAGAACTCGGCTTCCGGCCCGAAGAACGCCGTATCGCCGATCCCCGAGGACTTCAGAAACGCCTCGGCGCGGAACGCAATCGCCCGCGGGCAGCGGTCATACAACTCGCCGGTGTCCGGCTCTGCCACGTTGCAATGCACGCACAGGGTCTTTTCGGCGTAGAACGGGTCCAGATAGACCGACGAGGCATCCGGCATCAGCTTCATGTCCGACTGATCGATCGACTTCCAGCCAGCGATGGAGGAGCCGTCGAACATGAAGCCTTCCTCGAAGAAGTCCTCATCCACCAGATCGGCCACCAGCGTCACATGCTGCAGCTTGCCCTTGGGGTCGGTAAAGCGGATGTCGACATATTCGACGTCCTCGTCCTTGATCAGTTTCAGAGCTTTTGCAACTGCGCTCATCATGCTGCCTTTCGGTTGGGGTTTCCTATGGGCCTTGCGGCCCGGTGATCCTTAAACTGCCCTGCGCCAGCCCGGCGCGGGTGCAGGTTAAATCGCGTCGTCGCCGGACTCGCCGGTGCGGATACGGATGGCCTGCTCGACCGAGCTGACAAAGATCTTGCCGTCGCCGATCTTGTCGGTCCGCGCGGCAGAGATTATGGCGGCAATCGCGGTGTCGACCATGTCGTCGGTCAGGACCACTTCGATCTTCACCTTGGGCAGGAAATCCACGACATATTCCGCGCCACGGTAAAGCTCCGTGTGGCCCTTCTGCCGGCCAAAGCCCTTGACCTCGGTGACGGACAGGCCCTGAATGCCAGCCTCCTGCAGCGCCTCTTTGACCTCATCAAGTTTGAACGGTTTGATGATGGCTTCGATCTTCTTCATGGGCTGACTCCCCCAGCGAATTTTCGTCTCTGTCCGTCACATCACTTCCTTTCCGGGCGGACAATTGACTAGGGTGCGGATGCGGTAACCTTGGGCGGGAATTTGGCTATCACGTCCAAAATTTCAGCAAGGCGATGCTTTTTTGTGCGATCAGCAAACAAAGGGCCCAAAGCATGACCGAAATCCTGACCGCCGCCCAGATGCGCGCCATCGAGGCCGCCGCGATTGCCTCGGGTGCCGTGACCGGGCTGGAGCTTATGGAGCGGGCAGGCCGCGGCGTGGTCGATGCGGTGTTCGCCGAATGGCCCGAACTGCAGGCCGGATCGTTCCGCGCCGTGGTGCTGTGCGGCCCGGGCAACAACGGCGGCGACGGCTTCGTCGTGGCGCGGCTGTTGAAGGAGTGGGGCTGGGAGGTGGAGGTGTCCTTGCATGGCTCGCCGGAGCGGATGCCTGCAGATGCAAGGGTGAATTATGAGCGGTGGGTGGGGATGGGGGAGGTCGGCACCTCGACCGATTTCGACCCCTGGGGCGCGGACCGTGATGTGGTCATCGACGCGATCTTCGGCACTGGGCTGACGCGCGCCCCGGAAGGGGAAGTTGCCAGCTTCATCGAAAGGACCAGCACGGCGGCGTCTTTGACAAGGGGTAAGTCGGTGGCCGTCGATCTCCCTTCGGGTCTGTGCAGCGACAGCGGCCGGGAACTGGGAAGTGCCGCACAGGTCGATCTGACGGTCACCTTTTCATGGATGAAGCGGGGCCATGTGCTGGCTGCCGGCCCTTCCTGCTGCGGGCGTATCACCTGTCATGACATCGGCTTGCCGCGGAACAGTCCGGCCAAGGTGCTGGGGCGCGCCTACAACAAGACTCAAGGGATCAAGGCAGACTTTTCCGCTATTGTCCGTCTGGTGAATGACCACACCCTGCTTCCTGGCTTTTCTTCTCCCCAAAGCATCCTGGACAAGGCCTTCAGCGGGACTGATGCCCACAAATTCTCCCACGGCCACGCCCTGATCCTCTCCGGCCCCCCCGGTCATGGTGGCGCCGCCCGGATGTCGTCACGCGGCGCGCTGAGGATCGGGGCAGGGCTGGTGACACTGGCCTGCCCGCCGGAGGCCCTGGCCGAAAACGCCGGCCGGCTGGATGCGATCATGCTGAAGACCGTGGCAGATGGGGCAGGGCTGGCGGAGATTCTGGCCGACACAAGGATCAACGCCCTCTGTCTGGGACCGGGTCTGGGATTGGACGCGCGGGCGGCGGAGTTGGTGCGGGTGGCGTTGGAGCAGACGCGGGCTATCGCCCGACCTACCGATGATGTCGCC
>JBDTQR010000375.1:0-2711 GCA_039932095.1 bacterium | reverse complement strand
TCCACGGGCTGGAGTTTCAGCCGGTCAATATGCTGATGTTCATCAATGCCTTGACAAACGATTACGACAAGCCGCAGCCGGGGATGTGGGACCGAATTTTGGGGGTGGCTATGAGGGCAACTCGATGCTGACAATCTCGGGCGTTGGCATCTTCGCCGCCTTCTTTGCTGGGGCCATATCCTTCCTGTCGCCCTGTGTCCTGCCCTTGGTGCCAGGCTATGTGTCCTTCATCGCAGGTCAACCCGATTTGCGCCGCCACAAAGTTGGCCTGAGGGCGCGATTGGCGGCGTTGGGATTGGCCGCCTGTTTCGTGCTTGGGTTTGCCTCGGTCTTTATCTCGCTTGGGGCAGGCGCCAGCGCTTTGGGCTCGGTACTGCTGACTTGGCGGGCGGAGCTGAACCTGATCGGCGGCGCGGTAATCGTCCTGTTCGGTCTGGTGATGCTGGGACTGTTTCGGCTCTCGGTCTTTGCCCGCGATACCCGGTTCAACCTCGACATCACCGGCGGACGGCCGATCAGCGCCTACATCCTTGGCTTGGCCTTCGCGTTTGGCTGGACTCCTTGCATCGGCCCGATCCTTGGCGCGATCCTGACGCTCAGCGCCAGCGCGGGCAGCCTGAGCGACGGCGTATGGCTGCTGGCGATCTATTCGCTGGGTTTGGGCGTACGGTTCCTGCCGACCGCCCTTTTCACCGAAGGCATCGCGGCCCGGATCAAATCCATCGGGCGGGCGGGACGGGTGCTCTACCTGTTGGCGGGCGGGGTGATGGTCCTGATGGGGCTGGCGGTGATGACTGGACAGATGACGCGCATGGCGTATTGGCTGCTCGAGACGTTTCCGGGCTTAAGCATCACCCTCAGCTGACGGCTGCAAACCGGGAGTGTCGCAGCTTGAAACACGCAGATGTTGAAAGCGGTATACCTTGCTGCCCGGCCCTCCCAGAAGTTGATTGACACCAAAGCATGGGTTGAAGCGAAGCGCGGTCAGACAAAAGGCGGATGGTGGAATGACGGTACTTTCGTCGATCAAGTTGTGGGCGCGCGCTATAAAGCGTGACGTGGTTGCGCTGTGGATTGCGGCCCGTGACCCACGGGTTCCTTGGCATGCAAAGGTGGCGGCGGGTGCTGTCGCCGCTTACGCCCTCAGTCCGATTGACCTGATACCCGACTTCATTCCCGTGCTCGGTTATCTTGATGATGTCATCATCGTTCCGCTTGGCATTTTGCTTGCTGTCCGGCTTGTTCCCGCCCCGCTGATGGCGGCGTTCCGGGAACAGGCGATCCGGCTCGAAGGCAGGCCAAAAAGCTATTGGGCCATGGCAGCCATCGTCGCTATCTGGCTGGCCGCCTCTGTGTGGCTGGTTTGGTGGTTCTGGCCCGTCGGAAGGAGCTCGATTTTAGGCTGAGATATGAGCCGTAAACCCGATTTCCATTGAAGCCGCCCTATCCTCCCCCCTAGGATAGATCATGACCCACGACTCCCACCCCGCCTTGATCAAACGCCTCAAACGCGCGCATGGCCATCTGGCCTCGGTCATAGCGATGATCGAAGCGCAGCGACCTTGCGCCGACATCGCCCAACAACTGTTCGCGGTGGAAAGTGCCATCACCAATGCCAAGCGCGAGCTGATCCATGACCATTTGGAACACTGTCTGACCGAAGGCCCCGATGGCCAGGCGAGCGCTGCCACATTGGCGGAATTCAAAGTCCTTGCGAAATACCTCTAGGAGCCGCCGATGCTGAACAACATTCTGGACTGGTTTGGCTTCGGCTCACCGCAAGCTAAAGCTGCCCATGACCATGGCGGCGCACACGGCCACAGCCACGGCGTGATGGACGCAACCATCGCCACTACGACGCGTGGCATCTGGGCGATCAAATGGTCGTTCGTGATCCTCGCGGTGACGGCAACCGCGCAAATTCTGGTTGTGCTGATGTCGGGCAGCGTGGCGCTGCTGGCCGACGCGATCCACAATGTCGGGGACGCGGGCACCGCGATTCCCCTTTGGGTCGCCTTCCTTCTGGCGCGGCGCAAACCGAACAAGACCTTCCCCTATGGCTATGGCCGGGTTGAGGATATCGCCGGGGTGCTGATTGTTGCGATCATCCTGTTCAGCGCGGTCTTCGCCGGGTACGAGGCGATTTACCGTCTTCTGCACCCGCAATCGATTGTGGCGCTCGGCTGGGTGGTTCTGGCCGGACTCGCGGGCTTTGCGGGCAACGAGGTGGTGGCCGTCCTGCGCATACGTGTCGGGCGCGAGATCGACAGCGCCGCGCTGATCGCCGACGGCTATCACGCCCGCACCGATGGGCTGACCAGTCTGGCCGTGGTACTGGGCGCGTTTGGAGTCTGGCTGGGCTTTCCCCTGGCTGACCCGATCGTCGGCCTGCTGATCACCGTCGCCATCTTCGGCATCGTCTGGCAATCGGCCAAATCAGTGTTCACCCGCATGCTCGACGGGTTGGAGCCGGGCACGCTGGACGAGGTCTACCACGCCGCCGAACACGTCAAAGGCATCGAGAAGGTGACCGAGGCACGTGCCCGCTGGATGGGCCACCGCCTGCATGTCGATGTGGTGATCGCACTGGCCCCCGGCATCGCGCTGGCCGAGGCCAACACCATCGCCGCCGCGTTGGAGGCTGAACTCGCCGACCATCTTCCGGCACTTGCCGAAGCCAGCATCCGGTTTGACCGGAGCGATACCGTGGC
>JBDTQR010000374.1:0-2745 GCA_039932095.1 bacterium | reverse complement strand
TATGCACCGCGAGCAGCGGACGGTCACCCTTTGACGCCGCCCACTGTCAAACCTTCGGTCAGATAGCGCTGCGCAAATGTGTAAAGCACCGCCACCGGCACAGCGGTCAAAAGCGAGGCCGCCATCAGTTTGCCCCAAGGCAGGATATCGCCCACGACCAACGATTGCAGGCCGATGGGTAAAGTGCGCAGGGATTCCGATGTTATAAAGACGAATGCGAACAGGAATTCGTTCCACGCGGTGGTAAAGGCAAAAAGCGTGACCGCCAGGATCGCCGGGGCCGCCAGTGGCAAGGTGATGCTCCAGAAAATCGTCAAACGGCCTGCGCCGTCGATCATCGCCGCCTCTTCCAGCTCGACCGGGATCGACCGGAAATAGCCCAGGAGCACCCAAGTAGCGAAAGGCAGCAGAAACGTCGGATAGGTCGCGATCAGCGCGGCATAGGAGTTGATCAGACCCATCGAAGCGAGGATCTGATAGAGCGGAATGAATAACAACGTGCCGGGCAGCAAATACGTGATCAGCAGGCAGGTCGTCAGAATCCCCGCACCAGCAAAGCGCAACCGTGACAGGGCATAGGCGGCCAGCGAGGCAAAGGCCACGGATATCACCGTCGCCGCCACTGCCACAAAGATCGAATTGCCCAGCCAGGTCAGAAACTGCGTGTCCTCGATCAGCGCGCGGAACTGCTCCAGCGTAAAGGGCTCTGGCCAGAAGATAGATCGCCGCTCTGAGATTTGTGGCGTGGATTTCAACGAGGTGTTGAGGATCCAGTAAAACGGAAACAGCACGAACACCATGAACGGCACCAAGATGGTCAAGCGCAGCGTCATGCTGGCCCGGTGCTGACCACGTCGCCCCAAGACCGGCCGCCCTGTACCCCTGCTCAGGCGTAGCGCGATGGCCGTAAAGCCGCGCACGGCCATTTCCAGCGGCCAGAGCACCACATCCAGCACCAGCGAAAACAGCCAACTGAACGCCCGCGCCACGCGTTCGCCCGTGGTGCCGCCAAGCCGCACTCGTACCGCCTTGTCATCCTGTCGCATCAGGCGTGCCAGCATCCAGATGATCACCCCCATCAACGGGGCGACAGAAAAGGCTATGGCGGTGCCGGGCCCATATTGCAGCGAGGCGATGGCCTTTTCATAGGCCAGTATCGAATAGAGTTTCGTCGCCCCCGACGGTCCACCCTGTGTCATCAGGAATGGCAGCCCGAACTGGTTGAATGTCGAGATGAAGCTGAGCAGCAGCGTCACGATGATCACATATTTCATCGACGGCAGCGTGACATGGCGAAACCGCTGCACGACAGAGGCACCGTCAATCTCGGCCGCCTCCAACTGCTCGCGGTCCACAGCCTTCAGCCCGGCCAGCAGCAGCAGGACATAGAAGGGGATGCCTTTCCAGACATTCACCACTATGATCGACGGCATCGCAAGGCTGGGGTCGGACAGCCATCCCAATGGTTTTTCGATCAGCCCAAGTCCCAGCAAGATCGGATTCAAACCGCCAAACAGCGGATCGTAAATGCTTTTCCAGGTCAACGCCGTCACGATTTCAGGCACGATCCACGGCAGCAGCATCAGGCCTGACAGCAGATTGCGGTATGGCAATCGACTGTTCAGGATCAGGGCAATCGCCATGCCCGCGACCAGCTTGATCAGCAGCGACCAGAAGGTAAAGGTCACAGTATTCCACATGGCCAGCGCATAGTCGGAGTTGGTCCACAGCCTTTCGTAATTGCGTAAGCCAACCCAGGTCGTCTCGCCGGTCAGAAAGTTCAGCGCCGTGCCCGACATCCGGATCGCATCGAGGAACGGCCAGAGGATCAGGCCCACCATGATGATGACCATGGGCAGCACAAAAGGATAGGCGACTTTCCAGTCCCGGCCCAGAATGGACTGTGCACGGTTCTGGCGCCGGCGAGGTGACCTCGGCAGGCGGGCCGCCCCGTTGTTTGTGCTGTCCGCCATGGAATGATTCTCCTGTCGCGTTGCCGTGCTGCGGCAGACGGGCGGCCCGTTGCCCGGGCCGCCCGTTTGACCCGTCAGTTCTGCGGCATGCCGCCTTCTTCGAACAGGTCGACCATTTTCTGATGGGCGTCCGCTACGGCTTCGGCTGCCGTCATCCGGCCAGCCAGCATGTTACCGACTGCCTGTTCGGTAATCCCCTGCGCACGGATCGCGTCAATCGCGGCATTGGGGGCAGCAGGCCAGGACGGCCCGATGAACGGCTCTGCCACGCTGACCTGCTCCTTGATGATCTGGAAGTTCGGATCGGCCTTGATCAGATCATCCGTCCACAGGTTTTCAAACGCCGGCATGAACAAGCCACCTGCTACAGAGGACATCTTGGTAAAGTTGGCCGGGTCCAGCAGGTCCAGCGCCAATTGCTTGGCCAGGTCGGCATTTGGTGCACCTTTGAAGATGGTCAGCCAGCCCCCAGTCTGCCCGCCATCGCGGCTGTCGCCATTGTTGGCATTTGGCTGGCGCAAAACGATCGTGCCCGGGAAGACCGGATTGTTGTCACGCTTGGCCGCGGCGTAGACCGAAAAGGCGTTGTGCGTGTAACCGATCTTGCCCGCGAGATACGCCTCGTTGTTCGAGATGTCGCCCCAGCTCTCAATGCCGGGCGGCAACATCGCCGCATATTTGCCGTTGCGGTCATAGGTCTCGGCCATCCATTCGAACGCGGCGACGGTTTCGGGCGAGTTGAACTGCACCTTGGTGCCGCTCTCATCGGTGA
>JBDTQR010000373.1:0-2752 GCA_039932095.1 bacterium | reverse complement strand
CGACAAGTTCTACAATGCCCCCGACACCGAGATGGACTTCACCACGCAGGGCGGCCTGATGTGGGGCAATTCGGCCATCGGCAAGTTGGTCAAGGGCGGCGAAGCCTCGCGTCCGCAGGTCGAGGTCTTTGTCGACGAGGAAGCCGGCCCCGATATCGCCGACAAGGTCCGCCGCCGCGCCCAGCATTTCATCGACCGCAAGATTGCCGCCCAGTTCGAACCGCTGATGGCGATGTCGCGGGATGAGACCCTGCAGGGCCTCGCCCGCGGTTTCGCCTTCCGTCTGGTCGAGGCAATGGGCGTGATTGCCCGCGATCTGGTGGCCGCCGAGGTCAAGGAGTTGGATCAGGACGCCCGGTCTGCCCTGCGCAAGCATGGCGTGCGCTTTGGCCAGTTCACCATCTTCCTGCCGCTGCTCCTGAAACCTGCTGCCACCAGGTTGCGTCTGGTGCTGTGGTCGCTGTGGAACGGTCTGGAAGATTTCCCGGAAAGTCCGCCGCCGGGTCTGGTGACCATCCCCAACCTGCCGGAAGTGCCGCGCAGCCATTACACGCTGGCGGGCTACCACCCGGCCGGGGCCCGGGCGATCCGCATCGACATGCTGGAACGGCTGGCCGACCTGCTGCGCGCAAAAGACAGCCGCGCCGGGTTTGAGGCGACGCCGGAAATGCTGTCGATCACCGGCATGACGATGGAGCAATTCGTCGATCTGATGGCGGGGCTTGGCTACAAGGGTGACAAGGCAGAGCGGGTAAAGGTCAAGACCGCCCCGGTCGCGGCCCCGGTGGTCGAGGCTCCGGCAGAGCCGGTCTCGCTGAACCCGGTGCCGGAAGAAGTGTCGCTGCTCCAGCCGGTGCTTGAACTCGAACCGGAGACAGAAGCCGAGCCGTTGCCGGATGCGCCGCCCGAGATGGAGGCCTATTACACCTTCACCTGGGCGCCGAAACCGCGTGAACGCCCCGCCCGGCCCGAACGTGGCCCGCGACCGGAACGTGGCCCCCGGCCCGAAGGCAGCCCGCGGGCTGACCGTGGTCCGCGTGCTGACGCCGTCGTCCCGGCCCCTGCGGGCGATGCCCCCGTGGCCGAGGCACCGCGCCCGCCGCGTGAAGGCGGCCGCCCGGACCGTCGCAAAGAGGGCGAAGGGCGGCGTGACGGCTATCAGGGCAAGCCGAAAGACGGTGGCAAACCCCGCGATGGCGGCAAGCCGCGCCATGACGGCAAGGGCGACCGGCCGCCGCGCCATGACGACACCAAGGGCAAGACCTATGAGGCCCGCCCGCCCCGTGCGGAAAAACCCATCGATCCTGACAACCCTTTTGCCGTGCTGGCCGCTTTGCGGCTCAAGACCTGATTGGCGGGGCCCGGCGCCCGGCCGGAGCCTGCGACCCAGCCGCGACTTCGGCTGGACAAATGGCTATGGCAGGCGCGGTTCTTCAAAGGTCGCGATCTGGCCGCCGATCTGATCACCTCCGGTCATCTGCGGCTGAACGGTCAGCATTGCCGCAAACCCGGCCATGCCGTGTTGCCCGGTGACGTGCTGACATTTCCGCAGGGCAACCGCATCCGGGTCATCCGGGTGCAGGAATTGGGCGAACGCCGCGGCCCGGCCCTTGAGGCGCAGCGGCTCTACGACGATCTTGACCCGCCACAGGTGGATCAGGCGCCAACTGACCTTGAATGATCCGCGCCGCTCCAGTAGTCAGGCGCCATCGCGAAGAACAGGACGACGAGACGATGACTTACGTGGTGGTCGACAACTGCATTGCCTGCAAATACACCGACTGTGTCGAGGTATGCCCGGTGGATTGTTTCTACGAGGGCGAAAACATGCTGGTCATCCACCCGGATGAATGCATCGACTGCGGCGTGTGCGAGCCGGAATGCCCCGCCGATGCGATCCGCCCGGACACCGAGCCGGATCTGGAGGCCTGGGTGGCGTTCAACCGCAAATATTCGGAAATGTGGCCGGTGATTGTCACCAAGAAAGACGGTCTGCCCGATGCCGAGGCGCGCGACGGCGAAAAGGACAAGGTCAAGAAATACTTCTCCGAACTGGCCGGTCCCGGCGGCTGATTCTGCCCGTGCGTGGCGCGGCGAGCCATGCAGCCAGAACATGACAGATTTGATGTGAGTTTGTTCGCAAACCGCCTGATTTCGCGCCGCCGCCTCTTCGCGACAGTTGGAATCAGACGATTTTTGTGTTATACAGTTGTCACAATCAATGAAGGATCCCTGAAACCCGCTCAGAGCTGCTCGCCTGTGCGTGGTTTTTCTGACGACATATCCTATCGGAAACGGCGCGGCGCAAGCAGTGACCGGGGATCTGTGGTCTTAAACAGGCCTTGCCCCTGAGGAAACGACTGAATGACCAAAATGAAGAAGCCTGAGTTCCACCCTGACGAGTTCGTGGTGTATCCTGCGCATGGCGTGGGCCGCATCATCTCGATCGAAGAGCAAGAGATTGCCGGTATCCACCTGGAACTCTTCGTTATTTCCTTTGAAAAAGACAAAATGACCCTACGGGTTCCGACGCATAAGGCCACCGACGTCGGCATGCGCTCGCTCTCGACCCCTGATGTCGTGACCAAGGCTTTGGACACGCTGAAGGGCAAGGCCCGCGTCAAACGTGCGATGTGGTCGCGCCGGGCGCAGGAATACGAGCAAAAGATCAACTCCGGCGATCTGATGGCGATTGCAGAGGTCGTGCGCGACCTGCACCGTTCGGACGATCAGCGCGAACAATCCTATTCCG
>JBDTQR010000372.1:0-2782 GCA_039932095.1 bacterium | reverse complement strand
TTGCACGTCGTTTGGCCCATAGGATCGGTAGCCGGACGCGGTGCGTTCGGGTTGCGGGATCAGGTGGATTTCTTCGTAGTAGCGGATCATCTTGGCTGTCACGCCGGAAGCCTTTGCTACTTCACCAATGTTCATGTCAAACCTCCATTGCAGGGACGGCAAAGCGGCGCAGACGCAATGCATTGCCAAGGACAAAGACCGAGGACATCGCCATCGCGCCAGCCGCGAAAACCGGCGACAGCAGAACGCCCCAGATCGGGAACAATGCCCCGGCGGCGACCGGGATCAAAAGCGCGTTGTAGGCGAAGGCCCAGAACAGGTTTTGGCCAATGTTGCGCATCGTAGCTTTCGAGATCGCAATAGCTTCAGGCACGGCCATAAGGTTGCCGCGCACCAGAACGACATCGGCGGCTTCGATAGCCACATCGGTGCCGGTGCCAACCGCAAGGCCTACATCCGCTTCGGCTAGGGCCGGGGCATCGTTGATGCCGTCGCCCACATAGGCCAGATGGCCCAGGCTGGCTTTCAGACTGCGCACCGCATCGACCTTTCCGGCAGGCAGCACTTCGGCCACGACGTGGTCGATCCCAAGTTGGCCTGCGATATAGGCGGCAGTCTTGGAATTGTCGCCGGTGATCATCGCCACTTTCAGGCCGAGCGCATGCAGCGCTTTGATGGCCTCTGCCGTGGTCGGTTTGATCGGGTCGGAGACTGCCACGATGGCAGCAAGTGTGGTGTCAAAGGCGACGTAAAGTGGGGTTTTGCCAGCTTCCGCCAATGCCTCCGCCTGAGATGGCACGCCCATGTCGATGCCAAGCTTGGTCATGAAGCGGTTTGCCCCGATGTGGATCATGCCGCGCGGACTGCGCGCCGACAGGCCAAAGCCAGGCACGGCCTGGAACTCGGTCATATCTGGCAGGGTCAAACCCTCGGCCTTAGCGGTGGCAACAATGGCGCGGGCGATGGGATGTTCGGACTTGGCTTCAGCGGCGGCGGCTTCGGCCAGCACCACGTCACGAGTGTAGGGTCCGGTCAGGATCAGGTCGGTCAGCTTCGGATGGCCCTCGGTCAGGGTGCCAGTTTTGTCAAAGGCCACGACCTGCACGTCGCGCAGGCTTTGCAGCGCTTCGCCTTTGCGAAACAGAATGCCCATCTCGGCTGCACGCCCGGTGCCGACCATGATCGAGGTCGGGGTGGCAAGGCCCATGGCACAGGGGCAAGCGATGATCAGCACTGCCACTGCGTTGACCAGCGCAAAGCCAAGTGCTGGCGGTGGGCCCCAGATCATCCACGCGGCAAAGGTCAGCACGGCCAAGCCCATGACAACTGGCACGAACCACAGGGTTACCCGGTCAACCAGCGCCTGAATTGGCATTTTGCCAGCCTGTGCTGCCTCGACCATGCGGATGATCTGCGCCAGCATGGTATCACGCCCGACTGCCGTGGCGCGGTAGGCCAGCGCCCCGTTCTGGTTGATCGTGCCGCCGATCACCCGTCCACCGACGGCCTTGGAGACCGGCAGCGGTTCGCCTGTGATCATGGATTCATCGACCCAGCTGTCGCCCTCGACAACCGCGCCGTCCACAGCGATCCGCTCTCCCGGGCGGGCTTCCAGAATGTCATCACGGCGCACCTGATCCAGCGCCACTTCGACCACTTGACCATCACGGCGCACCCGCGCGACCTTGGCTTGCAAGCCAACCAGCCTGCGGATCGCCTGGCCGGTGCGGCCCTTGGCCCGTGCCTCCAGATAGCGGCCCAGCAGGATCAATGTGACAATGACCGACGCCGCCTCGTAGTAGACATTCACCGTGCCAGTGGGCAAAACGCCGGGCAGGAAGGTCGCTACCACCGAATAGAGATAGGCCGAAGCGGTGCCGACCGCGACAAGGCTGTTCATATCTGGTGCAAGGCGGATCAGGGCTGGAACGCCCTTGAGGTAAAACCGCCGACCTGGGCCGATCAGGGTCAAGGTGGCGAGGGCGAACTGCAACAGCCAACTGGCCTGCGTCCCGATGGTCATCATAACAAAATGGTGCATGGCCGGGATCAGATGCGAGCCCATCTCCAGCACAAAGACCGGCGCGGACAGCACGGCAGACAGCATAAGATCGCGCTTCAGAAGGGCTGCGTCTTCTGACTTCCGGGCGGTCTCGGCCACTTTCGCGGCACTGTCTGCCATCGCGACACGAGCGTCATAGCCCGCTCGTTCCACAGCAGCGATCAGGGCGGCGGGGTCGGCCATACCCTCGACCAACGCATGTTCGGTGGCCAGATTGACGCTGGCCTGCGTGACACCGGGCACCGCTTGCAACGCCCGTTCGACCCGCGCCACGCAAGAGGCGCAGGTCATACCTTCAATGATCAGGTCGGTCGCATCGGCTGTCGCCTCATATCCCGCATCCGACACCGCGCGGATCAAGGCTGCTGGGTCGACCGCCTTTGTCGCCGTCACCTCGGCCCGTTCGGTGGCGAGGTTGACATGCGCGGTGGCGACGCCCGGAACCGCTTTCAACGCACGCTCCACACGGGCCACGCAGGAGGCACAGGTCATGCCTTCGATCTGTAGGCTGATGGCAGGGGCTTGGGTCTTGATCTTGGGCACGGGGTTCACGCTTGCAATCCTTGTCGGTCAGGTTGCCTTACAAGTGGGGCTTCCAATCATGGCAAGGTCAAGGTGCCAAATTAACTTTTTTAAAGTCTTGACCTTCCCATGCTGGGAAGCCCCAGCTTCTGTTAAGCGAAACCGAAACTTGGGAGCTTACTATGCAATTCCATATCG
>JBDTQR010000371.1:0-2840 GCA_039932095.1 bacterium | reverse complement strand
CCGCCGTGACCCGCGTCGCCAGCGGCAGCACCGTCAGCCGGAAAAACGCCCGGTTGGCCTCCTGATAATTGGCATAGGTCGCGTCCCCCGGTATCCCGATCAGCATCGGCGGCACCCCAAAGGCAATCGCAATCTCCCGCGCCGCCGCTTCCTTGGTTTTCTGGAACTCCATGTCTGACGGCGAAAACCCCATCGGCTTCCAGTCCAGCCCGCCTTCCAGCAGCATCGGCCGCCCGGCATTGCGCGCGCCCTGATGGTGCATCTCCATCTCTTGCACCAGCCGGTCATACTGATCCGTGGTCAACGCGCCCTGCCCGTCCGCCCCCTTGTAAACCATCGCCCCCGAAGGGCGCGCCGCATTGTCCAGCAGCGCCTTGGACCACGCCGCAGCCGAGCCATGGACATCCACCGCCACCGCCGCCGCCTGCATCGGCGACAGCCCGTAATGGTCATCCTGCGGGTGAAAACTCTTGATGTGGCAGATCGGTGAGTAATCCTCGCTCACCGAAAACCGATGCGTCCGCCCGCCCACCACATAGTCATATGCCACCGGCCAGCCATCCACCCCCGGCACCACATTCATCCGGTCGGACCTGAGCACATGCAGCTCTCCCGGCAATTTCTGCGCCCCCGGCACCGCCTCGACATAGGCATTGCCGGTCAGCAGCAGATAGCCATACAACGCCTCGAACAATTCCGCCCGTCCCTGCGCGCCATTCGGCTGACGGATCAGGTCCAACAGCGGATGCAGGTCATACCGCTTGTTCTGGTCCTGCAGGATCAAGGGCAGCGCCGCCGCCGCCTCCGCGATCACCTTGACCGCGCGAAAGCCGATCGGATTGCCCATGAACCCGGTTCGGGTCAGGCTGGTCACATCGCGCGGGCTCCAAGCCACCCGACCGGACGAACCCCAGGCCGCCACCCGCCCGGTGGCCGAGGCCTTCTTCTCGGCCACCATGTTTGGGCCTGGCCCCGCCTCACGGGCCCGCCGCAGGAAATCGAAGACCATCCGTCCACTCCGCTGTCCATCCGGGCACAGCCCCGCAAGCCGCGCCCGTTGGTGCAGCTTTCTTCCGACATTTTGATTGAGATTTTCGTGCTAGAGCGCCCGCATCTGCGGCCGCCGATAGCTTTCCGACGGCTCGATCACCAGATCGGTCAGCCCCCAGACCAATGCATCCACCCGATCGGGCGAGCCCTTGCCAAGGTAGCCCATCGCCGTCATCTGGCACATCTGGTCCTCCAGCTTCTCCAGCCCCGCGACATGGCGGACCCGACCCCGTTCATACAAGGCCGCCACGGGTTCGGCCCGCACCGTCTTGCCCCGCGTCGCCCTGACCGCCCGATACGGCACCAACGGGTCGATCTGCCGGATCATCCGTTCCACCAGATCACCGCCCTGATTGACCTCGGCCACCAGCCGGTCGGCCTTGTGCCTGTCCATCGCCGCAATCGCCGCCCGCGCCCATTGCTCGGGGCTGGCGCCCGTGACCGAGGCATCCTCCTGCACCACCGCCCGCCAATCCTGCGGCGGCCCCTCGGTAAACGCCCCAACCACCACAATCCCGCATTCATCGCTGCCCTTGTGGCCCGTCACCGGCGGATCCACCGCCACCACCACCCGGTTCAGAGGCGGCACCTCCGCCACCCGATGCGCATCAAACTGCCCCTGCGACCACATCGCGCCCTCGACCGCCTCCACCAGTTCGCCCTGCAACTCCTGCCGCCCCAGCGAAGTGCCGGCATAACGCGCCGCCACCTCCTCCAGAAACGATGCCGCGAGATACGCCCGGTTCGCCGCCGTTGGCGCATGGGTCGACACCGTCGACGGGTTCTTCAAGATCGCCTTCAACACCCGGACATTCTGCGGCGTGGTGGTGACCACCTGCTGCGGATGATCCCCCAGTCGCAACGCAAACTGCAGCTGGTCCCAGGTGTCCTGACCCTTCTTCCACTTGGCCAGTTCATCGACCCAGGCCGCATCAAACTGCGGCCCCCGCAGCGACTCCGGTTCATGCGCCGAAAACACCTGCGCCACCGCCCCGTTCGGCCAGACCAGCTGCTTGCGGCCCGCCTGCCATTCCGGTCGCCGGTCAGGGGGAGAACATGCCAGAATCCCGCTCTCGCCAAACACCATCACCTCACGGACCTGATCCACCGTCTCGCCGACCAGCGCCACCCGCCGCGCCGCCCCGCCATCCAGCGGCCGCGATCCCTCAACCTGCGCCCTGACCCATTCCGCCCCGGCCCGCGTCTTGCCCGCGCCACGCCCGCCCATGATCACCCAGGTCTTCCAGGCCCCCTCCGGCGGCATTTGATGCGGCAACGCCCAGAACTCGAAAATCCACGGCAGCGCCAGCAGCGCATTTTCATCCAGATCGGCCAGAAACCCGTCAACCTGGTCCTGCGTCGCGGAGGCGAGCCAGCCTGCGCCCGATCTCATCGCGCGCGGCATGAAAGTCGAGCGCCCGGGTTCCGACAGTCCCGGTAACCTGCTTGCGGAGTTTATCAATTCGGCCCCTCTCTTCCATTACCAGCTGAAACGCCGCCTTCAGATCCTTGACCGCGACCGGCGTCGCCTTGGCCTGATCGAACTTGCCCGCCTTGATCTGGTTGATCACCCGGGTCAGTTCTTCGGCAGCCTCGCGGAACATCGTCTCGGTCAGGCTGCCGACATCCGCGGGCTCTTCATCTCCGGCGGAGAAATTGATGCTCATTCCTGCCCAACCCGCCCCCTTTGAAACTGGCCGTACGAAACGAAAAAGCGGCCCCGGGTTCATCCCCGCGCCGCTTGCCCATCTCTTCCAGCATGTCACAACCTATAGGTTGGACCGGTCGCA
>JBDTQR010000370.1:0-2887 GCA_039932095.1 bacterium | reverse complement strand
CGGCGCTTAGCCCGAGGGCATCCGCCAGATGGTATTGCGTCAGCGGGCAGGCAAAACTGTCACGGGTGCCTTGCCCGACCAGGATCAGACGGGCGCTGAGTTCCAGCAGGAAATGCGCTGTCCGTTCCTTGGCATCGCGCCGACCGATGCTGACCAGATGTTCGACCACCATCGCTTCGTCGCGCGACGCGGCCCACAGAACCGCCGTCGCCAGACGCGGTGTTGTCTCAAAGGCCTGCAAAAGATCGCTTTGCAGCACTTCCGAAGCCTCAACCGCTGTCACCGGTTCTATATTGTGGTCAGCGGTGCGAAACAGCACTGACCGCAACCCCAGAAAATCACCCGGTATCTGGAAATCGACGATTTGCCGTTCGCCATTCGCCAACAGTTTATAGGAACAGACCCAGCCATCGGCCAGAATATACGCCGAGGAATTCGACTGCCCCTGATGGACCAGATCACGACCCGACACAAAGGTACGACGCCTGCGGTGCAGACCGTCCAGCACCTCAAGCTCAGTCGCGGACAAGGCGACGAAATTCCCGAGCTTTCGGGCCAATGGACTGTGCAAGCTGTACAAGGAATGCCCTTTCGGCACCGCGTCCGGGGTGGTGCGGTCTCTCATAGAGTCGACCTAACCGAAAATAGCCGGGGCGAACCTGCTCTAGATCAGTCCACTCTACGCGCAACCTGCGATCTTGGCGAGGGTGGCAATGTTTGTGACCAATGGCGCAAACCAAGCGCGCGACATGAAAAGGTGACACCAATGCCAAGCCGCACCCCCCCGCCGTTCGATCCGATGGCCCCCCGCCCGGGCCCCGAGGTCACTGCGGCAGCCGCGCTGACCATCTGCGAGTCTTTGCTGTTGGCGCTTAACGACCGCAATATCCTGCCCGAACGTGAGATTGTCGGAATCCTCCGTGACGCCGCAGCCACCCATTCCAACGATCCGGGCGAAGATGGCCAGCCGGAGTTGCATGTGGCGGTGGCCGCCCTGATCAACCAGATCATCAATGGCGGCAATTCTGTGCGACGACGGTAGCGGGAGGTTGCACCCGTTTCCCAACACCAAGACGACCGGCCGCGTCAAGTTGACGTCACGGCAAGAAACCGTATCGCCTGACCCTTTTCGACATAGGGGCTGACGGCGTTAATGGCGACGGTCGTGTTGGGTAAGGTGCCCGTCGTCATCGTCGAAATGATGTTGGCAGGCCGCAGCTGGCTTCTCAACCCAGCATGACTACGCTCTGAACAAGAGGGGTATCCTCGAAATTCGTCATGCGGATCAGGTCCGCATGATCGTAAATCGCGATCTTCCTGTTCTGAAACGTGACCAGACCCAGTTTGCGCAAATGGCGCAGGTCCTGGTTTTCGTCACCCTTACTCGACCCCAGCACCCCCCCCTCCACGGATCAAGACAGATGGCAGGCAAAGCCTTTTCGTGACCCGATCCAGCGGCGTGCTTTCATCCCGGCGGACGATGTTCACCACAGGGTCGACCAACACCGCGTCATCTCGCGACGCGGCCTATAGAACGGCGGTGGCTTCGATCAAGATGCTGAAATTCATGATGATAGCGGTTGCGGAGTAGCCCTGCATCGGCACGGCCCGGCAGTTCGGGGTTATTTTGTGAAGGTAAAGTTCGGTAGCGCCGTCAGCGTCTCTTTTGTGGCAGCGTGCAGCGTCAGCTTGCCGGCGACCATTTCCAGTGCTGAAACGGCCACGACAACGTGGCGCGCGTCCATGCCAAGAAAACCACCGACCGAGACTAAGGTATAGGGCACCGTGCCGGCATCTGTAATGATCATATCCTCTAGCTTGCCGATGATGTCGGTGGCGCGCCAGCCGGTCGCCAGACTGGCCGGGTCAACTTGCGTCAGCGTGATCGTCTGTTTGGTCGCATCAGCAAAGGCCGGAACGCCAAGACCAACGCTCAGCACTGCCGTCGCAACAAGCGTCGTGACACGAGTCATTTGGGTATCATTCAGCTGAGAGGAAGAAGGGACCGGCCGCATTTTCGATCCTGCGGCGCGGTCCGGGCGACACGCGCACTCAGTGGTAAAGCGGCTCATAGTAGTAGGGGTAAAGGTAGTCATTGTAGTAGCTGGCGCCAAAGGCCGCATTGGTCGCGGCGTTGTTCTGGCGGCGATAGATCACACCCCCCAAGGCGTGCATCCGGTTGTCAAGGATGCTGGTCCAGTCTTCACTGATCTCGGCCACCACGGCGGACTGTCCATGTTTCAGCTTGAAAAACGCCTCGTCCGCAGCCGTTTCGCGGCGGTTTTCGGTGACGGCATCGGCGGTCAGGCCCACCGCTCCACCGGCTAGCGCCCCAATGCCGGCTGCCGCCCCGACCGACAGCGCCGCTGCGCCAGCGATGCCCGCCGCAACCCCAACCGGACCGGCCAGCAACCCCAGAAGCGCACCGATGCCCACCCCGATGGCCGTCCGCTCGCCCAGATCGGTGCCACGGTCGGCAACGCGGATGTGGCCGTGGTCATCGCGTCGCACGACGGCAGCGCCATGCACCGTCAGACCGGCTTCCGCGTCCAGATCCCAAAGGGCGCGCAACCCTTCATGGGCCATTGAATCGGTAGAAAACACGACGGCGATATAGGTATTCATGCCACTGCCTTCTTCATGCCTGCTACAGGTTTGACATCAGCTTTCGGCGCAATCGCTTGCGCCGCTTTGGTGCGTAGGTCGGCAACAGCCTGGCTGAGGCTGAGCGCAGCCTTGTGGACGCTGTCCAACATCGCCGCATGGGCGTGTTTCACATTGTCCTTGGCGTCGCCCGCCTTTGTCTCGACGGCCTTGCCAGCCGCTTCCAGTGATCGTGTCCCCGGGCGTGGTGTAGCTGGCCAAGAAGATCGCCGCCATTTCTGAC
>JBDTQR010000369.1:0-2892 GCA_039932095.1 bacterium | reverse complement strand
CTGTTCCGCCGCTACCTGAACCGCTCACCCAAGCGCTACTACATGGAACTGCGCCTGCAAAAGGCCCGCAACCTGTTGATGCAGACCGACATGTCCGTGATCAACGTGGCGTTGGCCTGCGGATTTGCCAGCCCGTCGCATTTCTCGAAATGCTACCGCAGCCATTACAACACCACACCGTACCGCGAACGCGGCACCCAGGGCACACCCGCAAGCATCCCGGCAAGGTTGTCGATCTGACGGCTATTCCGGGTCGTTGCAGAACGAGGCAGAGACGATACAATTGGTGGTGAAGCCGTCACAGCTTGCCAGAGCGGTCTCCTCGGCCTTGGCGACGGTGTTGTCTGCTGAAAAGCCCATGCCATAGCCGTCGCCGACCGACAGCGCTCCACAATGGGCGAAGGCCACCACCGACTTGCAATCATCAACACCGCAAGAGGTGACCGCCTCATCCGAGGCACCGGCTTTGTCGGCGAAGTTCTTGACCCAGCCATATTTCCCGGTGGAATCCGAAAACGCAATCGCGCCAAATTTCTTGTCGGCCAGGGCCGGGGCGGCGACCACCGACAAAGTGCAGATCAGCAAGACGGCAAGGCTACTCCGCATCGGGATTCCTTCTGGACCATTTCGTGCTATGAAGGTGGTTGCCCTTGGGGGGGTCGTCAAGACCCAAGCCCGAACTTTGCCGCATTGCAGCGTCAATAAAGTGGTCCTGCGACCGCCACCGCACGCCAATCTGGGTCAAAACCCCCATCCAAAACGCTTTTCTTTTCATCCGCAGTTCACTAGGTTCACCCACACAAAGACGACCAACATGGGAGATAACAATGAAAAAGCTGCTATTGGCTTCTGCTGCGACCGCGCTCTTTGCGGGTGTCGCGTCGGCCGAAGATGTCAAACTGGGTGTGCTGATCGGCTTCACCGGCCCGATTGAATCGCTGACCGGCCATATGGCCAATGCTGCCGAAGCAGCAATGTCGGAAGTGAACGCTTCCGGCAAGGCGATGAATGGCTGGAACTTCGTTTCCGTGCGCGGCGACGACACCTGCGTCGATTCCGCTGCCGCCACCACAGCTGCGACCAAGATGGTCACCTCGGACGGCGTCAAGGGCATCATCGGCGGTGACTGCTCGGGTGTCACCGGCGCGGTGCTGCAGAACGTGGCGCGGCCGAATTCAATAGTGATGGTATCGCCGTCGGCCACCTCGCCGGCGCTGTCGACGGCTGAGGATGACGGGCTGTTCTTCCGCACCTCACCGTCCGACGCCCGCGAAGGCGAGATTGCTGCCGAAATCCTGCAGGAGCATGGCGTGAAGTCGATCGCGCTGACCTATTCCAACAGCGACTATGGCAAGGGTCTGGCCGAAGCGATCTCGACCTCGTTCCAGGCGATTGGCGGCAAGGTCACCATCGACGCGGCGCATGAAGACGGCAAGTCCGACTATTCGGCCGAAGTCGCGGCGCTGGCTGCCGCAGGCGGCGACATCCTCGTCGTGGCGGGCTATCTCGACCAGGGCGGCAAGGGCATCATTCAGGCCTCGCTCGATTCGGGCGCCTTCACCCAGTTCGAACTGCCGGGCGGCATGGTGGGCGACAGCCTGCCGGTTGCCATCGGCCCGGCGCTGGACGGGTCCTACGGCCAGGTCGCGCAATCGGATTCGGAAGGCGCCAAGATCCTGACCGAAATGGGCAAGGCTGCCTCGCCCGCCTATGACGCCACCTCGCCCTATACGATGGAAAGCTACGACGCGGCAGCGCTGATCATGCTGGCGATGCAGATGGCCAAGTCGACCGATCCCAAGGTCTACAAGGATTTCATCATGGAAGTGGCCAATGGTCCGGCCGACGGATCGGGCGAGAAGATCGAGCCCGGCCAACTGGGTCACGCGATGGAACTGATCGCGGCAGGCAAGGCCATCAACTATGAAGGCGGATCGGGTGTGACCTTGATCGGACCGGGCGAAAGCGCCGGCCGCTACAAGGAATTCGTCATCAAGGACGGCAAATACGAAACCATCAAGTTCCGTTGACCGCCGTTTGAACCGAGACTGCGGCCCGGGGCATTGCCTCGGGCCGTGTATTAACAGAGCCGCTCAAGATGCTGCAAAAGCACAAGAATCGGCCAAGGGGGTAAGATGATCGCCGTTGAGAACTTGCACCGGCATTTCGGGGCGTTTCGCGCCGTGGATGGCGCATCGCTGGAGATTGAGACCGAGTCGATCACCGGGTTGATCGGACCTAATGGCGCCGGAAAGACCACCCTGTTCAACGTGATTGCCGGTCGCCTGCCGCCCACCTCGGGCCGGGTGATGATGGACGGCGAGGATATCACCGGCCTTGCCCCGCATGTGCTGTTCGGCAAGGGGTTGTTGCGGACGTTTCAGATCGCGCATGAGTTTTCGTCGATGACGGTGCGGGAAAACCTGATGATGGTGCCGGGGGCGCAGTCGGGGGAAAAGCTGTGGAATGCCTGGTTCCGCCGTGGGGCGGTGGCCGCAGAAGAACGCGTTCTGCATGACAAGGCCGATGAGGTGCTGGAGTTTCTGACGATCTCGCATCTCGCAGATCAGAAGGCGGGCAATATCTCGGGTGGGCAGAAGAAGCTGCTGGAACTGGGCCGTACCATGATGGTTGACGCCAAGGTGGTGTTTCTTGATGAGGTCGGGGCTGGCGTGAACCGGACTTTGCTGAACACCATTGGTGATGCCATCGTGCGGCTGAACCAGGAGCGGGGCTATACCTTCTGCGTCATCGAACATGACATGGATTTCATCGCCCGACTGTGTGACCCGGTGATCGTGATGGCCGAGGGCCGGGTGCTGGCCAAGGGCACCGTCGATGAAGTCAAGAACGACGAACGGGTGATCGAGGCCTACTTGGGCACCGGATTGA
>JBDTQR010000368.1:0-2912 GCA_039932095.1 bacterium | reverse complement strand
CAGCACATCCTGTGGTTCTTCGGCCACCCGGAAGTCTATATCATCGTGATCCCGGCCTTCGGCATCATCAGCCACGTCATCTCGACCTTTTCCAAGAAGCCGATTTTCGGCTATCTGCCGATGGTCTACGCGATGGTCGCCATCGGGGTGCTGGGCTTTGTCGTCTGGGCGCACCACATGTACACTGTCGGCATGTCGCTGACCCAGCAGTCCTACTTCATGCTGGCCACCATGGTCATCGCGGTGCCGACCGGCATCAAGGTGTTCTCGTGGATCGCCACGATGTGGGGCGGCTCGATCGAGTTCAAGACCCCGATGCTCTGGGCCTTCGGTTTCCTGTTCCTGTTCACCGTCGGTGGCGTGACCGGGATCGTGCTGTCGCAGGCCCCGGTCGACCGGATGTACCATGACACCTACTATGTCGTGGCCCACTTCCACTATGTGATGTCGCTGGGTGCGGTGTTCGGCATTTTCGCCGGGGTGTATTTCTGGTTCGGCAAGATGTCGGGCCGCGAATATCCCGAATGGGCCGGCAAGCTGCACTTCTGGGCGATGTTCATCGGCGCGAACATCACTTTCTTCCCGCAGCACTTCCTTGGCCGGCAAGGCATGCCGCGCCGCTACATCGACTATCCCGAGGCGTTTGCCTACTGGAACTATGTCTCGTCGATCGGCGCGTTCATTTCTTTCGCCTCGTTCCTGTTCTTCCTTGGCGTAATCTTCTGGTCGCTGCGTTACGGCAAGAAGATCACCGTGAACAACTACTGGGGCGAGTATGCCGACACTCTGGAATGGACCCTGCCCTGCCCGCCGCCCGAACACACGTTCGAGACGCTACCCAAGCAGAGCGACTGGGACCACGGCCACGCCCATTAAGGGTTGGACTTGACGAAAGGCCCCGGGAGACCGGGGCCTTTTGCTTTGGGGACGCACCGATTTGGTCAGCGCCGAGATCATCTTTGGCCTTTGGCTGCTGGCGGGCCCCGCCGCCACCTTCGGGCTGTGGCTGGCCTTGCGCTGCAACACGCACGAGAGGCTGTCGCGCCACGCCCTGACGCTGACCGCCCTCGCCACCTCTGCCATTCTGGCCGCCATCGGCTGGTGGGTCACGGCGGACAGCCGGATCATGGTCTCTCATATGGCCGTGGGCCAGACCAATCACGACACCTATTACGTCCTGTCCAAAGGCCGCTACCTGTCCCAGCTTGCCCTGATCTACCTGCCCATCGCCCTCGCGCTCTTGGGGATCGAACGTTTGGGCCCCAGTCTTGCACGCCGCATCGCCCCGGCCTTGTTTGCCGCCCTGCAGACCGGTGTTCTGGGCACCGTTCTTATTCAGGTCGCCCCGCCGGTTTCCGCGCCGCTCCGCTATGTCGATTATTCCCGGAGGTTCACGACACTGAACCAGATCAGCACCCTCGCCGCCGCGCTCGCCTATATCTCCCTGCTACTGCTCGTCCTCTTGCTGACTGTTGTGCTGATCCGCACCCTGCTGAGGCAATTCCGTTGACAAGCGCGCTTCCCCCTTGTCTCGACCACCTCCCGGTATAGGGTCACGTCCAAAGGATATCTTATGACCCAACTTACTGAAGCAGGCCGCAGTGTCGTGGCCGACCATTCCGCCCGCCATAACGTCTCGCCCGAAACGGTGACCCAGCTGCTGATCGCGCTCGACACGGGCGGCGGGCGGCAGGCGCAGTTCAACCTGCCCGAGCTGGGCGGCATGGGCCAATGGGCGCAAGGCGGCATGGTCATGGTCGGCGAAATGTTCAACAACGGACTGAAAGGGCGGGTCGACGCGCTGTGCCGCGACCTGGCTGCGGCGCTTCGGGCCAACACCATCTTCGCGCCCGCCGGCACCACCGGCGGCTGGCCCGCCGATCTGGGCCAACCCGCGTCCCAAGGCAGCCAGAACGACATGCGCTATGCCTGGTTCCCCGACACGCGCCGGCTCGCGATCTCTGAAAACGGCCAGGTCACCGTCTACCACACCGCCGACCTTCAGATCAGCGGCTTTGGTCAGGCGCAGGGTCAGGGCCAGACCCTGACCTTCACCAGCCAATATGGTACCGTCCCCCTGTCACAGCTGATGATTGTCGGCGGCGAGGATCAGATTGCCACCCCTGATGCGGCCCCCGCCAAGCCCGTCGTCCCGGCCGCGCCCCAGTCCGATCCAGCCGTCACCGACGATCAGATTTTCACCCGGTTGGAGCGTCTGGCCGACCTGCACCAGCGCGGCGTTCTCAGTGCCGACGAGTTTTCCGTCAAGAAGGCCGAACTGCTCGCCCGCCTCTGACACCTTGGCCGACGACCTCGACCCGACACCCTGCTTCCCTGCAGCCACGCCACCACAGCGTTGACAGCCGGCATGGTCTTGTGCTTCGCCGTTTCCTTGTCGTACCTTCCGGATGTCGCAATCCCAAGGACCTCGGCCATGCACCTGGATGGAACGTTCAAAGTTGACGAATTCAAACCTGCAACACTCAACTCCAGCCCGATGATCCTGACCGCCCTGCCCACGGGATTGGCCACCATGCGAAAATCGTTCAGCGGCGCAGTATCCGGCACCTCCACCACACTGTTCACCGCCGCTTTTGACCAAACCAGCGGCCAAGGCACCTATCTCGCGATGGAGGCCTTTCAGGGCAGCCTCGGACAATTCCACGGCGCGTTCAACTTTGTCCACAGTGCCACCACCGCCGGCAAAACCCGCACCGATGAATTCTTCCTGATCGTCCCGAACAGCGGCACGGCGGACCTCAAAGGCATCTCAGGCACCGGCGGCATTGCCATCGACCCCGATGGCAGGCACCGCATCTGGTTCGAGATTGCGGGTCTCGATTGAACCGGCAGCCAAACTGCGGATCCCCGTGAACTGAGGCCAGCCCGCAGGACGCATCCGCCAAACCCGA
>JBDTQR010000367.1:0-2928 GCA_039932095.1 bacterium | reverse complement strand
CGCCGCTGCCCGGGTCGAGCGGTTGCTCGACGACAATGAAGTGGCGCAACACCGCTTGCAGCGCGAGCAAGACGGATCCGAGGTGAAATCCACCGAACTCGAGCGCCTGACGGCCGAGGGCACCAGCCTTGTGGAACGTCGCCATTGTCTGGAAGCGTTCCGCGACCGCAGCGCCGAGGCCTTTGAGCTGCACACGGGCTCCACCTGGCGGCCCCGCTCTGGATCGATGGTGAACCACCGGCACCTGACCGCCGCCTTGATCGACAGCCGCGACTTCCTGGCCGCCAAGCGCCGCGCAGAGACCGAAGTGATGCTGCCCGCAGGCCCCAAGGTCGCCCTCACCGGTGGCACCGACTTCAACGATCATCGCCTGATCTGGGGTAAGCTTGATCAGGTCCGGACCAAATATTCCGACATGGTGCTTCTGCACGGTGGCAGCGGCAAGGGGGCCGAACTTATCGCCGCCAAATGGGCCGAAGCCCGGGGCGTGACGCAGGTGGCCTTCAAGCCTGACTGGACCAAGCACGCCAAGGCCGCACCCTTCAAGCGCAATGACGCGATGCTGGACGTGCTCCCGGTAGGCGTCCTCGTCTTCCCGGGCAATGGCATCCAGGAAAACCTCGCTGAAAAGGCCAAGAAGCTCGGCATCCCGGTTCTGAAGTTCGAGAAGGGGGCGTGAGCCCCCGAATGCTTTTTTTGGGCTAAGGCGGCCATACAGCGGCATATGCACTTAAAAAGATATCAGCCAGTTCGTTGACTTGATTAAAGTACGGCCCAATGCGTTAAATGAAGGCAGGATGCTACTACCTGTAAATAAGGCTTTGCATAGGATCGTGTGCCCATTCCCGTTACTTCGAACCTGATCAGATCACAACTTGTCCCTAGCCGTGCTCTCTTTACCCTGCCTTGCTTTGCCGATGAATGAATTGATCAAGTGCCACAGCGGCAAGAAGGACGGCCCCTTTCACAACCCACTGGACGTATTCGTTGATGTTCAAAAGGATCATCCCATTGGCAAGGACGCCCATTATCAGCACGCCTGCAAGAACACCTGACAACCGTCCAACGCCACCAAAGATCGAAACTCCGCCAAGGACCACCGCTGTGATGATGTCCAGCTCGTAACCCTCGCCACCCTTAGGTTGGCCAGAATTCACCCGGGCCATCAGCACTATCCCGGCGAAGGCCGCAAGCACCCCACTGAGCGCGTAGACCTTGTATTTCAATGTCTTGACATTGACTCCGGAAAGCCGTGCTGCCTCTTCATTGCCGCCGACACCGTAAACCTCGCGGCCAAATCGTGTGTAGGTCAAGACGACATGACCAAGAGCGAGAGTGATCGCCATCAGGATGACTGGCACGGGGATTCCCAAGACATACCCTTGGCCCAGTGCTTTCAGCCCATCCGGAACACCATACACCGGCAGGCCGCCACCGATGATGTAGGACACACCGCGGAAGGTGGTCATCAGGCCCAGCGTGGTGATAAGCGGTGGAATGCCAGCCTCGTTGATGATGAAGCCGGCCAGGAGTCCTGCCAAAAGCCCGAAGGCCAAAGCGCCCGCAATGGCCAGCACAACCGGGAACCCAGCGGCGACAAGTGTGGCGCAGGTCATCCCCGATACGCCGATGACCGAGCCAACCGAAAGATCGATCCCCCCGGTCAGGAGGACGAAGGTCAACCCGACGGCGCAGATGCCGATGATCGAGACCTGGCGCAGAACGTTCAGAAGGTTGGCGCTGGTCAGGAAGACATCGCTGCTTGCGGTGAAAACTGCGACAAGAACCAGAAGGGCGAAGTAGATGCCGTATTGCGCCAGCTTGGCCTTGACCTGCCCCTGCGGATCCTTGCGTGAGGCCGTGCCGATGGAGGTGTCGATGGTCATGCCGCTTCTCCCCGCGTTTCAAGACCAGAGGCAAGGCGCAAGACCCGCTCCTGGTCGAAGTCGTCCTTGGCCAGTTCACCGGCAATGCGGCCTTGCGCCAGCACGATGACGCGATCCGACATGCCAAGCAACTCGGGCATTTCGGAAGAGATCATGATGATCGCCGCCCCCCGGTCTGACAAGCGGCGCATCAGGGCGTAAATCTCCTGCTTTGCGCCAACATCAATGCCGCGTGTGGGTTCGTCGAAGATCAGGACGCGGCTTTCGGTCAAGAGCCATTTCGCCAGCACGACCTTCTGCTGGTTGCCGCCAGACAGACGGCCCGCAAGCTGACCAAGGCTGGGGGTCTTGATCTGCAACTGATCGCACAGGCGGCTTGCCGCCTCGCGCTCAGCGCGCGCACTGGCGAAGAGGCCCGGTGAGACGCGGGCGAGTGCGGCAAAGACGGTGTTGAAGGTGATCGACTGGTTCAGAAGAACACCCTGGCGCTTGCGATCCTCGGGGATCAGACCGATGCCCGCCGCGATGGCGTCCCGGGGCGAACGGATGGTGACGGGCTGACCCGCGACGAAGATCTCGCCGCCCGTGCAGGGGTCCGCGCCAAAGATCAAGCGCGCGGTCTCGGTCCGGCCAGCACCGACAAGGCCAGCAAGGCCAAGGATTTCCCCGGCCTGCACCGAAAAGCTGACGTCGTGCACCTTTGCTGACCGGAGCCCACGTGCCTGGAACAGAACCTCGCCCGACGTCGCGGTCGATGCCGGGTGGTCGCTGGCCACAGCACGCCCCACCATCAGGCGAACAAGTTCATCCTCGGTCGTGGCGGCGGTGTTAAGCGTTGCCACGAAGTCGCCGTCGCGCAGGACGGTAACCCGGTCGCAAAGGTCGAAGATCTCTTTCAACCGGTGCGAGATGTAGATGATCGTCACCCCCCGCGCCTTCAGCCGGGCAATGACATCGTACAGGAACCCGACCTCGCGGTTGGTCAGGGGGGCAGTAGGTTCATCCATGATCAGAACGCGCGCGTTGCGTGAAACGGATTTGG
>JBDTQR010000366.1:0-2933 GCA_039932095.1 bacterium | reverse complement strand
GCACCGCAATGCCGGGATTGGTGCAAAACTGCCCCGCCCCCATGGTCAGCGACCCGGCCCAGCCCTTGGCAATCGCCTCACCCCGCGCCGCCACCGCCGCAGGCAGCAGGAACATCGGATTGACCGAGCCCAACTCGCCAAAGAACGGGATCGGCTCCGGGCGCCGGGTGCACAGGTCATAAAGCGCCCGACCGCCGCCCAGCGACCCGGTGAAGCCGACCGCCTTGATCAGCGCGTGCTGGACCAGACTTTCACCCACATCACGCTTGCCACCCTGCACCAGCGAAAAGACACCGGGATGCAGGCCCAAAGCCTTGATCGCGGTGTCAATCGCCTGCGCCACAATCTCGCCCGTGCCGGGATGCGCCGAATGGCCCTTCACCACGACAGGACACCCCGCCGCCAGGGCCGAGGCGGTGTCACCGCCTGCGGTCGAAAACGCCAGCGGAAAGTTCGACGCGCCAAACACGGCCACCGGACCAATCGGCCGCTCCATCATCTTGATGTCGGGGCGTGGCGCCGGTTTGCGGTCCGGTTGTGCCGCGTCATGGCGACGGTCGAGATAATCACCCTGGCGGATGTGTGACGCGAAAAGCCGCAACTGACCGGTGGTGCGACCCCGCTCACCCTCCAGCCGCGCCGCCGGCAGGCCGGTTTCCGACGTGCCAATCGCAGTGATCTCGGCGCCGCGCGCCTCGATCTCATCGGCAATCCTGTCGAGAAACTCCGCCCGCGCCGCACGGCTGAGGGCGGAATAGCTGGGAAAGGCCGCCTCGGCCGCTTTGGCTGCGGCATCGACATGGGCAGGGGTGCCAACCGAGAAGGCCAAAGAGTCACCCGTGGCTGGCGAAGAGTGGAAAGTAGTTTCGCCCTTGACCCATTGGCCTGCGATCAGGTGGTTTCCGGTAAGCATGTTGGTCTCCTTGGCTAGGGCCGGGGGTTTCACACCCCCGGACCCCCGTGGGATATTTAGGGACAGATGAAATCAAAGGAAGAAGGGCGCGACGATTTTACGCGCACCCAGCGAGAAGGCGTCGGCGACATGGACCGCCGGGGCAAGGTCGACATCGCTTTTGCCGTTGGCGACCAGATCGGCCATTCTGGCATAGAGCGCCGGATATTCGCCCATGATCGAGTTTTCGCCGGCCAGTTCCACGCCGTCAATCTCCAGCCGATTGCCGCCCATCCGCAGGGCGAGAGTGCCAGCATCGGTCTGAACGTCGATGTCCCAGGTCTGCGGACCCTCCTGACGCCAGTCGAACTCGGCAGTGACGCCGCCGGAAAAGCTCAGGTCCGCGGCAATCGGGGTCTGGCAGTTTTCCGGAAAGGTCAGCGTGGCGGCGGTCAAGTGAACCGGACTTGGCAAAATCTCGGTCAGGATCGACAGCGCGTTGATGCCGGGATCGAATACCCCCATGCCGCCGGGTTGGAACACCCAGTCCTGCCCGGGATGCCAGCGCCGCACGTCCTCGCGCCAGGTGATATGGGCTTTTGCGATCTGCTTGTCGGCCAGCCAGGCCTTGGCCGGGGCGACGGCATAGGCCATCCGGCTGTGCCAGGTGGCATAGAGCGTCAGCCCGCGCGCCGCGGCCATCGTGGTCAGCGCGTGAACCTCGGCCAGCGTCGCACCCGGCGGCTTTTCCAGCATGACATGGCGCCCGGCCTGCAGCGCCGCCGCAGCATAACCGTAACGCGGCACCGGCGGCATGCAGAGCGAGACGACAGTTACATCGGGCCGCGCCGTCAGAAACGCGGCGAAATCGGTATAGCCGTCAATCCCGTCCACGGTGCCTTTGCGGCTGACGGTGGCGGCCAGCTGCCACTGCGCCGAGGCTGCAATCGCCGGAACGTGTTGATCCAGCGCAATCTTGCCAATCCCGACCAGAGCAATCTTCATCAATGCGAATCCTTCCCGACCGCATGGCCCCGTCCGCCCTTCAGGAAATCGAGGTCGGCACCGGTATCGGCCCCCATCACATGCTGATGGTGGATGAACGCATAACCGGATTCGGGCGGCGTGGTGTGGTTTTGCCATTTCGCCAGCCGCGCGGCCAGGTCGGCCTCTGATATATCCAGATGCAGGCGGCGGTTCGGCACGTCCAGCTCGATCATGTCGCCGTTTTGCACCACGGCCAGCGGGCCACCTGCTGCCGCTTCAGGCGAGGTGTGCAGCACCACGGTGCCGAACGCTGTCCCGGACATCCGGGCATCCGAAATCCGCACCATATCGGTGATTCCCTTGCGCAGCACCTTGGGCGGCAGGCCCATGTTGCCGACCTCTGCCATGCCGGGATAGCCCTTTGGCCCGCAGTTCTTCAGCACCATCACGCAGGTTTCGTCGATGTCCAGAGCCTCGTCATTGATCTTGGCCTTGTAGTCGTCGATATCCTCGAACACCACGGCGCGGCCGCGGTGCGTCATCAGGGCAGGGGTGGCGGCCGAGGGTTTCAGCACCGCGCCCTTGGGGGCCAGATTGCCCTTCAGCACCACGATGCCGCCCGACTGGGTCAGCGCCTTTTCGGCCGGCAGGATCACCTCTTCATTGTGGTTGACCACGTCCTTGACCTGCTCCCACGCGGTCTGGCCCGACACGGTCAGCGCGTCCTTGTGCAACAGCCCCGCCTCACCCAACCGCTTGATCACCACCGGCAGACCACCGGCATAGAAGAATTCCTCCATCAGATACTTGCCCGACGGCATCAGGTTGACGATGGTCGGCACGTCGCGGCCACAGCGGTCCCAGTCCTCCAGCGTCAGATCGATGCCCAGCCGCCCGGCAATCGCCAGGAGGTGGATGACGGCATTGGTCGAGCCGCCAATCGCCGCATTGGCGCGGATCGCATTCTCGAAGGCCTCTTTCACCATGACATCGGACGGCTTCAGATCATCCTTGACCATCTGCACGATACGCCGCCCGGTCAGCTGCGCCATCA
>JBDTQR010000365.1:0-2963 GCA_039932095.1 bacterium | reverse complement strand
GGTTCAAAGCGGGTGAAGGTGAAGGCCTCGACATATTCCTCCAGCGGCACGCCGTATTGCAGGCCCACGGAAATCGCGATGGCGAAGTTGTTCATCATGGCGCGGAAGCCGGCGCCCTCTTTGTGCATGTCGATGAAAATCTCACCCAGCCGCCCGTCGACATATTCGCCGGTGCGCAGGTAGACCTTGTGACCGCCGACGATGGCCTTCTGGGTGTAGCCCTTGCGGCGTTCGGGCAGTTTCTCGCGGTTGGTGCGGACGACTTCCTTGATGATGATCTTTTCGACGATCTTCTCGGCCAGCACGGCGGCCTTTTCCTGATTGGAGCCGGTGGCGAGGATCTCTTCGGCCTCATCGTCATCCTCGACCAAGGCCGAGGCGAGGGGTTGGCTGAGCTTGGAGCCGTCACGGTAGAGCGCGTTGGCCTTGATGCCGAGCGACCAAGACAGTTCGTAGGCAGCAAGCGCGTCGAGGATCGTCGCGTTGTTCGGCATGTTGATGGTCTTGGAGATCGCGCCCGAGATGAAGGACTGGGCCGCGGCCATCATGTGAATGTGGCTGTCGACCGACAGGAAGCGTTTGCCGATCTTGCCGCAGGGGTTGGCGCAGTCGAACACCGCGTAGTGCTCTTTCTTCAGGAACGGTGCGCCTTCCAGGGTCATGGTGCCGACGATGTGGTCATTGGCGGCCTGGACCTGCGCCTTGGTGAAGCCGAGGTGTTGTAACAGGTCGAAGGTCGGGTCGGCGAGGCGGTCAGCGGGGATGCCGAGGGTCTTGGCGCAGAAATCTTCGCCCAGGGTCCATTGGTTGAACACGAAGCGGATGTCGAAGGCCGAGGGCAGGGCGGCTTCGATCTTCTCCAGTTCGCGCGGGCCAAAGCCGTGGCCGACCAGCGAGGTGGTGTTGATGCCGGGGCAGTTGCCGATGGAACCGTGACCGACGGCATAGGCGATCATCTCGGCGATCTGTGCGGTGGAATAGCCGAGCTTCTCCAAGGCGGCGGGCACCGACTGGTTGATGATCTTGAAGTAACCGCCACCGGCCAGTTTCTTGAACTTGACCAGGGCGAAGTCGGGCTCGATGCCGGTGGTGTCGCAGTCCATCACCAGACCGATGGTGCCGGTAGGGGCGATGACGGTGGTCTGGGCGTTGCGGAAACCATGGGCTTCGCCGAGGGTCAGCGCCTCGTCCCAGGCCATCTTGGCCAGTTCGACGAGGGTCTGATCCGGGCAGTTGATCAGGTCGAGGGCGACGGGTGAGACGTTCAGGGCCTCATATCCCATGGTCTTGCCATGGGCGGCGTTGCGGTGGTTGCGGATCACGCGCAGCATGTGGGCGGCGTTGCGGGCGTGACCGGGGAAGGCGCCGAGTTCGCGGGCCATTTCGGCCGAGGTGGCATAGGCGACGCCGGTCATGATGGCGGTCAGGGCCCCGCACAGGGCACGGCCCTCTTTGCTGTCGTAGCCGAGGCCCATATTCATCAACAGCCCGCCGATGTTGGCATAGCCGAGGCCGAGGGTGCGGAAGTCGTAGCTGAGCTGGGCGATTTCCTTGGAGGGGAATTGCGCCATCATCACCGAGATTTCCAGCGTCACAGTCCACAGGCGTGAGGCGTGGATATAGGCGTCGGCGTCGAACTTGCCGTCCCGGAAGAAGGTCAGCAGGTTCATCGAGGCCAGATTGCAGGCAGTGTCGTCAAGGAACATGTATTCCGAGCAGGGATTGGAGCCGCGGATCGCGCCATCCTCGGGGCAGGTGTGCCAGGCGTTGACGGTGTCGTGGAACTGGATGCCCGGATCGGCGCAGGCCCAGGCGGCGTGGCCGATCTGATCCCACAGGTCGCGGGCCGAGACGGTCTTGGCGATCTTGCCGTCGGTCCGACGGACCAGCTCCCACGGTTTGTCATCCTTGACGGCCTTGAGAAAGGCGTCCGTAACGCGGACCGAGTTGTTGGAGTTCTGACCGGAGACGGTCATGTAGGCTTCGCTGTCCCAGTCGGTGTCGTAGGTCGGGAATTCGATGCTGGTGAAGCCCTGCCTGGCGTATTGCAGGATGCGGAAGGTGTAGGTGTCCGGGATCATCGCCTTCTTGGCGCCTTTGATGGCGGCCTTTAGGGCGGGGTTTTTCGCCGGATCAACGCTGTCTTCGGACGACCCGTCCCAGGTTCGGATGGCCGCAAAAATGTCGTTCAGGCGGGCTTCATGGGCCTTGGACCCGGCGACCAGCGAGGCGACCTTCTGCTCTTCGATGACCTTCCAGTTGATGAAATCTTCGATGTCGGGGTGATCCATGTCGCAGATCACCATCTTGGCGGCACGTCTTGTGGTGCCGCCGGACTTGATTGCGCCCGCCGAGCGGTCACCGATCTTCAGGAAGCCCATCAGGCCCGACGATTTGCCGCCGCCCGACAACCGTTCCCCTTCACCGCGGAGCGAGGAGAAGTTGGTGCCGGTGCCGGAGCCGTATTTGAACAGCCGCGCTTCGCGGACCCAGAGATCCATTATGCCGCCGTCGCCGACCAGATCATCCTTGACCGACTGGATGAAGCAGGCATGTGGCTGTGGGTGTTCGTAGGCCGAGGTCGATTTGGTCAGCGTGCCGGTCTTGTGGTCGACATAGTAGTGGCCCTGGGCCGGGCCATCGACGCCGTAGGCCCAATGCAGGCCGGTGTTGAACCACTGGGGCGAGTTCGGCGCGGCCATCTGGCGGGCCAGCATATAGCGCATTTCGTCATAGTAGGCTTTGGCGTCAGCCTCGGTGGTGAAATAGCCACCCTTCCAGCCCCAATAGGTCCAGGCCCCGGCCAGACGGTCGAACACCTGCTTGGCACTGGTCTCGCCGACAGTGCGCTCGCCCGCAGGCAGCGTCGCCAGCGCCGCCTCATCGGGCGCGGACCGCCACAGGAACGCCGGCACACCCTTTTCCTTCACGCACTTCAGCCGCGCCGGAACCCCGGCCTTGCG
>JBDTQR010000364.1:0-3008 GCA_039932095.1 bacterium | reverse complement strand
TTCGCCTCGCGCATGGTGGTGGAGACGCAGACATCGGTGGTGATGCCGGTCAGGATCAGGTTCCGGATGCCCCTTGTGTGCAGGATCAGCTCCAGATCGGTGGCGCAGAAGCTGCCCTTGCCGGGTTTGTCGATGATCGGCTCACCTTGCAGCGGGTAGAGGTCGGGGATGATGTCCCAGCCCGGCTCGCCGCGGATCAGGATCTTGCCGCAGGGGCCGGCGTCGCCGATGCCGGCGCCGATCTGCCGGGAACGCCAGCGTTTGTTCGGCGGCAGGTCGGCGAGGTCGGGGCGGTGGCCTTCGCGGGTGTGGATGATGTGGTAGCCCTTTTCGCGCATCGCGGTCAGCAGGGATTTGATCGGGCCGATGGGGGCCTGGGTCATGCTGAGGTCATAGCCCATCATGTCGACATAGCCGCCCGTACCGCAGAAATCGGTCTGCATGTCGATGATGATAAGCGCGGTGTTGTCGGGCCTGAGGTCGCCGTTCCAGGGCCAGGCATAGGGGGTCGATTGCACGGTGGTCATCGGGGCCTCACTTGGTGATGGACAACTCGCCCGGTGCGCCGGTCATGGCGCGGGTCGGCGAGGAGGTGGCGATCAGCACGCCAAGGGTCAGGACATAGGGCGCGGCGTAGAACAGGTAATAGCCCTGCGTAACGCCGACCGATTGCAGCGCCGGGCCAAGCGCCCCTGCCCCGCCGAACAAGAGCGCGGCGCCAAAGCAGGCAATCGGGTTCCAGCGGGCGAAGATCACCAGTGCGACAGCCATCAGACCCTGACCGGAGGACAGACCCTCGTTCCAGCTGCCGGGATAGTAGAGCGACAGGAACGCACCGCCGACGCCTGCGAACGCTCCGCCAGCTGCGGTTGCAAGGGTGCGGATGACGTTGGGGCGCAGGCCCATGGCACGGGCGGCGTCGGTGCTGTCGCCGACCACGCGCAGGATCAGGCCGATCCTTGTGGCGCGGAACATCCAGGACATCGCAAATGCCAGGGCGACACCGACGACGAAGAGGACGTTGACCTCCAGCGCCGCCTTCAGCTGTGGCAGGTCGGTCCAGAAGCCGAGCGGGATGGCGGGCAAATGCGGGGCGACCGGCTGGATATAGGGCTTGCCGAAGTAGAACGCGACGCCGGTGCCGAACAGCATCATGGCGATGCCGATGGCGATGTCGTTTACCCTTGGCAGCGAGCAGATCAGGCCGTGCAGCAAGCCGAACAGCGATCCGGCGATGGCCGCGACCAGCACGCCCGCCCAGGCCGAGCCGGTCACGACGGCGGTGGCGTAGCCGGACATGGCGCCGAACACCAGGGTGCCCTCCAGCCCCAGATTGATGCGGCCCGACCGTTCGGTCAGCACCTCGCCCAGAGAAACGAAAAGAAACGGGGTGGAGACGCGGATCGCGCCGCCGAGGATGGCGATGGGAATGCCCCAGAGGCCGATGCTGTCCACTATGACCTCCAGCGTTCGGGGGCGAAGATCTTGAACCGGCCATAGGCGGCGTCAGAGATCAGGATGACAAGGAAGACAAAGCCTTGCAGCACGACGATGGTGGCATCGGGCAGGTCCATCCGGCGCTGGATCAGGCCGGAGGCGGCGTCAAACCCGGCGAGCAGCAGGGCAACCGGGATGATCGCCAGCGGGTTATGGCGGGCGAGGAAGGCAATCAGGATGCCGGTGTAGCCGTAGCCTGACGCCAGCGAAGCATTGGCCGAGCCGAACACCGCCGTCACCTCGAAGAACCCGGCCAGACCGGCGAAGGCGCCCGCCAGAAAGGTAAACCCGAGGATCAACTTGCCGACCGGCAGACCCTGCACCTGCGCCGCCCGGACGTTGCCACCGGCGATCCGGGCGGCAAAGCCCCAGGTGGTGCGGTCGATCAGCAGATAGGACAGCACACAGGCGAGGATGCCGAAGGCAAGCCCCCAATGCACCTCCATGCCGGGCATGTTGCCAACCCTCAGGCCCTCAGCCAGCGGCAGGGTGGAGGGTTTGTTCAAGGACGCCGGGTCGCGGAAAGGGCCTTCGACCAGATGGTTCATCAGCGCGATGGCGATATAGGCGAGGAGCAGCGAGGAGATGGTTTCGTTGACGCCCCGGTAGAACCTCAGTGCGCCCGCAGCCCCAATCCACAGGCCGCCGATGGCCATGGCGAACAGGGCGAGCAGCGGCAGGCCGATGACCGGCGGCATGGCGGCCAGATGAGGGCCGAGCGCGCCAACCGCGACGCCGCCCAGCACGATGGCGCCCTCACCGCCGATCACCACCAGACCCAGACGGGCGGGCAAGGCGACGCAGAGCGCCGACAGCAGCAGGGGTGCGGCGCGCGACAGTGTGTTCTGGAACGAGAAGGCCGAGCCGAAGGCGCCCTTCCACACCACGGCGATGAAATCGACCGGGCTTTTGCCTTGGGTCAGCAGGAAGACCCCGAACAGACCGAGGCCCAGGAGCAGTGCGGCCAGCGGGATCACCACCGCCTCGGACCGCCGGGCCAGCGCGGGCAGCCACGGGGCCCCGGCGCTGGCGATCATGGTCTGATCTGACATCCTGGCCCCCTTACGACGTGGAGCCGAGAACGCCGTCAACCAGATAACCCATGCTTTCCAGCGCGATATCGGTTTCGACCTGCGCCTCGCCGACCTTCAGGATGACATTGCCCTGATTGTCGCTGAGCGGCCCCTTGATGACGGCAAAGCCGCCTTTCATGATCTCGGCCATGGTCGCGTCGAACTGCGCCTTGGCTTCTGGCGTGACGGCCGGGCCAAGGGGCGACATCTTGATATAGCCGTCCGCCAGCCCGCCGCGCATGAAGTTGGGCAGGGTCTCGCCAGCCAGCATCTTGGTGACCATGGCGGTATAGACGCCAGCCCAGTTCCATTCCGCCCCGGTCAGGTAGAGGTCGGGGGCCAGCGCCGCCTGATTGGCGTGATAGCCGCAGACATAGGCACCCCGGCCCGCTGCGGTCTGGATCACCACTTTCGGCCCGTCGACATGGCAGGTGATGA
>JBDTQR010000363.1:0-3025 GCA_039932095.1 bacterium | reverse complement strand
CGACACCGACGCTGGCGAGCGGTTCCAACTGACCCTGTCGCGTGGCATTGGCCTGGAGGCGATGGTGCGGATTGACCGGGGCGCGGGGGGCACTGAAACGCTGGCGCTGTCCCCGGTTGCGGGAAAACCCGCCGCCTATCTCAGCGCCGTTGCCCCCGCGGAACCGCATGAATTCGGCGCGGTGCTCGACCTGCAACAGGGCGAAGCGCGGGTGGAACTTGCTTTCCACCTGGCCGAGCCGGAGGGCCACCACTAAGTCTCTGGCCCGCTCGCCCTTCCGGTCTGCCTGCGCCAGCCATACCGAGTGAGGCCACGCGGCTTGAACACCGACAGCGCCAGCGGGATTCCCAGCGCCAGCAGTCCGCCGGTGGCGTGCACCACGAAGGATGCCCTGACACCGAACAGACCGTCGAGGGATGCGCTTGACGCGGCGACCGCAGCCACATGGCGGATGCCTGGCATCTGTACCAGCAGGACGGCGAGGATCATCAGGTTCATCCCCAGTTTCGCCACGATCCACCAATGCCGGAACAAGCCCCAAGGGGTGACGAGCGACTGAACAACCCCGACCCCTAGCGAGGCCAAGACCAGTGGCAGGATCAGCAGGCGCGTGATCAGGTCCATCGCTGGATAGACGCTGCGGGCCAGCGGCGGATCCGGGCTGACCAGGCCGGTGACTGCCAGCAGCAGAAATCCGGCCACGGCACCCATAAGGCCAACCGAGGTGCCGATATGTGTGACCAGCAGGATTTTGCGCGGGCCGGGGCGCAACAGCATCAGTTGCCACTTGGCGCTGCGGCGGGTTGGTTTGCAGAGGAAAAATGCCGCCATGGGCCATGCTGACCACCGCCGAAAACCATTAGCAGCACCGCGAGAACGGCCAGCACGGCGGCTATCTTTCCCAGCGTTTTCACCCAGCGCGGGGTGCTGGGGTAGTTCTGATTTTCCGCCATTGATGTCTGCGATCTTTGCTGTTGCCGGATCGTCCAGCGGTCCGATATGCTGAACGCTGTGTAAGATAACCAACGCGTTGTCTGGATACCTGTCAACCGACACCGCGCCGGTTCAGCGGCTTTCGGGACAATGCTGCCCGTCTGTGCGGGAAAAGTTTGAGGGAGTCATGATGGATCGCCGGGTCGCTCGCACGCGGGGCATTCTGCAAGAGGCGCTGAACCGGTTGACCCTCAAGTCGGGCTATGAGGCCGTGACCATAAAGCACATCTGCGACGAGGCCAATGTGGGACGCTCGACCTTCTACGCCCATTTCACCAGCAAGGATGACCTGAAGCGCAGCGGGCTGGAGCATTTGCGTCACCACCTTCTTGCCCGGCAACGGGCCGCTTTGACAGACGGCGGTGCGCCGCAGGACCGGACACTCAGTTTCAGCCTGGTCATGCTGGAACACGCCCGCGACCACACGGCGCTTTACCGGGCGCTGGTCAATGACCGGGGCGGCAGCGTCGCTCTTGGGTTCATCCGCGAGATGCTGGGCGATCTGATCCGCACCGAAACTACCGATCTGCCGTTCACACCCGCTCAGGATCGGCTCAACCGGGAATTCGTGGTGCAATATCTAGTCGGCGCATTCATGTCGGTGATGATCTGGTGGCTTGACGGTGGCGCAAAACTGACACCGCAACAGGTCGATGGGATGTTTCGCAGCCTGACTATGGACGGCATGAGTTCGCTCTATCCTCCGGTCACCGTAACCTGATGGGCGTCGCGTCTACCCTTTTTACCGAACTCTGCGGGCTAAAATCTTCGCGTGCCATTTTGAAGTCTGTCCGCCCCCGGATGCTCCGGCACAAGCGAAGGGAGTTGGCCCGCGTGACAGGTACCGCCTTGCCATGGAACCGGACACGATAAACGAATGACGGCGCTTTCGGCCTATGGGCTGCTCTTTTTGTCGGCGTTTCTGTCGGCGACGCTGTTGCCCGGGTCATCCGAGGCGCTGCTGCTTGGTTTTTTGGCGGGAGGCCGGGGCGAGCCTGTGCTGCTAATCACCTTTGCCTCGTTGGGCAATGTGGCAGGGGCCGTGGTCAACTGGGCGATGGGGCGGTTTTTGCTGCACTATCGGGACAAGCGGTGGTTTCCGCTCAACGATGCCACCAACAGCCGTGCGCAGGCGTGGTTCGCCCGCTATGGCGTGTGGTCGCTGTTGCTGTCCTGGGTTCCGGTGATCGGTGATCCGCTGACGCTCGTGGCGGGGATCATGCACGTGCCGTTTCTGCGCTTTGTGCTGTTCGTCGCCGTCGGCAAGGTGATGCGCTATGTGCTGATCGTCTGGGCTTGGCAGCATTGGGGCGGTTTATGACCGAAGGGGCCATTCCGGTTTAGCCCGCGCTGCACGCCCGCACGGGTGCAGCCAATTCCGCCTCGATGATTTGCGCGACATCGACCGCAGGGATCGCCCCGAGAAAAACGGTGCTACCGATAACTGTCGCAGGGGTGCCGTAAAACCCGAAAACTTTTGCGATTGCCTTTGACTTGTCCAGCGCCGTTTCGATTTCGGGCGATTGCATGTCGGCGACCAGGCGTCTGCCGTCCAGGCCGACAGACTGGGCCATCGTGACGACATAGTTCAGGTCAGTGACCATTTGCGCCCGGATCAGCCGGTCATGCATCGCTGTGTAGCCGCCTTGCAAGTTGGCTGCCAGAACCGCTTTGCTGGCGATGGTCGAGGCCGCACCGAGCAGAGGCAGTTCGTGGTGAATGATGCGGATGATGTCGGGGTGTTTCGTGTCATACTCGGTCAGGATCGAATGCAGGATGCGGCAGTTCGGACAGTTGAAATCGGAAAAGAACGCAATAGGCAGGCGCGGGTCTTCTTGGGTTCTAAACAGCGCCGCACAGGGATTGGCGCGAACTTCAGCAATCATCACGTCCCCAACCGCATCGGGCGGCTGGCCCGCATCCAGTCCGATCAGCAGCCCCGCGGCGGTTGACAGGGTGCCGATTGCCTCCAGCGTACGAAATGGTGCCAGCCCCGGTATGGCCCGAAAGGTCAACCCAGAAGACCAAAGGC
>JBDTQR010000362.1:0-3030 GCA_039932095.1 bacterium | reverse complement strand
AACTGAACCGGATTGCCATCAATATCAGGTGTCGCAATCGGATATTGATGAAAACATTCTGGTTCTGTTGGAGTAGTATTCAGATGCCACTGCGCTGGCCGCGCACCGTGAGACGCCGCATTTCAAGTCCATTATTGAGGAAAGGATCATACCGTTGCTGGAAAAGCGTGAGCATGAGTTCCTGACATTGGTGGTTGCCTGATCGAAAAGTTTGCAAGGTTAATGCTAAATTTTAAAATAGGTCGGCAGGGCGATACAGCCCTGCCAAGTCGACAGACCTGGTGCGAGCCCGTATTTTACGGAATACCGTGACCTTTGGCTGCCACCCAAAGCGCATACCAATCTTCACGGCTCAGGGTGATATTGGCAGCGGCTGCGGCACTTTCGATCCGTGAAATCTTGTTGGTGCCCACGATCGGCAGCGCGTTGGCCGGATGCGCCATGACCCAAGCATAGGCCAATTGCTCCAGCGTTGCATTGCCATATTTTGGCGCAAGAGTTGCGGCCTCGCGGACCAGTCGCGCGCCAGCCGGGCTTGCCTGATCAAACAAGCTGCCACCGGCCAGCGGGCTCCACGCCATGGGTTGCACATGTTCTGCCTGACACTGGTCAAACACACCGTCATAGACCGGGTCCATGTGCAGCAGGCTGAATTCCACCTGATTGGTCGCCAGCGGTTGATCCATCCGGCTGGACAAGGCGGCAAACTGCGTTGCGCTGTAGTTTGATACGCCGACACTCCGGATTTTGCCCGATTTCAAAAGACGGTTCAGGCCTTCCGCAGTATCGTCAACCGAGGTCAGCCAATCAGGGCGGTGGACCAGAAACAGGTCCAACTGATCGGTGCCCAGCAGATTAAGCGAGGTTTCCACGCTTTGCTTCAGCCGCGCGGCGGTCGCATCATAATGCCCGACGCGAACCCCGGGGGCTGTCTTGTGCGGGATATAGATGCCGGATTTTGTGATCAGTTCCACCTTGTCGCGCAGGCCCGGCGATAAGGCCAAGGCCTCGCCCAGCACAGCCTCGACGGCGTATCCGCCATAAATTTCGGCGGTGTCGATTGTGGTGATACCCAGATCGAGGCAGCGCAGCAGGCGGCCATTCACATCCTGGGCGGTGGACCCATCGTCCAGCATCCGCCAGGTGCCATAGACCACACGCGAAAATTCGGGGCCGTTGGGGGTCAGTTTGGTGCGGGCGATCATCGTGTCATGTCCATGTTTTATTGGGTAAATGCCGGTATCAGGCGGATTTTTGGCGATAGGTCAGGCCGTTGCCACCAGCGTACAGGGTGGCGATCTCGGCATCAGGCAGGGCACGGTCCCAAATCGCAAGATCATCGAGACTGCCGCTGTAAAACCCCGCACCTTTGAAATGGCGGCCAAGGGTAAAGGTGCCAGTGCCCTGATAGGGCGCGGTGGTCATGGGGGCACTGCACGCGCCGTTGCGCCAGATCGTGCGTCTGCCACTGGGCAGTTCTTGCCGGATCACCCAATGTGTCCAGCCACCTTGGGCAAGATGCGGAACGATCTGCTGACTGCCCCAGTAATCGCACCGCACTCCGATGTCATTGGCGCCGATGTGCAACCCGAAAAAGTCTTCCTGGATGCCTTGGCACAGGATCCATTGGCTGGGGTTCAGCGTCCACATCTGCACCGTAAAGGCGGTGTTGGCGATTTCGATCCCGGACATTTCCATGCCCGTTTCCCCGGCCAGCAGCAGCGCGCCCGCCGCACCGCCCGCCCGGTCAGGGCCATAGCCCGGCGCCCCCACGACTGTTGTGGCGTCATGGTCTGCGTGGCTGTCGGTCAGCGTGCCATCAAACGCATACCAGGCCAGCAGATTGCGCAAAAGTGCGGGGTCAGACGCCGCATCCTGTCGTGTATCGGCCTGTTTCGTCATCTGTCATTACCCACCAAGTTTTCTGGAAAAGTGCAACGCTGTCAGATTGGCATGTTGGAATACCAAGCTACCGTAATCACGCGCAGTGTCAAGCGTTGGACCCGGACTGCAGCGATGCAGACTTTTCGCAGGGATAACTTCTGATATTGACAGTCTTGCCCTAGTGGTGGATTGGTATACCAAGTTGCCAACGCACCGAGTCAGCCCACAAAAGAGCGGCCCTGACATTCAGGCCGCAGACGTCAGGAGAAACCCCATGACCGAACAATTCAAGCTGTCCATCCTGGCCGGTGACGCCCCCGACAGGCCCCCGGAACAGATCGCCCCCGGCTTTGATCTGGCCGAGATTCCGAACTCGATCCACATGATCCCACTGGAAAGCGATGCCAAATGGGCAGCGCGCAAGGCCTTGATCCAGTCATGGAAACTGCCGCCCACGACCATTTCAAGCCATTGGTTTGGTGGGGGGCTGGTGGCAACCGGGCCCGCTGCCGACAAGGAACTGACGACGTTCTGGATTGACCGGTCCTTTGATCGGCTGGCCGAGATTGGTGTTAAATCGGTGGGCTGCTATGGATCGCACTTTCCGGTGCCCGAGGGCTATTCCCGCGTCAAGGCGACCGATCAGGCGATTGCCTATGTCAACCTGATGGCCGATGCCGCCGAGAAACGCGGGATGCGGATTGCGCTTGAACCGATGGCTGCTGCCGATTCTGTCTTTCCGCGCTATCTGGACGGGTTGGAATTCGTGAAACGCATCGACAGGCCGCAGGTCAGGATCATGGCCGATCTGAACTATTTCCTGAAGCTGGATCAACCGCTGTCCGACATCGCTGTGGACCCCAGCTATTGCATCCATGTTCATATCGCTGGGGCCAAGGGCCAACCCGGCATCGGTGACATGGTCGACACCCACACCCGGCTGTTCCAAACGCTGAAAGACGTGGGCTATACCGACAGTGTCACCTGCGCTTGCCCCTGGGTCAGCTCGGATTCTGGGCCGATGGACTTTGCCCGCGAAACGGCCAAGACCCTGACCTATATGCAGGATCTGCGTGCCAAGGTCTACGCGGCTTGACTTTTGGGGCTGTAGTACAGGCCACATCCCCAAGACTGGCCGACGCAAAC
>JBDTQR010000361.1:0-3039 GCA_039932095.1 bacterium | reverse complement strand
GTGGGCTGCACTTTTACCCCAACCTCGGCCAGATGCTGATTGACGATCCGGCGGTTCTGCATGTCGGCGGTCAACAGGCACAGCGCCTCGCCCGCCACTTCCGCCCAGGTCACCTGCACCCGGCCTGACAGGGCCGACCCCGGTGCACACAGGAACCGATAGAATTCCGTGTAAAGTGGCACCTGCGTCACCCGGCCCAGCGGCTCATTGTCCAGATAGGTCAATCCGGCATCCAGCTCCAGCGTTTCGATCCCGGCCAGGATCTCGACGCTGGTCCGCGACAACACCGTCACCCGGACATTGGGATGGCGCGCGACGAACGGCCCGGTCAGGTCGGCGACCATCGGCAACGCGGTCGGGATCACCCCCAGCCGCAGGTTGCCCGACAGACCGGCATGCACCGTGCGCATCTCATCCCGCATCGCCCGCATGTCGCCGACGATGCGCCGCGCCCAGTCCAGCACCCGCTGACCCTCCGGCGTCAGACCCTGAAACCGGCTGCCGCGGAACACCAGTTGCACGCCAAGTTGATCCTCCAGCTGGCGGATCGCCGACGACAGGGTCGGCTGCGTGACGCCACACAACTCGGCTGCCCTGCCAAAGTGCCGCTCGCCCGCCAAGGCAATGAACATTTCCAGCTTGTCGATCATCCGCTCACTAACCCGCATTCCGCCCTTGCCCGCAAGCCCCGGCGGTCTTACCTCTACGCCCATGAAATTCCGCATCCCCTTCATGCCGCAACCGCCGCTGGTCAACGTGATCCGCCTGTTCGGCACCATCGGCACCGGCAGCCGTACGCTGTCCGACGCCGCCCTGGCCCCGCTGATCGAACGCGCTTTCGCGCGCGGCAAACCCGCAGCCGTGGCGCTGCTGGTCAACTCGCCCGGCGGCTCGCCCGTCCAGTCCAGCCTGATCGCCGCGCGGATCAGGCGGCTGTCGGACGCCAAGAAAGTCCCGGTCCACGCCTTTGTCGAGGATATGGCGGCTTCAGGCGGCTACTGGCTCGCCTGCGCGGGGGATCAGATCTGGGTCGACCTCTCGTCACTGGTCGGCTCGATTGGCGTCATTTTCGCCTCCTTCGGCTTTCCCGAGCTGATGGCACGACAAGGCATCGAACGCCGCGTGGTCACGGCCGGCCGCAGCAAAAGTTTCGCCGACCCGTTCCTGCCGCAAAAGCCCGAGGATATCGACCGCCTGAAAGCCATCCAGACCCCGATCCATCAGGCCTTCATCGCCCATGTCAAGGCGCGGCGCGGCGACCGCCTCAAGGACGCCGACCTGTTCAACGCCGACATCTGGACCGGCCAGCAAGCCGTCGATCTGGGCCTTGCCGATGGCATCGGCCATCTGGTGCCCAAGATGAAGGACCTGTACGGTGACAAGGTACGCCTGGTGCCGCATGGTCTGAAGAAGGGCCTGCTCAGCCGCTTTGGCCTGAACATCGCCGAGGAAACCCTGGCGGTGGTCGAGGAACGCGCCCTCTGGGCCCAATACGGATTGTAACATGGTCAAGATCGTCGTGATGTTCCTGTTGTTGATGCTGGCCCTGTCCATGGTCGGCAACGTCGTCACGAAATTCCTGCGCGGCCCGCCGTCCCCGCCCCCCCTGACCCGCGCCAAATGCGCCCATTGCGGCCGCACCGTCATCGGCACCGCGCCCTGTGTGTGTGGCAAGGGATGAGGGCGCTGGTCACCGGCGCCAGCAAGCGCATCGGGCGTGAGATCGCGCTGTACCTCGCCCGGCGCGGTCACGACGTCGCCGTCCATTATTCCAGCTCTGCAGACGAGGCCGCGGAGACCGTCAACGCCATCACGGCGCTGGGTCGCAACGCCGTGGCACTCCACGCCGACCTGCTGGACGAGGATCAGCTTGCAACTCTGGTTTCCCGCGCGTCGCAGGCGCTGAACGGGCCGCTGACAGTGCTGGTCAACAACGCCTCGATCTTCGAATATGACAACATTGCAACTGCCACGCGAATCTCTTGGGACCGCAGCATCGGTTCCAACCTGCGGGCACCCTTTGTGTTGATGCAAGGCTTTGCCGCCCAGGCCCCCAAGGCAGTCAATGACGCTGAAGGCGAGCCGGTGGCGCAGGCCATGGTTCTGAACATGATCGACCAGCGGGTGTTGAAGCCGACCCCTGAATTCATGACGTATTCCCTGGCCAAGATGGGGCTTTGGGCGTTGACGCGCACCGCAGCCCAGGCCCTCGCGCCGAATATCCGCGTCAACGGCATCGGCCCTGGCCCGACCCTGCAGGGCACGCGCCAGAGTACCGACCACTTCGAACGCCAACGCGCCGCCACCATTTTGCAGCGTGGGGCCGGTCCCGCAGATGTCTGCGCCGCCCTTGGGTTTTTCCTCGATTCGCCCTCGGTAACTGGCCAGATGATCGCCGTGGACGGGGGTCAGCATCTCGCTTGGCAAACCCCGGATGTGCTGGGTCCCGAGTAGGAAAATGTCAACTGCGACAAAGTTGTCCACTTTTGGCCTACCGTTACAAAACTTTAGTAAAAACCCGTGAAATATCAGCTATTTGCCAAACAGTCAGAAATCTTTCTTTATATTTCATCAGCTTATCATATCGCTCAATAATTAGGCAAATCAGCGAAGCAGGCCGAAAACAAGGGAATTTCCGCTGTCCCGAAAACTTTTCCGCAAGGTTATCCACAGAAACCGTGGACAGCTTTCCTCTTGCACCCACCCCACCTATCATTGCAGCAGCGCCTAGAATCAACCGCCAATGGAACCCGCCACTGTGACGACCGAGCCCAGCCTTCCCACCGGACATGAGGTCATTCAGGCCTATGTCAAAACGCTTGACGGCTCGCCCGGGGTGTACCGGATGCTGAACGCCAAGGGCGAGGTGCTCTATGTCGGCAAGGCCCGCAACCTGCGTGCCCGGGTGTCCAACTATGCCCGCCCCTCTGGTCACTCCGGCCGCATCGCCCGGATGATCCATGAGACGGCCACGATGATGTTCCTGACCACGCGCACCGAGACCGAGGCGCTGCTTTTGGAACAGAACCTGATCAAGCA
>JBDTQR010000360.1:0-3047 GCA_039932095.1 bacterium | reverse complement strand
GAGATCAGCCCCGAAGCGCTCGCCTCGGTGCGCGAGGTTGAAAAGCGCGCCAAGAAGCTGACGCTGATGGAACTGACCGAGCGGACCTGCAAATGGCCGATTGGTGACCCGGCAACCGAGGATTTCTGGTTCTGCGGCCTGCCGTCAGTCTCCGGCAAACCCTATTGCGAAGCCCATGTCGGCGTCGCGTTTCAGCCGATGTCGGCCCGCCGCGACCGCCGCCGCTAGGCCAACCGACCCATCCGACCCTCAATCAGCCGCGCCCCCAAGGCGCGGCTTTGTCATAGCGTGTAAAGCAGCGGCACCGCAATCGTCACCACCACCGCGCTCAACAGGTTCAGCGGCACGCCGAACCGGATGAAGTCGGTGAAGCGATACCCGCCCGGCCCATAGACCAGCGTATTGGTCTGATAGCCGATCGGCGTGGCAAACGACGCCGACGCCCCGATCATCACCACCAGCACCAGAGGCCGCGCCTCCACCCCCAGTGTCGCCGCCAGCGCGATCACCACCGGCGTGCAGATCACAGCCACCGCATTGTTCGATACCATCTCGGTCAGCACCGAGGTCATGATATACACCGCAAACACCAGCAGATAGGGCGACTGGCCCTGCAGGAACGGTGCCACGGATGACACCACCAGTTCAATCGCGCCGGAATTCTCCAGCCCAGCCCCGACGCCCAGCATGCCAAACAGCAGCGCCATCAAACGGCCATCCACCGCCGCCAGTGCCTCATCGCCGTCAATCGCCCGGGTCAACAGCACGATCGCCACCCCGACAAACGCCAGATACTGGATCGGCGCCACATCCAGTGCCGAACCGATCACCACCCCCGCCAGCACCGCCAGCACCAAGGGGCCATGCCGCCGTCGGTAGGCGCGCTCGGTCGGCTGCGACACATCGACCATGTCCATATCGGTCGCCAGCCGTTGAATGTCGGCCATCGCGCCTTCCAGCAGCAGCGTGTCGCCGATCTGCACCACCACATCGTCCAGCTTCTGGCCAATGTTGCGGTCGCGCCGGTGCACCGCCAGCGGATAGACCCCATAGCGCCGCCGCAGACGCAGATTGCCCAGCGTCCGCCCGATCATCAGACAGCCCGGCGTGATCAACACCTCAACCGTGGAGGTCTGGACCGAGCTCAGCTCATCGACCTGGCGCAATTCCTTGTGGTCCTTCAGCCCCAGCAACTCCGCCATCGGGGTGCGCAGCACAACGCGGTCGCCCTCATGCAGCTGAATATTTGCCATGTCACGGCGCAAACTGGCATCGCCGCGCAGCACGTCGATCACCCGCGCTCCACCGCGCTTGAACAGATCAACCTCCGCAGGGTTCTGCCCGACAAAGGCCGAGCCTTCCGGGATCGCCACCTCAGTGAAGAATTTCATCCCCTTGCGGTCCGACAGCAGCGAGGCCATGGAATCGCGGTTGGGCAACATCCGCCGGGCGAACAGCGCGATATAACCCAAGCCTGCCAGTGCCACTAGGACACCCAAAGGCGTCACCTCGAAAATCCCGAACGGTGCCAACCCGGCCTTCTGTGCCACCCCATCAACGACAAGGTTGGTCGAAGTGCCGACCAGCGTGATCGTCCCGCCAAGAATGGTCATATAGCTGAGCGGAATCATCAGCTTGGACGGTGACACCGCCAGTTGCTTGGACAATTGCATGAAGATCGGGATCATCACAACGACCAGCGGCGTGTTGTTGACGAAGGCCGAGGCCAGACAGACCCCGGCGCCAAGCAGGAACAGCGTCCGCGCCGGATGCTTGGTGGCATTACGGGCCGCCATCTGGCTGACCCCCTCCAATGCCCCGGTCCGAACCAGCGCCCCCACGATGATGAACATCGCCGCAATGGTCCAGGGCGCGTTGTTCGACAAGACCGCATTGACACTCTTTATCGGCAGTATACCCAGAACCAGCATCACGGTGGCCCCGCCGATCGCTATAACTTCCGGCGGATAGAACTCCCGAACAAACATGGCCAACATGGCGACAAGGATCAGCAGGGCGATTATGGCCTGCGTGGTCTGGTCAAGATCCAGTCCGATCATGAAACGCTCCGCATGGTTTCCGTTGCGACCAGATAGGCCGAGCCTTTCCCCGCTGGCAAGCTGAAACCCTGTGCCATGCCGGCCCAGCGTCGGCGCCGGTCTCAGCCGCCCAAAATCGCGGCATCAGCCGCGCGCGCGATTTGCAGCCGCGGCCGCACCAGCGACAGGCCCAGCAACATCACCACCAGCGCTGCCCAGACCCATGGCGAAAACCGTTCGCCCAGCAGCAGCATCGACCAGCACAGACCCGCTGCCGTCACGATATACGCGGTCTGGGTGGCAAACACCGCCCCGGCCCGCGCTGTCAGACCGACATAGGTGGCGTAAAGCATCGCATGCAGCAACGAGGACAACACCAGCGCCTGCTCCGCCCTGCCCCATTCGGCCAAGGGATTGACCCACTGGCCGGTTGCAAAAACCAGTGGCACCGCCAGGATCAGCCCTGCCAGGGACGCGCCGAACATCGCCTGAACCGGGTCCATCGTCGCCATGCCAAAGCGGCTGACAAAGGTGCCCTCCATCGCATAGAAAAACGGCCCCAGCAGGGCGAGCGGCAGAAACGTCACCATCCCGGCCTCCGGCAGGCTCGACTGCGGCAGCGCGATCAGCGCCACGCCGATCAGTCCCAGCAGAAGCCCGATCAACCGGGTGACCTCAAACCGATCAATGCCCAGCAGCAAGGTCATCGGAAAGGCCATCAACGGCACTGTCGAAATCAGGATAGACATGATCCCGGCCGGCAACCGGGCAACCGAGGCATAGAAAGTATAGCCCGGAACCAGCGTGCCCAGCAGAGCCACCACGATGTAGAACAGCAATGCGCGTTTGGTCCGGACCAGGCCCTTGCCGCGCGCCACGGTGATGACGCCCAGAACCAGCGTGCAAATTGCCAGCTGCCAGAAGATCAGCGCGAACGGTCCATGCCCGGTCGCAGCGGCAATCTTGCCCAAGGGCTGGGTCGAGCCCCAGCCGACCCCCAGCACCACC
>JBDTQR010000359.1:0-3067 GCA_039932095.1 bacterium | reverse complement strand
CAGCGCGGGTGGAACGGGCAGCCTTTTGGGCGTGCCAGCGGGTCCGGCACCGCGCCATCGATGGTGGCAAGCCGCCCCTCAGGGTCGTGGTCGACCGAGGGCATGGATCGCAGCAGCGCGCGTGTATAGGGGTGGCGCGGATTGGCGAACAGGGTTTTGACGTCGGCCTGTTCCACGATCTTGCCCAGATACATCACCACCACATCATCGGCAATCTGCGCAATCACCGCCAGATTGTGGCTGATGAACAGGATCGCCATGCCCAGCGCCTTTTGCTTGGCCTCCAGCAGTTCCAGTATCTGCGCCTCGGTCGTTACATCCAGGGCGGTGGTGGGTTCATCGGCGATCAGCAGTTTGGGATGACAGCTCAGCGCCATCGCAATCATCGCGCGTTGGCGCATGCCGCCGCTGAGTTGGTGTGGATACTGCCGCGCCGCCTCCTCCGCCCGGGGCATGCCGACGCTGGCCAAAACCTCGACCGCGCGCTTCATCGCCTCGGCCTTGCCGACCTTTTCATGCAGCATCACCGCCTCGGCGATCTGCGCGCCGATGGTGTGCATGGGGCCGAGCGAGGTCATCGGTTCTTGGAAGATCATCGCAATCTGACCCCAACGCACGGCGCGCATTTCGGCGCTGGCGGGGTCGATCTGATCCAGGCGCACCGGGCCATTTTCGCCCCAGAACGTCATCGTGCCACCCTTGATGCGGGCGGGCTGTTCAATGCGCATCAGCCCCTTGGCGGTGAAGCTTTTGCCGGACCCACTTTCGCCCACCACGCCCAAAACCCGGCCGCGCCGGATCTTGAACGACAGCCCATCCGCCGCGCGCACGGCCCCGTCGCGGGTGCCGATATGCAGGCTCAGATCCTGCACTTCCAATAGTATGTCGTCCATCTCCAAGCCTCCTTTCAGTCGTTATAGGGGTCAGCGGCATCGCGCAGCGCGTCACCGACAAAGTTGAACGCCACCACGGTGACGATCAGATGCAGCGCCGGGAACAGCAGCCAGGGGCGCGAGGCGATGGACCCGATGTTCTGCGCATCCTGCAACAGCACGCCCCAACTTACCGTCGGCGGGCGCAGACCCAATCCCACAAAGCTGAGTGCGGTTTCCCACAGGATCATCGCCGGGATGGCCATGGTCAGCTGTACGATCAGCACGCTGGTGAACCCGGGCAGCAGGTGGGTCACGATGATTTTCCAATCGCGGGTGCCCGCGACTTTGGCGGCAAGGATATACTCCTCCTCGCGCAGCTGGATCAGTTTGGACCGCACCACGCGGGACAGGCCGGTCCAACTGCGCAGCGCCAGAATGACCGTGATCACGAAATAGGTCTGCAACTGAGGCCAATCCAAGGGGATCGCGGCGCTGAGTGCCATGATCATCGGCAGGGTCGGGATCGAGGTCACAAACTCCATGAACCGTTGCAACAGGTTGTCGATCAGCCCGCCGTAATAGCCCGCCACGCCGCCAATGCCGCAGGCCATGATGAAAGTGATGAACACCCCCACCAGCCCGATGGACAACGAGATTTGCGAGGCGGTGACGGCGCGTGACAAGAAATCGCGGCCAAGGCTGTCGGTGCCCAGCAGGAATATCGGTTTGCCGTCATCGACACCAAACAGTCGGATGTTGCTGTCGAACAGGAATAGCAGCTTATACGGTGCGCCCTCGACAAAGAACCGGATGGGCAGGATGACCGATGGATCTTCAGTATAAGTACGGCTAAGCGCCACCGGGTCCACCACCTGTTTCAACCCGTAAACAAAGGGCCGCTGCAATTGACCATTGTCGAATATGCGCACCGGCATGGGTGGTGCATAGACAAAGCTGGAGGTTTTCCACGGGTCGGCTGGGGTCAGAAACGGCGCGAACAGGGCCGACAGAATGATCACGCAAAGGATGATCAGGGAGGCGAACCCGACCTTGTGGGCGCGGAATTTCCACCACATCAACTGCCACTGGGTGGCGACGAATACTTTTTCGCCCTCGTTGCGCGGTGCCGTGTCGGTGGCGCTCAGGGTGGCGGGGCGGGGCAAGGGTGGCAAGGTGCGGGTCATGAATAGCGTATCCTGGGATCGACAAGGGCCAGCACGATGTCCGACAGGATGATCCCGATGATCGTCAGCGCAGAAATGATCATCACGATCCCGGCCGCCAGAAACATGTCCTGCGCCTGAAGGGATTGCAGCAGCATCGGGCCAACCGTCGGCAGGCCCAGCACGATGGACAGGATCACCCCACCCGACACCGCTTCGGGCAACACCCAAGCCGCCGCGCTGATGATCGGGTTGATGGCGGACCGCACGGCATAGCGGTAGATCACAGTGCGTTCTGGCAGGCCCTTGGCACGCGCCGTCACCACATATTGCTTACGAATCTCGTCCAGCAACCCTGCGCGCATGGTGCGCACCAGCCCAGCCGAACCCGTGACCGCAAGGATCAGCACCGGCGCAAACAGATGCGCCATACCGTCCAGAACCCGCGCCACGCTCCACGGCGCATCGCGGTAATCGGGGGAAAACAACCCGCCGATGCTCAGGTCAAAGCCCTTGTACAACAGCCACATCAAGATCAGCGCCAGCAGAAATTCCGGCACCGCCGTGCCAATGAACGCCATCAGCGAGGCGCCGTAATCCCAGACCGAGTTTTGCCGGGTGGCGGCCAGAATGCCCAAGGGGATGGCAATGGCATAGACCATGACGATGCCGAACAGAGTGATCATCAGGGTCAGCGGCAAACGCTCCATGATCAGCCCGCCGACTGGTTTTTGATACAGGAATGAGAAGCCGAAATCGCCATGCAGCAATTTCCAGAACCACGCCCAGTATTGCACATAGACCGGCTGGTTCAGCCCCCAGCTTTCGCGCAGGGCATCGACCGTCGCCTGATCCATCTTGCCGCCCGTTGCCTCGATGTTCTGGATATAGGTTTGCAGAAAGTCGCCGGGTGGCAGTTGGATCACGATAAACGAGACGATGCTGACGGCAAACAAAACGATGACGGCATAGATCAGCCGCCGGATGATGAAGTGAAACAGTGCCATGGTCGGTCAGGCCCTTTGGGTC
>JBDTQR010000358.1:0-3081 GCA_039932095.1 bacterium | reverse complement strand
CGCTTGGCCTGATGACCTCGATCCTGATGACCCCCGATGGCAAGACCGTCGAGGCCGAGGCCGCCCACGGCACCGTCACCCGCCACTTCCGCGAGCATCAGAAGGGCAAGGCGACCTCGACCAACTCCATCGCGTCAATCTACGCCTGGACCGGCGGCCTGAAGCACCGCGCCAAACTGGACGACAATGAGGCGCTGATGCGCTTTGCGACCACGTTGGAAAAGGTCACCGTCGACACGGTCGAGGATGGCTGGATGACCAAGGATCTTGCCCTGCTGGTCGGCCCCGATCAAAAATGGCTGACCACCATCGGCTACCTGGAAAAGGTCGACGACTACCTGAACAAGGCCTTGGCCGGCTGACAAGCCCCTGAAATCAAATACGGATCACGGGTCGCTTCAGGGCGGCCCGTTTTTTTGATCCAATGCTCCTGGATCTGGTGCCAGACAATTCGGGCCTCACGCTCGGGAACAATTTCGTGAACAATAGGTTAACCACGTGGAAAGGTCGGCACAGCGTCGGCCTGAGTGAAAGAAGGATGCCCGTCATGGGTGGTATCATTTACCTCGTTGGTCTTGTCGTCATCGTCCTGGCAATCCTGTCGTTCCTGGGCCTGCACTAAGCCCCCAAGCAGAAGGTGACCGACATGGAAAGAACTGAACAATTGACCTCTGCCGCAGCCCCCTCGCACGCGATGGAAGGCTCTTACATTGACTGGGCGGCGATTTTCGCGGGTGCCATAGTGGCCATTGCCATCGGTGTCTTGCTGACGGCCTTCGGGGCAGCCCTTGGACTGTCGTCCGTATCGGCGGTGCCGGGCGAAGGCGTGTCGAAACTCGGGCTGATCCTCAGCCTGCTGTGGCTCCTGTTGTCCCTGATCGCGGCCTATGCGACAGGTGGCTACATCGCGGGCCGGATGCGTCGCCGGATTGACAACGCTGAAGCCGATGAAGTGACCACCCGAGACGGCGTCAATGGCGTCGTGGTCTGGGGTCTGGGCATTGTTGTCGGTGCCGTGATGCTGACCAACGTCGCAACGGCCACGCTGAATACGGCCGGCAATGTCACCGCCGCTGCGGGCTCGGCGGCTGGGGCTGTGGCGACGGCCGCCGGTTCGGCACTTGGTGGGGTTGCACAAGGTGCCTTGGATGCCGCCGGAGCTGCACTTCCCGACACTGCGAAGCCGGACCCGATGACTTATGTCAACGACAGCCTGCTGCGGCCGAAAGTCGTTGACCCGACTTCGACCGATACCAGTGCTGTCGCCACACACGCCGCAGCCATCATGGGCAATGTCTTGAAAACCGGCGAGATCTCCGATGCTGACAAGGCTTATCTGGTCAGCGCGGTGGCTTCGCAAACCCAACTCAGCGATGCCGAAGCCAAAACCCGCGTGGACGAAAGCGTGGCCGCGACCATCAAGACCCGTGACGACGCGGCAGCCGCAATCGAAACTGCCAAGGCTGATGCACAGAAGCTGGCCGATGATGCCAAGCAAACCGCGATCAAGGCGGCAGAGACGGCCCGCAGGACCGCCGTCCTGTCGGCCTTTGCCCTCGCGGCAGCGTCGTTGATCGCCGCCGTCGCGGCCTATGTTGGCGCCGTCACCGGTGGTCGACACCGCGACGAAGGCAAGATCTCGCGTTGGTTCTCGTACAACGGGTGATCAGCCTTGTTTGACGATCAAGGGCCGCCCCATCCGGGCGGCCCTCTTTGTTGCTTCTTCCCGGCTCGGAACGACCACCATAATACTCCAGAACCACCACTGGCAAAGCAGCGCAAAACCCTGTAAGGCCTTCGCAACCGCAGAAAACCGAAAAGAGACTTTCCGATGGAGCTCCGCAACATCGCCATTATCGCACACGTCGACCATGGCAAAACCACCCTCGTTGACGAGCTGCTGAAGCAGTCCGGCTCCTACCGGGACAACCAGACCGTGACCGAACGCGCGATGGACAGCAATGACATCGAACGCGAGCGCGGCATCACCATTCTGGCCAAATGCACCTCGGTTGAACACAACGGCATCCGCATCAACATCGTCGACACCCCCGGCCACGCCGATTTCGGTGGTGAGGTCGAGCGGATTCTGTCGATGGTCGACGGGGTCTGCCTGTTGGTCGACGCCGCCGAAGGCCCGATGCCACAAACGAAATTCGTGACCGCAAAGGCACTTGCCCTTGGTCTGCGTCCGATTGTGGTGCTGAACAAGGTCGACAAGCCCGATGCCGAACCCGACCGCGCGCTGAACGAAGTTTTCGATCTGTTCGCCAACCTCGGCGCCTCGGACGAACAATTGGACTTCCCTCATATCTACGCCTCGGGTCGGGCTGGCTGGGCCGATGAAAGTCTGGACGGGCCGCGCAAGAACCTTGACGCCCTTTTTGACATGATCATCCGCCATGTGCCCGCCCCGCGTCAGGTCAAGGATGCCGACAAGCCGTTCCGCATGCTCGCCACCACCCTGTCCGCCGACCCGTTCATCGGCCGCATCCTGACAGGTCGCGTCGAATCAGGCACCTTGCGGGTTGGCGAGACCCTGAAAGCCCTGTCGCGCACCGGTGAAAAGCTGGAGCAGTTCCGGGTGACCAAGGTCCTCGCCTTCCGTGGCCTGAACCAGACCGCGATTGAAGAGGCGATTGCCGGTGACATCGTCACCCTGTCCGGCATGTCCAAGGCCACCGTGGCCGACACGCTCTGTGCGCTGGAACTCGACATTCCGCTGCCTGCACAGCCGATCGACCCGCCGACCATCACGGTAACCTTCGGCATCAACGACTCCCCGCTGGCCGGCAAGGACGGCACCAAGGTGCAGTCCCGCGTCATCCGCGAACGCCTGATGCGTGAATGTGAGGTCAACGTCGCCATCAAGGTCGCCGACACCCCCGGCGGCGACGCGTTCGAAGTCTCGGGCCGTGGCGAATTGCAGATGGGCGTGCTGATCGAAAACATGCGCCGTGAGGGGTTTGAGCTGTCGATCTCGCGCCCGCGCGTGATCTTCCGCGACATCGACGGCGTCCGGCATGAGCCGATTGAAGAAGTCACCATCGACGTTGATGACGAATACACCGGCGCCGTGAT
>JBDTQR010000357.1:0-3108 GCA_039932095.1 bacterium | reverse complement strand
TGCCGTTCTGGACCTCGCTTCTGGTGCGCACCACGTCGTGGATCGTGCTGTTGCAGGGGCAGGGGGTGGTGAATTCCTTGCTGGTCGCCATCGGCCTGATAGGCGAAGACGGGCGGTTGGAGATGATCAACAACCGGATGGGCACCACGATTGCGATGACGCATATCCTGCTGCCATTCATGATCCTGCCGCTCTATTCGGTGATGAAGCCTATACCGCCAAGTTATGTCCGGGCGGCACGCTCGCTGGGAGCCACGTCATGGACCGCGTTTCGCCGGGTGTATTTTCCGCAGACCATTCCGGGGATCGGGGCGGGGACGTTGCTGGTCTTCATCCTGTCGGTCGGTTACTACATCACCCCGGCGCTGGTCGGCGGAGCCAGCGGCACGTTGATCTCCAACCTGATCGCCTATCATGTGAACAAGTCGAACAACTGGTCGTTGGCGGCGGCCCTGGCCACGCTGCTGTTTGCGGCGATTCTGGTGCTGTACTGGCTGTATGACAAGATCGTCGGCATTGACAAAATGAAACTGGGATAGGGGCAGATCATGGCACTTCCAGTCTATGCGTCACCGTTGGAGCGGGTCTGGTACTACACCTTCCGCAGCATTTGTGCGGCGATCTTCATCTTTCTGATCGCGCCGATTCTGGTGATCATCCCCCTGTCGTTCAACGCGGACAGTTTCTTCACCTTCTCGCAAGGCATGTTGCATCTGGACCCGGCGGCCTATTCGCTGAAATGGTACGATCTTATCCTGACCTTCCCGAATGTGCCGACGGACGTGCCGCGTGATGCGTCGTGGTGGGCCACGGTGTGGGAGCAGGCGGCTTGGGTCAATGCCGCGAAGAATTCGCTGATCATCGGGTTCTTTGCCACCATTCTCGCAACCGTGCTGGGCACATTGGCGGCCCTCGGCCTGTCGCGGCCCGAAATGCCTTATCGCAAGCTGATCATGGCGATCCTGATTTCGCCGATGATCGTGCCCTTGATCATCATCACGCTGGGGCTGTTCTTCTTCTATTCCGACATCGAGATCAACAAATGGGGGGTGCCCTATCTGGGGATCATTCTTGCCCATGCCACCTTGGGCATACCGTTCGTGATCATCACGGTGACGGCCACGCTGTCGGGGTTTGACCATTCGCTGACCCGGGCTGGGGCCAGTCTTGGAGCTTCGCCGACAACGGTGTTCTTCAAGGTGATCATGCCCTTGATCACGCCCGGCATGATTTCGGGGTCGCTGTTCGCCTTTGTCACCTCGTTCGATGAGGTCGTGGTGGTGCTGTTTGTCGGGCGGAACGATGAGCAGACCATCCCGCGCCAGATGTGGAACGGCATTCGCGAGCAGATCAGCCCGGCGATCCTGTCGGTGGCGACAATTCTGGTCGTGATCTCGATCTGCCTGCTCGCCTCGGTCGAACTGTTGCGGCGGCGGTCGGAACGGCTGCGTGGCGTCACGCCCGCCTGAGCCCATGACGGGTGCGGGCCACCAGACTGAAGAGGTTGAACATGGCGGAGCATGGCTATGACAGCGGTCGGCTGAACCTGCCGTTTGTCGGGATTTCGACCTTTGGCAAACGCCCTTACGTCGAGGATTGGCGGTCGATCGCGGCGGATGTCGCGGTGATGGGCGCGCCCTATGACGCTGGCACCCAGTTCCGGGCGGGGGCGCGGTTCGGGCCACGAGCGGTGCGCGAGGCTTCGACATTGTTCAGCTTTGGCCATGCCGGGGCCTATGACCATGAGGATGATTGCATCTATCTGCCGGCCTCGGTGCGGATCGTCGATATTGGCGACGCCGATATCATCCACACCGACACGGTCGCCAGCCACGCCAACATACGGACCGGGGTGCAGGCGATGCTGGCGGCAGGGGCGTTGCCGGTGGTGATCGGCGGCGACCATTCGGTGAATATACCGATCATCGAGGCCTTCGAGGGGCAGGGCAATATCCATATCCTGCAAATTGACGCCCATCTTGATTTCGTCGATGTCCGCCATGGCGTGAGGGTCGGCCATGGCAGTCCGATGCGGCGAGCGGCGGAAAAGCCTTGGGTTACCGGCCTGACGCAAGTCGGTATCCGCAACGTTTCCTCCACGGCGCGTGAGGGGTATGAGGCGGCCCGCGCGATGGGGTCGGACATTCTGTCGGTGCGGCAGGCGAGGGCGTTGGGACCCAAAGCGGTTATCGCGCGGATCCCGGAGGGCGCGCGGGTCTATGTGACGATCGACATAGACGGGTTCTGCCCTTCCATCGCGCCGGGGACCGGGACGCCGTCGCATGGCGGGTTCTTGTACTATGACGTGCTGGAGATGTTGCAGGCCGTGGCGCGCAGTCATGACGTGGTGGGGATCGATCTGGTGGAGGTTGCGCCGGATTATGATCAGTCCGGGTCAACGGCGATTCTGGCGGCGCAGGTGCTGTTGAACTTTCTCGGCTTCATTTTCCACGCGCGAGGGGCGTTTTAGGCGCTCATCAAGCGTGACCGCTTTCTTCGCTTGTGCAGCGAAGAGGCCCGTCAGGGCCGGGATGCACCGGGTTACGGCAGCAGTTGCAACCAGAACCATGCGGTGAAGATCGACAGGGCGGTGGCGATCAGCACCGAAGATGCGGCCACCCTTCGGCCGGTGCCGTAAAGATGCGCAAACAGATAGGCGTTCACACCGGGCGGCATGGCGGCGGTCACTACGGCCGAGCGCAGCGAGGCGACGTCGATCTTGAAGACGAACGTCGCCAGCACATAGGTCACAATCGGGTGGAGCAGCAGGGTGATCGCCACGACGAGGGCGATCAGGCTCTTGTCGCCCTCGGGCCGGTAGCGCAGCAATATGCCGCCGAGGCCGAACAGGGCAGCGGGCAGACCGGCGCGGCCCATCATGTCGGTCGCCGCCCCCACCGTCTCGGGCACCGGCAGGCCGGTGAGGTTGACGATCACGCCCAGCACGATGCCGATTACCAGGGGTTGCGAGAAGATCGCCCGGGTGACTTGTGTCCCCAACGCCACCCCGGACAGGCCCTGTCCGCGCGAGCGCACCCATTCCATCAACCCGATGCCGAAGGCGTAGAACATCGGCGAATGCATCGCGATGATGGCGTAGTTGCCGGC
>JBDTQR010000356.1:0-3112 GCA_039932095.1 bacterium | reverse complement strand
CGGTGGCCGACATGTAGACGACCTCATCGGTCACCTTGTTGTCGATCACCTTGCGATACGGGGTCTCGATGAACCCGTACTTGTTCACGCGTGCAAAGGTGGCCAAGCTGTTGATAAGGCCGATGTTCTGACCTTCCGGCGTTTCAATCGGGCACATCCGGCCATAATGCGTCGGGTGCACGTCGCGCACTTCAAAGCCCGCCCGTTCCCGGGTCAGACCGCCCGGCCCAAGGGCCGAAAGACGACGCTTGTGTGTCACTTCAGACAACGGGTTGGTCTGGTCCATGAACTGCGACAGCTGCGAACTTCCGAAGAACTCACGCACCGCAGCCGCCGCCGGTTTGGCGTTGATCAGGTCTTGCGGCATGATCGTATCGATCTCGACGGAAGACATCCGCTCCTTGATCGCCCGCTCCATCCGCAGCAAGCCAACGCGGTACTGGTTTTCCATCAACTCACCAACCGAGCGCACCCGGCGGTTGCCGAGGTGGTCGATGTCGTCGATTTCGCCCTTGCCGTCTCGCAGTTCGGTCAGGGCCTTGATGCAGGCCACGATATCGTCGCGGTCCAGCGTGCGCTGGGTGTCCGCCTTGCCCAGATCCAGCCGCATGTTCATCTTGACCCGGCCAACAGCCGACAGGTCATAACGCTCGCTGTCAAAGAACAGCGTGTCGAACAGTTGCGACGCGGCTTCCACGGTCGGCGGCTCACCCGGCCGCATGACGCGGTAGATGTCCATCAGCGCGGTGTCGCGGCCCATGTTCTTGTCGACGGCCATGGTGTTGCGGATATAGGGCCCGGTGTTCACACCGTCGATATCCAGCACCGGAATATCGGTAATCCCTTGATCCAGCAGCACTTTCAACGTGCCGCCCTTCACCCCGCCATCACGGTCATATTCCATCGTCAGCTCATCACCGGCTTCGACCCAGATTTCGCCGGTCGTCTCGTTGATGATGTCCTTGGCGACATAGCGGCCGATGATGTTGTCGAACGGCACCAAAAGCTCAGTCACCTTGCCCGACTTGATCAGGTCATTCGCCATGCGCGGCGTCATCTTGTCGCCGGCCTTGCAGATCACGTCGCCCGTCGCAGCATCGACGATATCGTAGGTCGGGCGGGTGCCACGAATGCGCTCGGGGAAGAACTTGGTGACCCAACCCTTGTTCTTCTGATGGGTGTAGGTAATGGTCTGATAATAGGCATCCATGATGCCTTCCTGATCCATGCCCAGAGCATAGAGCAGCGTCGTCACCGGCAGTTTGCGGCGACGGTCGATGCGGGCGAACACCACATCCTTGGCGTCAAATTCAAAATCGAGCCACGAGCCACGATAGGGAATGATCCGGCAGGCGAAGAGCAATTTGCCCGAGGAATGGGTCTTGCCCTTGTCATGGTCAAAGAACACGCCGGGCGACCGGTGCATCTGGCTGACGATGACCCGCTCGGTGCCGTTCACGATGAACGTGCCGTTCGAGGTCATCAGGGGCATGTCGCCCATATAGACGTCCTGCTCCTTGATGTCCTTGACCGACCGTGCCCCGGTCGTCTCATCGACATCAAACACGATCAGCCGCAGCGTCACCTTCAACGGTGCCGCATAGGTCATGTCGCGCGACTGGCACTCGTCCACGTCGTATTTCGGTTTTTCCAGCTCGTATTTCACGAACTCAAGAACCGCGGTTTCGTTGAAGTCCTTGATCGGGAAGACCGACTGGAAGGTGCCCTGAATGCCTTCGCCATCCAGCGGCTTGTCACTGTCGCCAGAGCGCAGGAACAAATCATATGAAGATTTCTGAACCTCGATCAGGTTCGGCATCTCCAACACTTCACGGATTTTGCCGAAATACCGGCGAATTCGTTTCTGACCAACGTAAGCTTGCGCCATGCTCGTCGTAACCTTTCATCATCAAGGCGCACGTTTCCGTCGGGCCACGGAAACGCCACCAGGGCGATAGGGGGTAAAGGTTCTATTCATGCCCCCCATCCCTTAGGGAGGCTCCCGAACCATCACCACGCCTGAGAAGGGGTTTTCATGAAAACCGCTACCAAGACGGGTGCGGCTGGGTCCGGTGATCCGGACCCAGCCCATACTTAACCATTCAGTCGGACTATTTCAACTCGACCTTGGCGCCAGCGTCTTCCAGCTTCTTCTTCATCGCTTCAGCGTCAGCTTTCGACGCGCCTTCCTTGACCTTGCCGCCGGCCTCAACGAGGTCCTTGGCTTCTTTCAGGCCCAGACCGGTGATGGTGCGGACTTCCTTGATGACGTTGATCTTGTTCGGACCGGCTTCGGTCAGCACAACGTCAAATTCGGTCTTTTCTTCGACGGCTTCCGCCGCAGCAGCCGGACCCGCCGCCATCATGACGGCGCCACCGGCGGCCGGCTCGATGCCGTACTTGTCTTTCAGGATGGTCTTCAGTTCCTGCGCTTGCAGCAGGGTCAGACCGACGATTTCTTCCGCGAGTTTGTTCAGATCAGCCATTTTCTGTTCCGTTCGATTAAAGATTGGTTCCAACGAGGCGGATTATTCCGCGCCGGGTTAAGATGCTCAGGCGGCTTGCCGCTCCTCGATCGTGGTGAGGATGCTTGCGATGTTGCTTGCAGGCGCGCCAATGGCCCCGGCGATGTTCGACGCGGGCGCACCGATGCATGCCACGATCGAAGCGATAAGCTCCTCACGCGACGGCATGGCGGCCACGGCTTTCACACCGGCCGGATCCAGAACCGTGTCACCCATTGCCCCGCCAAGAATAACGAACTTTTCGTTGGTCTTGGCATAAGCATCGCAGACCTTCGCCGCAGCGACGGGGTCTTCCGAATAGGCGAGCACAGTCATGCCCGTGAGAAGGTCACCCATCTTGTATCCGGGCTTCCCATCAAGGGCGATCTTGGCGAGCTTGTTCTTGGCAACCCGCACCGACCCATCAACTTCGCGCATTTTAGCGCGCAGGGCCTGCATCTGGGCAACTGTCATACCGGTGTAGTGGGCGACCACTACCACGCCAGAGCTTGCGAAGATCTGGCCGAGTTCGTCGACCACTTTCCCTTTTTCAGCTCTATCCACAGTTTCACTCCAAGGTTGGGGGTTTCCCCCCGGCTCATGTTTGC
>JBDTQR010000355.1:0-3115 GCA_039932095.1 bacterium | reverse complement strand
CGATACGCGCGGCGTGGTGACCGACCCCGAACGTCTGACCGCACTGGTCCTGCTGGGGATTCGCGATGAAAAGCAGTTCCCGCTGATCTTTTATCGGGAAAACTGTGCCGATATGGCGCTGTGCGAGGCCGATATCGACGAAGACTTCATCGCCGAGGCCCGCGCAGTCGTCGCCACCGGCACCCATCTGTCGCACCCCAGGACCGAAGCCGCGGTGCTGAAGGCGCTGACCCTCGCCCGCAAGCACGGCGGCCGCACCGCGCTCGACATCGACTACCGCCCGAACCTTTGGGGGCTGGCCGGACATGGCGACGGCGAAAGCCGCTTCATCGAAAGCGCGGCGGTCACCGCCAAGCTGCAATCGACGCTGCACCTGTTCGACCTGATCGTCGGAACGGAGGAAGAATTCCATATTGCCGGCGGCACCACCGACACCATGGCCGCATTGCGCGCCGTTCGCGCCGTGTCTAACGCGACCCTGGTCTGCAAACGCGGCCCGATGGGCGCTGCGGCATTCACCGGGCCGATCCCCGCGACCTTGGATGACGGGCAGGCCGGCCCCGGCTTCCCGATCGAAGTGTTCAACGTGCTGGGCGCCGGCGACGGCTTCATGTCCGGCCTGATCCGCGGCTGGCTGGACGATGAGCCCTGGCCCGTCGCGCTGAAATACGCCAATGTCTGTGGTGCCTTTGCTGTCAGCCGTCACGGCTGCACCCCGGCCTATCCCAGTTGGGACGAGATGCAGTTCTTCCTGCGGCGCGGCGTCATCACCCCCGCCCTGCGCAAGGATGCCGCGTTGGAACAGGTCCATTGGGCAACCAACCGCCGGAAACGCTGGGATGAGGTCAAGGCCTTCGCCTATGATCACCGCGTCCAGATGGAGGACATCCCTGGCGCCACCCCGCAAAAGATCGCCAAGTTCAAGGAGTTGTGCCTTGATGCTACCATGGCGGTCGCGCAGGGCCGCGACGGCTACGGGCTGCTGTGTGACAGCCGTTTGGGCCGCACCGCCCTCTACCGCGCCGCCGGGCAGGGGTTGTGGATCGGGCGTCCTGTCGAATGGCCGGCGTCGCGTCCTCTGACGCTGGAGCCCGAGATAGGTGCCGACTATGGTGGCCTGTCGGAATGGCCGCTGGAGCATATCGTCAAGGTCCTGTGCTTCTGCCACCCGGCCGACGCGCCCGACATGCAGGCGGCGCAAGAGGATGTCGTGCAGCGGCTGTTTCAGGCCTGCCGCCGCAACCGACTGGAGATGCTGCTGGAAATCATCCCGTCCAAGGTTGGCCCGGTTGACGACGATACGGCGGCCCAACTGATCAACCGGTTCTATGACATCGGCATTTATCCCGACTGGTGGAAGCTGGAGCCGATGCAGACCGCCGAAGCCTGGGCGCGGACCTGTGCGGCGATCACGGCGCGCGATCCGCATGTGCAGGGCATCGTCGTGCTCGGCCTCGGTCAGACCGAAGCGGAACTCGCGGCGGCCTTCCGGCTGGCGGCGCAGCATCCGCTGGTCAAGGGCTTTGCCGTGGGCCGCACGATCCATGGCGACGCCGGCCGCGACTGGATCGCAGGCAAGATCGACGATGCGGCGGCGGTCGCCATGATGCGCGACGCCTACACCCGCATGTGCAATCATTGGGACGAGGCCCGCGCGGCCAAGGGAGAAGCAGCATGACGACGGTACGTTTGACGGCGGCTCAGGCCATGATGCGGTGGCTTTCGGTGCAACAGACCGAAGATGGCGGCCGCTTCATCGAAGGTGTCTGGGCGATCTTTGGCCATGGCAATGTGGCGGGCATTGGTGAGGCTTTGCATGGCATTGGCGCTGCCCTGCCAACCTGGCGCGGTCAGAACGAGCAGACCATGGCCCATGCGGCAATTGCCTTTGCCAAGGCAGCCAAACGCCGCCGGGCGATGGCGGTGACCTCTTCCATCGGGCCGGGGGCGACCAATATGGTGACCGCGGCCGCACTCGCCCATGTTAACCGGCTGCCGGTTCTGCTGATCCCGGGCGACATCTTCGCCAACCGCGCCCCCGATCCGGTGCTGCAGCAGGTTGAGGATTTTGAGGATGGCACTGTCAGTGCCAATGACTGTTTTCGCCCGGTCAGCCGCTATTTCGACCGCATCACCCGGCCGGAACAGCTGTTGACCGCGCTACCACGCGCCCTGCGGGTGATGACCGATCCCGCAGCCTGCGGCCCTGTGACGCTGGCCTTCTGTCAGGACGTCCAGGCCGAGGCCTTTGATTATCCAGAGGAATTCTTCACCCCCAAGGTCTGGCGCTTCCGTCGTCCCGCGCCCGACGCTGGCGATCTGGCCGAGGCGATCCAGCTCATCAAATCCGCCAAGGCCCCGGTCATCGTGGCGGGTGGCGGCGTGATCTATTCGCAGGCCGAGGCTGATCTGGCGGGTTTTGCGGCTGCGCATGGCATTCCGGTCGTCGAAACCCAGGGCGGCAAGTCGGCACTCGACTACGATCATCCCTTGAACTTCGGCCCGGTCGGCGTCACCGGCGCGTCGTCGGCCAATATCGTCTGCGAGGCGGCGGATCTGGTGATCGGCGTCGGCACGCGGTTTCAGGATTTCACCACGGGCTCGTGGTCGTTGTTCAAGAACCCCAAACGGCGGATACTGTCGATCAACGTGCAGGCCTATGACGCGGCCAAGCATGGCGCGACCCAGCTCGTGTCAGATGCGAAGGTCGCCTTGCAAGCCATTGGCAAAGCTTTGGGAACTCAGAAATTTACGTCCGATGCCAAGCTGCGCGCCGACTGGTTCGCGGCCACCGCAGCTGTCAAGGCAGCACCCTCGGCGGGCAATGCCCTGCCGACGGATGCGCAAGTGATCGGTGCGGTTCAGCGTGCTGCGACCAAGGCGACGGTGATCATGGGGGCAGCTGGCACCATGCCCGGCGAACTCCACAAGATCTGGGATGCCGCGCAGGGCGGCTATCACATGGAATACGGCTATTCCTGCATGGGTTACGAGATTGCCGGCGCTCTGGGCATCAAGATGGCGCGGCCTGACGCCGATGTGGTCTGCATGCTGGGCGATGGCAGCTACATGATGGCCAATTCCGAACTGGCGACCGCCGTGATGATGGGTCTGC
>JBDTQR010000354.1:0-3121 GCA_039932095.1 bacterium | reverse complement strand
CGTAAGCGCCCGATTGATACCGCAGGTTATGCGGCTTGACTGTCCGTTGCGGATACCGGCGGTGCCCAATTCCACGGTAGTAATTCATCGAGCCGGTTGATTTTGTGATCATGGATGCGGTCGAGAATGTCAGCAAGGTAGGCCTGCGGGTCGAGGCCGTTGAGCTTGGCCGTTTCAATGATGGTCATAGCGCGCGCGAGGGTTTCCGCACCAGTGTCCGCCCCTGCAAATAGCCAATTCTTTCGCCCTATTCCAATTGGACGCAGGGCGCGCTCGGCGGGATTGTTGTCGATGGCCACACGACCGTCCGTCAGGAACAGGCTGAATGCGTCCCGACGGCTCAGGCCATAGCGGAATGCTTTTGCCAATTCACTCTTGCCCGGAATGCGAAGGAGCTGCTGTTCGGACCAGGCAAAGAAGGCTGCAACCTTAGGCTGGCTTAGCTTTTGACGCGCCGCATGGCGGATGTCAGCGGGCTGGCCGTTGATGTCGCGCTCGATGTCGTAGAGCTTGCCGATCCGGTCAAGCGCCTCGCGGGCGATCTCGGACTTGGTCGATGCCCAAAAATCGTGGAAGTCGCGCCGCAGGTGCGCCCAACAGGCCGCCTCTCGCAAACGCAGCACGCCATCGGCACCAGGCTCGTAAAGCTTGGCGTAGCCCTTGTAGCCATCCGCTTGCAGGATACCACGGGCGTTGGCCAGATGGCTGAGAACGTGCTCTTCCTTCCAGTCCGGGGCAAAGCGATAGACAGCACCGGGTGGCGCAGCGCCCGCCCAAGGTCTTTGATCGCGCACATAGGCCCAGATCCGGCCCTGCTTGACCCCTTTGCCAAGCCCCTTGTCACGCCTTGAGCGATCCAGCACCCGGATCGGCGTATCATCTGCATGAAGGAGATCACTGGCCATGATGTCAGCCTCGATCCGTTCAATCAGCGGCGCCAGTGTTTTCATGGCGCGGCCGCACCAGCCGACCAGCGTGCTCTCAGGAATGTCCGCGCCCATGCGCGCGAAGATCTCGTGTTGGCGATAGAGCGGAAGGTGATCGTCAAACTTCGACACCAGCACATGAGCCAGCAGGTTTGGTCCTGCCATGCTGCCCGGGATCGGGCGGCTTGGTGCGGGCTCCTGCACCATCCGCTCGCAGCGACGGCAGGATTTCTTGATGCGGGCGATCTGAACCACCTTCATCTGCGCCGCGATCATATCGAGTAGTTCGCTGACATCCTCACCCACCACGCGCAGACCGCCACCACAGTCGGGGCAGCAGGTGCCGGGATCAAGCTCACGGCGCTCGCGCGGGGTCTCATCCGATACGCGTGGCCGACGGCGCAAAGCGGGCGCATTAGCAGCCTCTGGGGTCGGTTCATTCGGCCCTTCGTCAATGGGAGCGTCATCGTCTTCTGCCACGGCGACCAACAGATCTTCCAGCGCCAGCTCCAACTGTTCAATCTCGCGTTCGATCTTTTCTGAAGACTTGCCGAAGGCCAGTTTCTGCAACTTGGCAATCCGCAGGCGCAGGGCCTGAACCAGTTGATCATGGACGCGCAGCGTGGCCGATATCTTTGCGTTTTCCGCCTGCAAAGCCGCGATCATCGCCTTCAATGTGGCGGGATCATCAGGCAAGGTTTCGGCGAATTTCGACATGCGCCTGATTACCAAAAACTAGGCGAAAGCACCATATAAATAACACAAATACGGGCGTAAAATCACCCGGCGCGGGCGGGTGGAGCCCCCCAATCCGGACGCCGCCAGTCGATCCCCTCCCAGAGCATCGCGAGTTGCGCAGAGGTCATCCGCACGGCTCCATCCTTGGCGTTTGGCCAAGGGAAACGGCCACGCTCAAGCACCTTGTAATAGAGGCAGAACCCCTGGCCATCCCAATACAGCAGCTTGATCCGATCACCGCGTCGCCCCCGGAATGCAAACACTGCGCCACTGGCGGGTTTCTGATGCAGGACATCCTGCGCCAAAACCGCCAACCCCGCGATCCCTTTGCGCATATCCGTCACACCGCAGGCCAGATACACACGAACACCGGTGCCCGGACCGATCATGCCACTTCCACCGAGCGAATTAGAGCCGTCAGCAAAACCGGATCCATTGTGCTGTCAAAGAGCAAACTGCGACCACCCCGCAGACGCAATTCAACGGCAGTCGGTGGAGGCGCTTCGGGGGCATGTAGCTGCGGAACCCCAGCCGTGACCGGAATATCTACCGGGAAAAAGAGCGCCCCAGCCTCAGACGACCAAAGACCCTTCTTCTTCAGCTCGTGCCGCCATTTGTAAATCTGCTGACGGGTCACCTCGTGGCGCTGTGCCACTTGCGTCACCGTTGCCCTGCTAATTCCTACCGATGTGATGATCTCGAGCTTGTCCTCATCACGCCAGAAGCGTCGCCGCTCCAACCCAAGAATTTCACCACGCATCGCAGACCCCGCATAAGACACGTCGCTAACGACGTCGTTAAACACGTCTCTTAGCAAATCATCCGGAAATCAGGCAGGCGGTCCCAACGGAGCGGTTACGTTCGATCGGGTGCGTCCCGTGCCTTCTTGGCCGCAGCGATGACGGAGTTGATGACTGCCACGGATGTTGGCGGCGCGCGGTTGGTTCAAACTCGTGCATCGTTGCGTCTTGCAGCAACACATTCTGCGGAGACTGCCGTTTCGGTGGTCAGTCAACTGGCCGCGGAGGCAGGAGCATCGAGCTTGTTTGAAACCAGTCCGATCGAGCGTGCACTGCGCGATGTACAGGCTTCGACGAGGCCTATCGCCAAGAGATCGAACAACTACATTGTATCCGGACGCCTTGCCCATGGACTCGAGCCCGAGGTCGCACGTTTCTGAGGAGGTCTGTCTTGCCTTGTGTGAGGATTTCCACCGGTCTTTGGGCCCAAGGATCAGAGATGAAACTGATTGAGGCAGTGCAGTCTGCCTTGGTCTCGGCTTTCCGTATTTCCGAGGACGACCGCGACATTGTCCTTGATCTATATGAACCCAGCCGGAGGATCGTGTCCAACTCGGCCCACTTCCCGCTGGAGATCTTCCCCCGCAGATCGCGGGCCGCATCGAGTACCTGCTTCGCTTGCGCCGCCGTCCACGGCTTGGTGGTCAGCCGGAAATT
>JBDTQR010000353.1:0-3124 GCA_039932095.1 bacterium | reverse complement strand
CCCAGCGCGTCCGGATCGAGGCGCAGAAACGCGGCCTGATCCTGCTGACCTGCGGGGTCTACGGCAACGTGGTGCGGTTCCTTGCCCCGATCACGATTCCGGACGCCCATTTCAAGGAAGCGATGGGGATCTTGGAGGAATCGGTCAAAGCCGCCCGCGCCGCGTAAGGTGCGTGACATCACGCGACCGACTCCAAACCCGTAGGGTGCGCATTCATTGCGCACCTTTTGAACAAACGGCCACCAAGTGTGGTGCGCAATAAATGCGCACCCTAAAGTGCGCTGCATTCCGTGCGCTGAAATCTCTAGCGCCGTTCTACCCCATTTTCCTTATGTCGGAGCAAACCTTTCCATCCTTGTCGATGTGTATGATTGCATAGCGGAACATCGTTTCTCCATCGTGATAGTCTTTATTGAGGATAGACAGCCTGCTTTGCGGACCAAGATATTCGACCGTAAAACTACCAAAAGGGCAACCAGGGGGGTTACCTCGGCTCGAAACGCAAAGCTGATACACATACCCCCAACGCTCGCCCCCAAACCGGCAAAACCCAAACCCCGGCTCCACGTAAATCGGCTTGTGCAGCGTCGCCAGAAACGCCGTCAGCCGCGCGTTGTCATGGATCACCTCATCCTGCAAACGCGCCAGAAAGACCCGCTCATCCGCAATCGCCGCGGGCAAACACCCGACCCCGCCAGGCCCCCCCAATCACAAGGCCGCCGCACGCCAGTCCGCAGGGCGGGGCCACCCGACCATCTCAGCTCAGAAATCCTTACCGCCGGGTTACCAGAAGAACCCAACCCATTGTTCCCAAAAATTTTTCAAAAGCGTCCACATGTGGACACCCATCCGCCCCCTTCCCAACCCCTGCCTGCGGCGCTAATAGGCCCCATGGCCACCGCCCTCACCCTTACCCACGCCTCCTACGCCGCCTCCGGCACACCCATCCTCCAGGCCCTGACCCTGACCCTGTCCGAACCCCGCATCGGCATCATCGGCCAGAACGGCTCCGGCAAGACCACGCTCCTGCGCCTCCTTGCGGGCCTCATCGCCCCCACCCAAGGCACGGTCCGCCTCGGCCCCCACGACCCCGCCATCAACCGCATAGTCGCCCTCGCCCAAATCGGCATCCTGTTCCAGAACCCCGACCACCAGATCCTCTTCCCCACGGTCGAGGAAGAGCTTGCCTTCGGCCTGACCCAACAAAACCACCCAAACCCCGCCCAAGCCGTGGCCCAACTCCTCGCCCAAGAAAACCGCACTCACTGGGCCAAGGCCGCCACCCACACCCTGTCCCAAGGCCAGCGCCATTACCTCTGTCTGCTCTCCATCCTCCTGATGAACCCCCAAACCCTCCTTCTCGATGAACCGTTCGCCGGTCTCGACCTGCCGACCCAGGCCCGCCTCAAACGCCGCCTCGACGCGCTGCCGCAGCAGATCATCACCATCACCCACGACCCCGACGCCGTCACCAATGCCGACCGTATAATCTGGCTCGACCAAGGTCGCCTTCGCGCCGACGGGGCGCCCGCCGACATCTTGCCCGCTTTCACCGCCGAAATGGCCCGCATCGGAGAGCAGGATGCCGACACCACCCTTGCGCCCTGACCCATACGGCGCCCTGCTTGCCGCCCTGCCCTGCGCCGAGCATCTGTCCAAGAATACCCCCGCCGGATGCTCTTCTGTCCGCCCCGCGCAGCGCAGTGTCAGACTTTCCTGCCCATGCTGACCCTCACCTCACCTTATCAGACCTGGGCCCACCACCTGCCCGCCGCAGCCAAGATGGCCGCGCTCGCCGCATGGACCGTCCTGTTGTTCCACCTTGCCACCCTGCTGCCCCTTGCCCTGACGGCTGCCGCCACCCTGGCCCTGCCGCTCAGCTGCGGTGCCAGCTTCGCCGTGGTCTCGGCGAGGATGCTGCGCCCCCTCTGGCCCTTCATCCTCATCCTTGCCCTCTGGCATCTGTGGACCCGCGACCTCGCCACCGGCAGCGTCATCCTCCTGCGCCTGATCACCGCCGTCACCGCCGCCAATTTTGTCACCATGACGACCAGGCTCAGCGACATGATCCGGGTCCTCGCCCGGATCGCCGGCCCGCTCGCCCTGATCGGCCTGCCGCCCAAAACCTTCGCCCTTGCCGTTGCCCTGGTGATCCGTTTTCTTCCGGTCATGTTGCAGCGCATGACCCAGATCCGCGAAAGTTTCCGCGCCCGCTCGCTCCGCCGCCCTGGCTGGCGCCTGTTCATCCCGGCCCTGCTGGCCGCCCTTGACGATGCCGAATGCGTGGCCGAGGCCTTGCGCGCCCGCGGCGGAGCAGGCTAACTGGCCGCAAAACCGGAGACCGCATGGAAAAGACCCTCGCCCTCGTCGCGCTCTTTGCCGCCCTGATCGCAGCACTCGGCTTTCTGCCCGCCATGATGCTGCCCGGCGGCGTGCCGATCACCGCGCAGTCGCTTGGCATCATGCTTTGCGGCACGGTCCTCGGCGCGAAACGCGGCGCGCTCGCGGTCCTGCTGTTTCTCGTCGTCGTCGCCCTGGGTGTGCCGGCGCTCAGCGGCGGTCGCGGCGGTTATGGCGTGTTCCTCGGCCCCTCGGTCGGATTTTTGGTCGGCTTCCCGCTGACCGCCTTCGTCGCCGGTCTGGTGGTCGAGCGCTGGAACGCCCCGGTGCTCTACAGCGCCGGGGTTGGCGCTGCACTCGGCGGCATGCTGGTGCTCTACCCGCTCGGCGCGCTCGGCTGGGCGCTGATGCTGGGCAAGTCCCTGTCCGAGGTCGGCGTGTTCCTCCTGGGCTTTGTTCCCGGCGACCTGATCAAGGTTGTGCTCGCCGGCTTCATCACCCGCGCCATCGGCCAGATGCGGCCCTCTGCCCTATTGTCGCGGGCTGGCTGAACGCCCCGCACGCAACTGATTCGCAAGACTTGGTTAATCCAATCAGGCTCCGCCCAGCCTTGCCAGCGGCATAGAGGCAATGTAGCGCGATTGTAGGGACAATGCAGGCCGTTCACCTTCCGGTAATCAGGCCGGTTAACATAACGAACTCAAAGCCTTAGCGCTCCACCAACAGCGCAGTTCCGATCCCGCCCGCCGCCGCGATCGCCGCCAGTCCATACCCTGCCCGCAAC
>JBDTQR010000352.1:0-3130 GCA_039932095.1 bacterium | reverse complement strand
AGGCTTGGCAGGAGTTGGGGGACTCGAACCCACGACCCTCGGTTTTGGAGACCGATGCTCTACCAACTGAGCTAAACTCCTAGGCCTGTTGCCGGGGTTAAGATAGGCTGGCGCGGAAATCAAGGCCGAATGAGCCGTCGGACACGATGAAACCCAAAAGGACGCCCGGATGAAAATTGAAACCTGGGCGGATCGTCCGTGGCAGGCGGTGACCGACGCGGAACTTGCACCGGCTCTGCAGGTGCCATCGATGCTGTCGCGTGAGGAATCCCGGCTTTACCATTGGCTTGGCGCGTCTGCCGACGGCTCGGGCGCGGTGATCGACCTGGGTGCCTTTGCCGGTGGTTCTGCGGCGCGCCTGCTGTCGGGGCTGAGACGCAGCACCAGTCAGGCCCGGCTTTACGCCTATGACCGCTTCACAGCCGGGCCGAAGGAACGCGCCAAGTTCCTCTATCCCGCTGGCATGGCCGAAACCGACGACACCGACATCCTGCCGCAGGTCGAGGCGTTTCTGCGGCCCTGGCAGGACCGGGTGACGCTGGTGCGCGGCGACATCGCAACCCTGGCCTGGGACAAGTCCCCGGTCGAAATTCTTGCCATGGACGCGGGCAAGTCACCGGCCTTGACCGACCATGTCGCAGCACAGTTCTTTCGCCACATGATCCCGGGCAAATCCGTGCTGATCCATCAGGATTTCCTGCACAAGACCCAACCCTGGCTGGCCGCCCAGATGCTGGCCCTGCCCGATTATTTTAGCGCCGTCGCTTATGTGCCCCGCGACTGCGTGGTGTTCGAGTGCCGCAAGACGGTGACGCTGAACGCCCTGGCGGCCGCCCGCACCACAGATATGACCGACGACCAGCTCGTCGCGGCGCTGGAGGCTGCCGCCCAGCACTTCGCCCCGCTGCTGCCGGCCCAGCTGATCCGCGACATGATCCCGAAACTGCGGGCCAATCCGGGCGTGCGGACCGCGTGGAAAATGCGGAACTGACGGCTCAGATCAACAGGATATCGGCCAGCGTCAGGGTGGCCGAGGCCTGCAGGTCCACGATCATCACCGCCGCATGTGCGCCGTTGCCGTCGTCATCGAACCACAAGCTGTTGTCGGTCTTGTCAAAGATGAACCGATCATTGCCATCCTGCGCCACATGGTCGTCGCGCGATCGGAATTGCCCCGCCGCCAGCGACCCCGCCGACAGGCCGCCGCCAAAGCCGTAGACCCCGATCTCGATGACATCATTGTTGCCGACCTTGCCACTGAAATCGAGGATCTTGTCGGCCCCATCGGTCGGCAGGGCGTAGAACTGAAAGGTGTCGTTGCCCCCACCGCCGGTCATCTTGTCAACACCGTCGCCCCCGATCAGTGTATCCTTGCCACCCCCGCCGAACAGCACGTCGTTGCCGCTGTTACCGTTCAGCACGTTGGCGGAGGCTGACCCGGTGATGTTGTCATTGTGGCGCCCGCCAAAGACATTCTCGATGTCGTAATAACTGTCGCCCGCCGCCAGTCCAGTGCCACTGGCACCCGGCACCAGCGAGACATTGACCTTCGACCGCGCCGAATAGAAACTGATCGAATCGATCCCGTCGCCGCCTTCGATGGTTTCAAACGCGCCCCCAAGTTGAAACGAGTCATCGCCGCTGCTGCCGATCACCCGGATTTCGTCAACTGCGGCGAGATGTCCATCATAGGCGTTATCGCCATCGCCCAAATCGATGATGCCGGAATAGTGCCCTTTCATGGTGATTTGATCGTTGCCTGCGCCCATGCGGATTGTCCCGTTGATATCCCCATCATTGACCAGCGAGTCATTCAGATCACCAAAATTCAGGTCGCCGACCATCGTGCCATGGTTCACGACCCGGGATACCACCTCATCACCGGCGTAAAACGCACCGTTGGTCGCGTTGATGGTGCCGAAATTGGTGAAATTCATCTTTTCGCTGCTGACAGCCCCGACACCGGTACCGGCAACAATAGTACCGTAGTTGGTGACAGTGCCGTAGCCCGCCCCGGTCGCCTGCACGTAGATGCCCCAACCGGTGCTCATCACAGAGCCGGCGTTGGTGACCACGCTTTGCGCCGCAAAGATCGAAATGGCCGAACTTTCGCCGATCACCTGGCCTGAGGCCGCGATCGTGACCTCTTCAAAGGTGGCCCCGGTGCCGCCCAGATAGACGCCGGTCTGTGTCGCGTAGATCGACCCGAACACCGTCACCGCCTGATTGCTGCCCTGGCCCTGGACCGCATTGGATCCGGAAACCACCATCACCTGCGTCCCGATCACCGCATCATCTGTTGTGCCCAGATTGACCGCGATACCGGACGCGCTGGTGTCCGTCAAAATTGCCTGAAGTGCCATTGGCCTTCTCCATCTGAAATTTGTGTTTGTTGTCAGACGCCTGGTTTGCGCCCGCCTGCGACGCGGAATATGTTCGCGCCGGATCAAGTAAACAAACCCTGGGGGAGTCGGTCAATGCCGGAAATCGCAGGCCAGGGTCAAGCGACGGCAAAGCGCCTAGAGGTGACGGATTTCGCCCGGCGGGTTCCACCAATTGTTGTTCAACCCATCGCACCAGGTCAGCGGGGCTGCGATCAGTTCAGCCTCGGATGCGTCATCCAGCGCCGCTATCGCCACGGAAACGAAGGCCCCGCCAATCTCGGGCACATCGCCTTCCGAGAACACCCGGATCCCACAAATCGCGCAGAAGCAATGGTCGCTGTGCCCGCCGCCGGACATGTCGTAGCGACCCAGACGGTCACGGCCGCGCAACAGCCGGAACGCCTCCGGCTTGATCAAGACGCCCCAGTTGCGCGCCTTGCGGCAAAAGGAACAGTTGCAGCGCGTGGTGCCCTTGTCCAGGTCGATATCGGCCGCGAACGCCACCGCGCCGCAGCGGCAGCTGCCATGATAGGTCTTTTGCATCGTGGTTCTCCTTGGTCTGCTGCCAGCAGTCTAACAGCCGCCTCCTGACAGAAACTGGCAGTAACCACCACATGCGCCGGCATCGCAAACGGAAAAGGGCCACCCGCATGCGGGTGGCCCTTACGTCAAGGAACGCCGGTTTCCCGACTTACTCGATGATCTTCGACACGACGCCGGCGCCGACGGTGCGGCCGCCTTCGCGG
>JBDTQR010000351.1:0-3132 GCA_039932095.1 bacterium | reverse complement strand
GGCGCGCCTTGGGCGGTCATCGCGCGGATTTGCACCGGGGAAGTGTGGGTGCGCAACACGTGGGGCGGGCGGTTGTCGCCCTCGGCGCGGTGCAGGAAGAAAGTGTCGTGCTCCTGACGGGCTGGGTGTTCCGGCGGGATGTTCAGCGCGTCGAAATTGTACCAGTCGCTTTCGACTTGCGGCCCCTCGGCCACGGCGAAGCCGAGATCGGCGAAGATCGCGGTCAATTCCTCCATCACCTGGCTGACCGGGTGGATGCTGCCGATCCGGCGGGGGCGGGCGGGCAGGGTCACGTCGAGCCATTCGGTGCGCAGCCGCTCATTCAGGGCGAGGTCACCAAGCGCGGCCTTGCGGGCGCGCAGGGCGGAGTCGATCTCATCCTTCAAGGCGTTCAGCGTAGCCCCGGCGACCTTGCGCTGATCGGGGTCCATCTTGCCGAGGCTGGACATCTGGGCGGAGATCTCGCCCTTCTTGCCCAGTGCGGCGACCCGGACTTCTTCCAGCGCAGACTCGTCGGCGGCGCCGGCCACGGCTGTCAGGTATTTGGCTTTCAGCGTGTCGAGGCCGTCCATGCGCGTCTCCATCAGATGCGGGTTGGTGCTAGCCGCTGGAGGCGGCGGATGCAAGTGGGGCTAGTCTACCGCGCCGGGGCCGTGGTGGAGCAGGACCGGGACGATCAGGTCTTCCTCATCGACGAGGTGGCGGTCCAGAAGGGCGGTGATCGCGGCGAGGTCGGTTTCGAAGGCGGCGGTATGGGTGATCAGGGCCGGGGTCTGCCAACTGGTCAGGACGGCGTTGGCTGAGGTGGTGAAATTGTGCAGGTGGTGGTCGAGGGCGTGGTGATCAGCCTCCAGCATGGTGAACCCGCGTTCCAGATTGGGTTGCAGGCGGGTCAGGGCGGGGAAGTAGTGCAGGTCCTCGATCTGATGGTGGCCGTGCAATTCGGAGAGGAACTGGTTGCCCGATCGGGACAGGGTGGCGGCGAAGTGTTCGGGATCGGCCGCGCCGTCCAGCACCTGTTGCACACCGGCTTGCATCCGGGCGGTGAGGTGGCGGAAGTTCAGGTGACGGTCGAGCCAGAAGCTGACCAGGCCGTCAAAGTTGCGATGCAGGGTCCAGTCGGTGCGCGGGTAATCAGCCAGCAGGGCTTGCAGAGCCTCGGGCAGACCGGAGCGGGTTTCGAGTGGCAAGTCGGTCATTCAGGGTCGGTTCCAGAAGCTGTCCGCATGTGGACAAAGATTTTTATTGTTACGTGTCAATGAGATAAGAATTCCTGTTAACCAAATCGAAAGCACGTTGCGAGTGGCTCGCAACTGGCTCTTCCTAAGTCCACCGGTTCAGGATGACATTGGCAGCGGAGAAGTCTGTCGCAGTTAGCACGCCTGCACCATCCGAGACAATCATTGCCCCATCGCATGATCCACACAATGTCCGTGCGGTGGGTGGTGATCTGCAGACCGGTGGGGCATTTGCCATTTTGCCCCGGAAATCCGGCAAAGTTGCCGCCCGATTACTGCAAGGTTGCATCTGCTGGCAAAGACTGTCGCGGTCGCGCGCTGCATCCCACCGTCAGATGAAATCGGCTTTGGTCAGATCGGCGGCGGTCAGGGTGCCGGCAATGTCGAGCAGGATCAGCAGTTCGCCGGAATGTTCGACATGGACCTCGCCGGGCGCAATGTCGGTGATTGTCAGTTTCTTGAAGCCGACGGTCAGGTCGATCAGATCGCTGCCATCGGTGTAGTCGGCGATGGTGTCGGTGCTGCCGTCAGCGTCGAACACAAAGGTATCGGCACCGCTGCTGCCGGTCAGCGTGTCGGAGCCGGCACCGTCAGTGATCATGTCATCGCCGCCACCGCCGCGCAGATCGTCGTTACCGTCATCACCCTCCAGCGTGTCATTGCCCGCGCCGCCCAGCAACGTGTCGGCGCCATTGCCGCCCGACAACAGATCATTGCCGTCTTCGCCCTTCAGCGAATCGGCGTTCTTGCCGCCGTCCAATGTGTCATCCCCGCCGCCGCCATAGAGGCTATCCGCCCCGTCCTCACCCAGCAGATTGTCGTCATAGGACCGGCCATATAGCTTGTCGTCGTCGTTGCCGCCTTCCAGCGTGTCGGTATGCATGCCGCCATACAGAATGTCCGCCCCGTCGCCGCCGAACAGCTTGTCCTCACCCAGACCGCCGATCAGCGTATCAGCGCCATTCTTGCCGACGAATTTGTCATTCAGCCAGTTACCGGCCAGAATGTCGGCGCCGCCAGTGCCCTTTTCCGTGGTCGTGGCAAAGTTCAGGCCGTAATCGGTGTATTTCGCGCCGTCGACAGAGCCTGCCAGCACGGTTGTGCTTGTGACGGTGGTGACATCGGCCAGATCGACCGCACCTTTTTCCGGAATGTAGGAATGCAGGGTGGAGCCAAAGCGCGGCAGGATGAACTCGATCGCCTTGAAATGACCAGTGCCATTGGGCCCGTCATAGAAAACCTTGACCAGTTGGATGATGGTATCGCCAAGGCCGGTTATGGGAAAGCCGGAGGAATTGTTGAACGGGCCTTCCTGACCCTGATAGCCGATATGGCCAAGTGCCGTATCGCCGGTCTCGTTTGTCAGCTGAATGAAGCGGTCGTCATCATAGACTGTGACGGTCTGAACCTGTTCATATTGCAGTGTGCCATTGCCGTCGAAAGACTGGGTGAAACCCTGACCCTGATAGGGGCGGGGCACCTCTGATTCGGTCGCGCCGTAGGTGGTGTAGCCAATGCTGCCGACAACGTTAAAGAAAGTGAAAGGACCGCCCGAGGCGACGGAATCGGCGGGCAGGTCTGCATCCAGCAGATAGTAGGAATTGCCGTTCTGTTCAAAGGTCATGGCGATCTTGTTGACGATGCTGCCATCCAGCAGCGTCAGATCAACGGAGCCGACCTCGACGACAGGGGTGTTGGCAAGAACGCTGCCATCCAGCGTGTAGATCGCCCCAACCTCCTCAGACGTCATTCCATCGTCGTCGTCTTCAACCGAAAACTCGACGACAGAGGCATTGCCGGAACCGTCGATGCACAAAAGTTCATGTATATAGAGGGACATAACACTCTCCTGTCAGGGCCGTTGCGAAACGGTGCCCGTTGGATGCGTCTGCCG
>JBDTQR010000350.1:0-3151 GCA_039932095.1 bacterium | reverse complement strand
AGGCCGAACAGGCTTAGGGGATTGTCAGTCGAAGGGAGGTGCCCAAGCCGGGATTACGGGAAGCGGCGGTGCAGAACCGTGTAATCCTTCCCCCGGCAGGCTCAGACCCAGAAGGCCAAGACCCCGGAAGGAGAGAAGCCAGATCAACACCAACCGGGCTGAATGTTCCGCTGATCCGAAGGGTGAAGGTGGGTCCTGCGCGAAAGGCAGACCGCCCAAGATGGGGAGACCGAAGCCCCGGCTTGCAGAAACGATGGGGACGTGTCGCTTGCTGCGATCTGGCGGGCAGGATGGTGGTGGTCACGGATCGCCGTGACCACCATCAGCCGAAGTCCCGACTGTCTCCGCAGGAGTTGCAACGAATGTGGGGGGAAGGTTAACGGCCGTGCTCGGCTGGATAAGCAGGGATGCACCGTTACCAGCACATCGAACCGCAGGTACCGACGAACGGTTAAGCGCCGACACCACAGTGCGCACTGGTGGCGAAAGGTGTCGGGTCGCGGCAGAGCTGATTGACAGTGCGTTACTGTTGCTGAGACCCGGGGCGATGATCTCTATCGCTCAGAATGGGCCATCCGGTGAGTTATAGAAACCCGTTCTATTGCTCACCGCCCGGACCTGAAGACAACTCGACCGGGCGCAGCGTCCTTCCGCTGATAGCCCCGCCGCTGCTTTTGAGCCGCAAGCCGCATCAGCGATGTGATCGCGCGGCCCTCGTCCTCATGGCTTTCGATCAGGGATTGGCCACGTGCGCCAATTCTTCCCCACTCCCGAATGAGACAGGCTCGCCCGAACAAGTCGCGCTGAACGCTCAAGCGGTAGTAACGCCGCATGTTGCGGGCCAAGTCGATACGCCGCAGATCAAGCGTCGTCGGGAAGATTTCAAGCTGACCAGCTGGATCGAACATTTAGGGCTCTTCCTCACTTTCGCTACCATAGGGGATGCCTTCCTCGGGGTGCTTAGTGTCGTGCCCGAAATTGCGAAGGGGGCACACCATGACGTCGACGAAAGCGGGTCGAAAAGTAGTAGGCGTTCGAAAAGCCGGTGCGTTCCGCGACTTGACTGATGCTCCAATGCGACATGCGCAACAACTGCGCGGCGCGGTCCAGTCTTATGTTTTCGATATAGGTCTGCGGTGACATGGACATCTGCTTGGAAAAGAGCGTTGTAAAACGCGACCGCGAGAGCCCCACCGCGCGACCAAGGGTATCGACTGTCAAGGGTTTGTCCAGACGCTCGGCCACAAGCTCAAGAGATCTTCGGATGCGGGGATCGAGTTGAGCGGTGGCCTGCAGCGGGTTCAGCGCGTCGCAGGCCAGGATCACCCGCTCCAGGCTGTTCAGCGCCGAATCGTCGCGCAAGCGTGACGCGGAACGGCCGTTCTCCAGCAAGAGGTGCATCTCGGCCTCGATAGTGGGAAAGCTAGGGGTTACGTCCAGCAGCATCGTCCCCTTACCCAGTTGCGGCCAGACAAGCCATGGCAGCCAGTGCGCCCTTGGGTGAAAATGGACCCAGATATCGACCCAAGCGCCGTTGTCATCCAGATGGCCGTAATCATGCGGAGTCCCCGGCGCGATGAGAAGAAGCGCGCCCCGCTCCATCACCGTCTCACGACCTTCCGTGCAGACATAGCCCCGACCGGACAGTGTCAGCGCCATCAGCCAGTCACGTGTGCCGTCCGGGCGAAGGGCCTGCGTCTGGCCGACGCCCTGAAACTGCAGATCACCCAGGATGCTGCCATGCAAGGGTGAAGGTTCGTAGGGAACATAGCGCATTCAGCCTATCCTTCGGTTGGAAAGCAATCCGTCGAGGCGAAACATGGACGTATGTCGGGTGGCCTATATCTTAGGTGGGATCTGTTGCCGCAGCAACGATTTCGGATGCAAGGTAGGCGTTCCCGGTAGGCCCTTGATGAGGAAAGCCAGGGCTGGGTCTACCAAAAAATCGCTTTTCACCGGCTTAAGCGCTTACGCGTGGGGCGGACAGCAACATCGCGCGTCTGCCCGCGCCGGGTAGCAAAAGCACCTGTGGATGATCTGACAAGACAATATCGAAGGTCACTGAAACATGGCTTCATTTTCAAACCCTCTTGTTCGGTCATATTGTGGTCTTTTCGGCGTTGCGTCCGGGTGTCTCGGGGAGGAGATCACGATGCCACTTCAAACCTCTAGATTTGCTCAGCGCTTGCGTCGCTTAGACATTCGGTCTTCCAGCGCGGAAGGTTGGCTGGCGTGAGCGATGTTGAACTTTCTAGCCAGACAGTGAGCTTGTCCACAGATCGCATGACACTGACGGTTGATCTAGATTTTGGTGCGCGGGTCATCGAGATGATTGACCATGTCACCGGGCGGCAATGGCTGCTAACCGGGCCGCGTTCTCATGACACGTCAGAAACAGTGGTCTACCGGGGGGCGGCCTCGCGGGGGTGGGACGAGTGTTTCCCCACGGTTCTGCCATGTTCCGCGCCAGAGTGGGGCGGTCAGCTACGCGATCATGGCATACTTTGGGGTCGCCCGTGGACTGTGGTAGAGGCTGGTCCGCAGCTTTTGCATGCATTCTACACTGGCGAGGGTATCCGTTTTGACCGCCGCCTTGAATTGATCACGAACCAGTTGACGGCCACCTATACTGTCGTCTCTACACGCTCTGTTGCGGTTCCATACATGTGGAGCCAGCATTGCGTGCTGCGCGTCACCGAAAACGACAGGATCACTCTGTCGGGTCAAGGGCGGATGCAGGCGGGCAGCCAGAGCTTCGACTGGCCGCAATACCCGGACCGCAACCTAACCCGCGTCGGGCCGGATGATGAGGCTTTTGTCCTAAAGTCCTACGCGCTGACGCCTTCTGCCGCCTTTGCACAAGTCAGCGGACCTCAAGGGGGCTTGCGCTTTGATTGGGACGGCGCCGAAGTTCCGGCACTTGGGCTTTGGCTCGACTACGGTGGCTGGCCTGAAGAAGCCCCGCTGCATCAAGTGGCGATTGAGCCCACAACAGCGGCAGCGGACGACCTTGCCGGGGCGATTGCCATGGGTCAGGAATGCTGGCTCGCACCCGGTGACACTCACAAATGGTCAGTGCGGCTGGCGCTGCTTGATCCCGAAGAAGGACTTGCCCGATGACAAGCTTTCCTGACACCAGTCCAACACGGAC
>JBDTQR010000349.1:0-3160 GCA_039932095.1 bacterium | reverse complement strand
GCATCATCCCGTCGCGCTGAAAGTTGTGCATCGGGCATTTGGGCGCGTTGATCGGGATCTGATGAAAGTTTGTCGTGCCCAACCGGGATTTCTGGGTGTCCAGATAGGAAAACAGGCGGCCCTGCAGCAGCGGGTCATTGGAGAAATCGATTCCCGGCACCACGTTTGACGGCAGGAAAGCAACCTGCTCGGTTTCAGCAAAGAAGTTGTCAGGGTTGCGGTCCAGAACCATCCGCCCAATGATCCGCACCGGAATTTCGTCTTCCGGGATCAGTTTGGTGGGGTCCAGAACATCATAGTCCTGCGCGTCGGCCCATGTCTCATCAAAGACTTGCACGCCCAGATGCCATTCGGGAAATGTCCCGCCCTGAATGGCGTCGTGCAGGTCGCGGCGGTGATAGTCGGGATCGGCACCGGAAATCTTGACGGCCTCATCCCAAAGCGTCGATTGCACGCCCAGAACCGGCTTCCAGTGGAACTTCACCATGCAGTCCGCACCCTTGGCATTGATCATGCGAAAGGTGTGGACGCCGAAGCCTTCCATCATCCGCAGGCTGCGCGGCAGGCCACGGTCGGACATCACCCACATGATCATGTGCATGGATTCCGGCATCAACGAGATGAAATCCCAGAACGTGTCATGCGCAGACGCCGCCTGGGGAAATTCGCGGTCAGCTTCGGGTTTGACCGAATGGATCAGGTCGGGAAACTTCATCGCGTCCTGAATGAAGAAAACGGGAATGTTGTTGCCGACCAGGTCCCAGTTGCCTTGCTGGGTATAAAACTTCACGGCAAAGCCCCGCACATCGCGCGGCGTGTCCTTGGAGCCTTTTGACCCGGCGACCGTCGAGAACCGCGCAAACACCGGGACCCTTTTGCCAGCCTGCTGGAAGAGGTCGGCTTTGGTCAATTCCGGAATGGCCTCGGTGCATTCGAAATAGCCGTGCGCTCCGGTCCCCCGGGCATGGACGATCCGTTCGGGAATACGCTCGTGATCGAAGTGAAAGATCTTCTCGCGCAGCACAAAATCTTCCAAAAGGACCGGGCCGCGCGCGCCGGCCTTCAGTGAATTCTGGTTGTCAGACACCGGCACGCCGTGATTGGTCGTCAGCGCCTCGCCGCCACGCTGCTGGGTTTCGCCGCCGTTGCCTTGTGGCAATTCCGATACCGTTTTGTCTGCTGGTTTCGACATGGTTGCCCACCTTTCTGATAGGGATCCTGTTCGCCAAGGCAACGCTGACTGGGCGCAATCGTTCCTGTCCGGGGGCGGTTTGTTGAACAAACCCGTTCGACATGTCTGCGCGCCGGCACTGACCATTGGACACAGAACATTGCAGGGCTCCTGCGGAACCAACCAGCTGGTCGCGCGTTGGGTGGCTGACTTCTGACCGGCATGAAAGGGGAACACCATGAACTGGCAATTGACGGTCGAAAAATGGAAAACCAGAACAGAGCGGATGACCGGGTCATCGTCGAAGACCACCCTGCCCAAAGGTCCTGCGTTGCCTGAACCGGAACTTTTGCGCCGCAACCGCTCGGCTGAAATTCCTAGTGCGCCTGCGATGACCAATACATCCTCGGACAACGGGTGATGTCGCGGTCACCCGGGGTGTTCCTGGTCTTTTCGTCGAGGGTGGCTGATGCCTCCGGACGGCCCGCCAGCTTTATCGCGGCACTCAGCTTGATCCTGCTCTGGGCAGGGTCGGGGCCGTTCTTTCATTTCAGCGAGACCTGGCAAATGGTCGTCAATACCGGGACAACGATCATCACCTTTCTGATGGTCTTCCTGTTGCAATACGCGCAAAACCGCGACAACCGCGCGCTTCACGCCAAACTGGACGAGTTGATCCTGACCGGTGCAAGCGACAATCGCTTTGTCGGGGTCGAGAATCTTGATGCCGATGAGTTGCGGCGGGTGTCTGTCGAGTTGGTCGAGAAGGCCGGGACCAGTATCGACGAAAGCCCGGTTGACGAGATCAGCCATGTCGAGGTTCACGTCAACGATGAGCGTATCGTGAATTTGGAGCTGCAAAACGGCGAATAGAGGTCCGCGTCGCCCTGCAACGGTGAGGTCGGGAACGAAAGGCGCTGGCCGCGGGTTTACCGGGCAGACAGGAGATGAATCATGGTACCGCGTTCGTTCTGGAAAGGCTATCTGAAACTGTCGCTGGTGACGTGTCCGGTCGCCATGATCCCGGCCACCACCGACAACGACAAGGTGCGGTTCCATGTTCTGAATGCCAAGACCGGCAACCGCGTCGTAACCCGGTATGTGGATGAAATCAGCGGAAAGCCGGTGGATGCCGATGATGAGGTCAAGGGCTATCCGCGTGGTGAAGATGACTTCGTCATGCTTGAGGATGAGGATCTGGACGCGGTGGCGCTGGACAGCACCCGGACGATCGCCATCGACAGTTTCGTGCCGGCCGACAGCATCGACTGGATCTGGTTCGACACGCCGCACTATCTGGTGCCGAACGACAGCGTCGGCGAGGAAGCGTTCGCCGTGATCCGCGCTGCCATGGCGGCCACCCGGACGGTAGGGATTTCGCGCGTGGTCCTGTACCGCCGCGAACGCGCGGTGTTGCTGCAGCCGCGCGGATCGGGGATCGTCTTGTGGACCTTGCGCTACGGCGATGAAGTGCGCGGCGAAGCTGAGTATTTCGACGCAGCAAAGGGCGGGAAGACGGATCCCAAGGCGATGGCGTTGATGACCAAACTGATCAAGGACCGCAGCCAGACCTGGACGCCCGCAATGATCAGTGACCCGGTACAGGCCAATGTGCTTGAGATTATCGCCGCCAAGAAGAAGTCTGGCAAACGTGGGGCGAAGCCCAAGGCCGAGGTGGACAAGCCAAGCGGCAATGTCATCAACATCATGGATGCATTGAAGAAAAGCATCGCGTCCGAAGGCAAGTCGCGCAAGTCTTGAGGGTCGCTATGGCTTCGGGAATTTAAGCTTGGCAGCCTTGGCGCGAAAATCTGCCCATGGATCGCTGGTCAGCCGGTCAATGCGTGCCGGCATGTTGGCAATGGTGAAATAGGCTGGGCCAATGTCGGGGCCAAGTTCGGACCAGTCTAGCGGGGCCGAAACGGCAGCACCGGGGATCGTGTCCCACAGGGTGGTGTAGGTTCTGGCTGAGGTGGTCACCGGCGTTTT
>JBDTQR010000348.1:0-3212 GCA_039932095.1 bacterium | reverse complement strand
TGCAGCGAGGATACGCTGGGTCACCGGCACCGGGCCGGTCAGCATGATGGTCGGATCGGTGCCGATCTTGGCGGTGGCGCGGATGCGCGCCCGCGGTTTAAGGCCGTGGATGCGGCCAAACTCAACGTCGCCGATCAGAACCGCCGCGGCCCCATCGACGATCCCGCTGGAGTTGCCGGCGTGGTGGATATGGTTGATCCGTTCCAGATGCGGGTATTTCATGATGGCGACCTTGTCGAAGCCCGGCATGACTTCACCCATCTCCTTGAAGGCCGGTTTCAACGCCCCCAGGGCCTGCATGTCGGTGCCGGGGCGCATGTATTCGTCGCGCTCCAGAATGGTCAGACCATTGCGGTCGGTGATGGTGACGACCGAGCGGCCAAACCGCCCATCTGCCCAGGCCTCTGCCGCGCGCCGCTGGCTTTCCATCGCCAAGGCGTCGGCGTCATCGCGGCTGAAGCCGTATTCGGTGGCGATGATGTCAGCCGAAATGCCCTGCGGCACGAAATAGGTCTTCATTGCCAGCGAAGGATCGACGGCAATCGCCGCCCCGTCCGAGCCCATCGGCACCCGGCCCATCATCTCGACCCCGCCTGCTATGTACCCGCGCCCGGCCCCCGCCCGCACCTGATTGGCGGCCAGATTGACCGCCTCCATGCCCGAGGCACAGAACCGGTTGATCGACAGGCCAGGAATGCTTTCATCCAGCCCCGAGGCCAGCACGGCTGACCGCGCCAGACAGCCGCCCTGCTCGCCAACCTGGGTGACATTGCCCCAGATCACATCCTCCACCGCATGGCCTTCAAGCCCGTTGCGCGTCCGCACCGCATTGAGAATTTGCGCCGACAGGGCAACAGCGGTCACCTCATGCAGCGACCCGTCCGGGCGGCCCTTGCCTCGGGGGGAGCGGACAGCGTCATAGATATAGGCTTCGGTCATGATGGTCTCCTCAAGCGCGGTCAGACGGATTGCCGGGCATCAGATCATAGGGATGTTTCCAGCCGGGCAGGGCAGCGATGCGGTCCAGCCAGCCGTCGATATGGGGCCAGTCCTCGCGGTCAAAGCCGAAGGGCTCGGGGTAATACAGATAGCCGCAGCACGACAGGTCCGCGATGGTGACGGCGTCGCCCGCCACCCATTTGCGCCCCGCCAGATGGCCATCGAGAACCTTGTAGGCGGTCTTCAGCCGGCTTTCCATGAAGGGGATCACACCTGCCGGGCGCTTGTCTTCGGGGACAAAGTTCTGCAGGAACCGGGTGGTGCCGATCGTGGTGGAAAGTTTGTGATTGTCCCAGAACAGCCACCGCAACACTTCGCGCCGCTCTGCCGCCGACCGCCCGCCGAGCTTGCCGGATTTGGAGCTGATATAGTCAAGGATCACCCCGGACTGGGTCAGCGTCGTCTCGCCGTCAACCATCACCGGGACCTCACCCATTTCGTTGATCGCACGAAACTCCGGGGTTCTTGTGGCGCCATTGAAGAAATCGACGTATTCCGGCTCCCATTCCAGATCCGCCATCGTCAGGGCCAAAGCCACCTTGTAGGCGTTGCCACTTTCGCCGAAGCAATAGAGTTTGATCATGAAGGCCGGTCCTTTTGGTCAAGGGCAGGGCGGGGGTTTCACAACCCGCACCCCCGTGGGATATTTAGGGACAGATGAAAGCCTATTGTTTGCGGGCATCAAGTTCCGAATTGAACAGGCGCAAGCGGTGGGTCAGGTTTTCTTGGTCGGTGACGCTGTCAAAATGCTCGAACAGGAACGACAGCGCCTCGCCCTCGTCCAGCCCCGCTTCAGAGGCAAAGCGTTTCAGGCGACGGTAGCCATCCTCGGTCATTGCAACCGGGAAGCGGCGGGTCAAGCGAAAGCGTTTCGGCATCACGTCCTCACAAAGGTGGGCGTCCTCGCAAAGTTGCGCCAGTCTAGAACGCCTCGGCGGCAAGCGCCATGACCGGATCAGCGCCACTTTCAATCCGCGCCAGATGCAGCCCGCAGGCAGGCAGTTGGCGGGCCATGTAGTAGCGCCCGGTGGCCAGCTTGGCGTCGAGGAAGGCCGTGTCGCCGCCGCTGTCCAGCCCGGTCAGGGCGGCGCGGGCCATCCGGGTCCACATCAGCCCCATGCAGACATGACCCATCAGATGCAGGAAATCGCTTGACCCGGCCAGGGCCGCATTGGGGTTCTTCATGCCGTTCTGCATGAAGAACAGCCCCGCCGCCTGCATCTGTTTGGAGGCAGTCTTCAGCGCCGTGGTGAAGGGTTCCATCCTTGGTTCGTCGTCATGCGCCTTGCACTCGGCCTTCACCATTTCGAAGAACGCCAGCACATGCTTGCCGCCGTCCTGGGTCATCTTGCGGCCCACCAGGTCCAGGGCCTGCACCCCATTGGCACCCTCGTAGATCATCGCAATCCGTGCATCGCGGACGAACTGACTGGCTGGGTTGTCCTCGATATAGCCATGACCGCCCCAGATTTGCTGGGCCTGCACCGCCATATCAAACCCCTTGTCGGTCTGAAAGCCCTTGATGACCGGGATCAGCAGCGACACCAGCCCCTCGGCCGCCGCATCGCCCATCCGGTGCGACCGGTCGATCAGTGACGCCCCCCAATAGGTCAGCGCCCGCGCCCCCTCGACGAAGCTTTTCTGATCCATCAGCGAACGCCGAATGTCGGGATGCACGATCAGCGGATCGGCGGGCCCCGACGGGTTCTTGGCACCGGTGATGTCGCGGCCTTGCAGCCGGTCCTTGGCATAGGCCAAAGCGTTCTGATAGGCCGCCTCGGCCACCGCATAGCCCTGCAGCCCCACCCCCAGACGCGCCTCGTTCATCATGGTGAACATGGCGCGCATGCCTTTGTGCAGGTCGCCCAGCAGCCAGCCGGTCGCCCCGTCGTAATTCATCACGCAGGTCGAATTGCCGTGGATGCCCATCTTTTCTTCGACCTTGCCGACCGACACCGCATTCCGCGCCGTCCCAATGAGCTTCGGCACGATGAACAGCGAGATCCCCTTGGTTCCCTCACCGCCGCCCGGGGCCTTGGCCAGCACCAGATGCACGATGTTGTCGGCCAGGTCATGGTCGCCGGCCGAGATGAAGATCTTGGTGCCGGTGATCTTGTACGACCCGTCCGCCTGCGGTTCCGCGCGGGTCCGCATCAGACCCAGATCGGTGCCGCAATGCGGTTCGGTCAGGTTCATGGTGCCGGTCCATTCGC
>JBDTQR010000347.1:0-3225 GCA_039932095.1 bacterium | reverse complement strand
GCGGGCCAGATCCATCCGGTGGCGCATCTCGGCCAAGGCATCCTCCATGCCGACAAAGATCGCCTCGCCGATCAGGAAATGGCCGATGTTCAGTTCCATCACCTCGGGCATCGCGGCGATGGGCGCGACATTGTCATAGGTCAGGCCGTGGCCGGCATGGACCTCAAGCCCAAGGGACTGCGCCAGGGCCGCGCCACGGCGCAGGGCCGCCAGTTCCGCCTCGACCGCGGCCATCTGGCCGTCGGCATGCAGTTCGGAATAAAGCCCGGTGTGCAATTCCACCACAGCAGCACCAATCCGGGCCGCGGCTTCGATCTGGCGCGGATCGTGGCTGATGAACAGGCTGACCCGGGATCCCATCTCACGCATGGGTGTGACAAATTCGGCCAGCCGGTTCTGGTCGGAGGCCACGTCGAGCCCGCCTTCGGTGGTGCGCTCTTCGCGTTTTTCGGGCACCAGACAGACGGCATGTGGTTTGATGCGCAGCGCAATCGCCTGCATTTCCGCTGTTGCCGCGCATTCAAAGTTCAAGGGGATGCCAAGCCCGGCCGCCAACGCCGCGATATCGGCGTCGCGGATGTGGCGGCGGTCTTCGCGCAGATGGGCGGTGATGCCGTCAGCCCCTGCCGCTTCGGCCAGCAAGGCGGCGCGCAACGGGTCGGGCCAGTCCGCGCCACGGGCGTTGCGCACCGTTGCCACATGGTCGATGTTGACGCCAAGCCGCAGTTTTCCAGTGGGTTTCATCAGGCACCTTCCGCAAATCGCCCCCCTTATTACGGTTTGATCTTGGGTCCGTCACCCTCTTTCGCCGCGGCTTTCCTGCGCAAACTGGCAGCGCGGGCCTTTAACCGGCGGCGGCGCAGCGCCTGATAGGCGGTCAAGGCCGGGATGGTCAACCAATAGAGGACCAAGGAACTGACAAGACCGGGCAGGATCGAGCCGATCAGATAGGGAAAGTAGATCCGCTTCCAGAACAGCAGCAAACCGTCCCAATGCGCCTGCTCGGGTCCAAAGGCCGAGCGCAGGTTGTGCCACAGATCGCCCGCTGCCTGACTGAACGCGGCAAAGACCAGCGTCAGGTTGATGCCCTCGGGCGTGCCCAGCATCCAATGGCCCAGTTTCAGCGAGATCAGCGCGATGAGCGGCGTGGTGACCGGGTTGGACAGCAACGTGGCAAGCAGGGCTGCAAGGATATTGCCGCGCATCGCCCAGGCCAGCGCAGCGGCGAAGATCATCTGAAAGCCGAGGATCGGCGGGAAATTGGCGAAGGTTCCAGCAAACACCCCGCGGGCTATGCGGTGGGGCGGGTCGGGCAGGCGGCGCAGGCGGTGCCACAGATAAAGACTAGCCCGGCGGAATCCGCCTTGCGGATAGACCTGCGCCTTGCTCCATGCCGCCCATGACAGTGGATTGCGGCGTTTGAACAAGGCGGCTCCTTCAACGGGATCAGGGTTTGCGCGACACGTCCCGCACCCGCGCCACTTGCGCGACATCGGTTTCGGCCTCTAGCGCCGTCATAACCATATGAAGATGTTCGACATCGCGCAAATCAACTTCGATCATCAGTCTATAGTAGTCGGGTTTGCGTTCCTTGAAGACCAGATCCGAGATATTGGCCTTCTGGTCGCCGATCACCGTGCAGATCCGGCCCAAGACCCCGGCATCGTTGGAAATCGCCACGTCGAGCGACACGGTATAGACCGCCGGGTGGCGACCCGATTGCCAATAAAGGTCAACCCAGCGGTTGGGCTGCTCCTCGAACTCCTCCAGCGCGCGGCAGTCGATGGCGTGGACGATGACGCCGCGGCCCGGATAGGTGATGCCGACGATTCGCTCGCCCGGCACCGGCTGGCAGCATTGGGCGCGTTTCAGGGTCTGGTCGGCGGCAAGGCCAAGGATCGGGCGCTTGGCGTCAATCTCGTCGGTCTGGGTCTTGAGTTCCGGATACAGGGTTTCCAGAACCCGCCGCGCTGTCAGTTCCGCCGAACCGAGCCGGGCCAGGAGGTCATTCTCATCGGCCAACCCCAGCATCTTGGCGGCGGTGCGCAGCGCCTTGTCGGTTGCCTTGCGGCCAACATGGTCGAAGGCGGCGCGGGCCAGCTCCTGACCGAGTTTGACGAAGCGGCCACGGTCTTCTTCGCGCAGGGACCGCCGAATCGCCGCCTTGGCGCGACCGGTGGTGACGATGTCGATCCAGCTGGCCTGGGGCTTCTGGCCCTCGGCGGTGATGATCTCGATCGCCTGACCGTTCTTCAACCGGGTCCACAAGGGCACGCGGATGCCGTCGATCTTGGCGGAGACGCAGGAATTGCCGATGCGGGTGTGGATGGCATAGGCGTAGTCCAGCGGCGTCGCACCGCGCGGCAGCTGGATCACATCGCCTTTCGGGCTGAAGCAGAACACCTGATCTGAGTACATCTCCAGCTTCACATGCTCAAGAAACTCGTCATGGTCGCCCTCGCCAAAGCGTTCGGTCAGCTGCGAGAGCCATTTCGCCGGATCGACGGCAAACGGGTTGGCAGTGCGCTTGCCCTCGCGGTAGGCCCAATGCGCGGCGACGCCAGCCTCGGCGACCTCATGCATTTCCTGGGTGCGGATCTGCACCTCCACCCGCTTGCCATCACGGCCTGACACCGTGGTGTGGATCGAGCGGTAGCCGTTGGTCTTGGGCTGGCTGATGTAGTCCTTGAACCGGCCCGGCACCGCGCGCCAGCGGCCGTGGATCACCCCCAGAATGGCATAACAATCGGCGACCGAGTGGCAGATGATGCGAAAGCCGTAGATGTCGGACAGGCTGGAGAACGCCAGATCCTTTTCCTGCATCTTGCGCCAGATCGAATAGGGTTTCTTGGCCCGCCCGTAGACATCGGCATCAATGCTGGCCTTGTCCAGCACCAGCCTGATGTCGCTGCCGATCTGGTGGACGACATCCCCTGCCTCCCGCTGCAACACCAGAAAGCGCCGGATGATCGAGCCGCGCGCCTCGGGGTTGATCACCTTGAATGCCAGATCTTCCAGCTCTTCGCGCATCCATTGCATACCCATTCGGCCTGCCAGTGGCGCAAAGATTTCCATGGTCTCGCGGGCCTTCTGGGTCTGCTTGTCCACCGCCATCGACTTGATCGTCCGCATGTTGTGCAGACGGTCGGCGAGTTTGACCAAAATGACCCGCAGGTCCTTGGACATCGCCATGAACAGCTTGCGGAAGTTTTCGGCCTGCTGGCT
>JBDTQR010000346.1:0-3259 GCA_039932095.1 bacterium | reverse complement strand
TGCCGAGCACTTCGGAGACGGTCGGTCCGGCCGGATGCAGGTCGGCCAAGGCGTCGACATCGGGGACGGAGCGCCACAGGAACTTGGGCACGCCAGCTTCCTTGACGGCCTTGAGTTTGGCGGGAACGCCGGCTTTGCGGAAATACTTCTGGGCGAGAACGTCGGCGGCGACCTGGCTCCAGCCTTCAGGAACCTCGACCGCATCATTGCGGAAGACAACCTTGCCGTCGGGCTGACGGATTTCGGAGGTGGTCTTGGTGAACCCGATCGCCCCATAGGCGCCAGTGTCCACGGCCGTAAATTTCCGCTCGATCTTCATTTGCCCCGTCTCTCCATTTTTGACGCCGGGGCTGTTTCGCCGCGTGCGTGGTTGTCCCCCGTCCAGGACGCAATACAACAACCATGCCCGACTTCTGACGAAGAGCGGGGTCCCGACTGGGCGATTGTGTATTTATGTCCCCCGGAATCGGCCGTTGTGACGGGCCGATTTCCGACTTGGACAAACTGCCGCAATTGGTTGCGTTCATCAACGGTTTTTTTACACAATGGCGCAACATTTTGTGCTTGACGTGTCCAGGCTATCCACGGGTTGCGTTTTGGCCGCGGTGGGCAAGGCTGTGGATGGTCCGGTGGACGGGGTGTTGGCGGGCTGAGGACGGGTCGGTAAAACCGTAGCGCTGCGGCCCATTTGGCGGCTGAGGATAAGATTTTGGATGAAACGCAGAATCGCCTGATACGGGCGATTCTGGGCCGGTTCTACCCGCGCCGGTTGATCAGAACGATCCCGATGGACACCAGGACAGAGGCCCCGATGATGCTGGAAGACAACAATTCACCATAAATGAAGTGGCCGAGAATAATGGCGAGGATCGGGGTCAGGAAGGAAAAACTGGCAACCGTCGACGCCGGATAGACCGACAACAGCCACAGCCAGGTGACAAACCCGCCTGCGACGACAACGGCGGATTGAAACACCAGCAAGTAGAGATGCACGGGCAACAGGTTGCGGATCAGCGGCCCGAAGAACAGCGATGCCAGCAGCAGGACCGGCGCCGAAACCAGCACCATCCAGAACAGCTGCGCTTCGGGCCCCGCCTCGCGAAGCCGCGATTTGCGGGCGACAAAGGCGGTGCCGGCCCAGCCCCAGGCGGCGACCAGGGCGCAAAGGTCGCCCACCAGCGTGACCTGGCCGGACGACCCGCGAGACGCGATGGCCCAGGCGGTGCCGAGAAAGGCGAGGCCGAGACCAGCGGCTTTCATAGGCGTCGTCCGCTCACCCGGCAGAAAGAAATGCGCCAGAATGCCCATCCAGACCGGCATCGAATACATGATCAAGGCTGAATGGCCGACCGACGTCAGGTCAAGGGCGATGAACAGCGCCAGAAATTCCACCGCGAACATGACACCGATCAAGAGGCCGGGGGCGAGGTCGGCGAACCTGATGCGCGACAGAAGGCCACGGTACCAGAGCCACAGGCCGACAAAGACGACCGCGATGGCCGAGCGCAGACCGGCGAAGAACACCGGCTGCAACCCTTCATTCACATATTTCACCATGATCTGGTTGAACCCGAGCAGCAGCGACACGGCCAGCAATGCGCCGAATCCAACCTTGTCGAGACTGTCTTTCCGCATGGCTCACCTTTTGTTTTGCCGCACAGTTTCCGTGGGCAGGACGAAGGTCAAGGCCGGAAAACCGCATGCCGGGTTGCGGCAGACCTAAAACTGCTGGCAGCACTGGCCGCTTTCCCGTAAAGCCAAGACAAAGGGGGAACCGCATGGCCAACATCATCGCACGGATCGCGGCCCTCGGGCTGCGGATGACCGATCAGCGCCGGGTCGTGGCGCGGGTCATCGATGAGGCCGAGGATCACCCGGACGTCGAAGAGGTCTACGCCCGCGCCTCCAAGGTCGACCCCAAGATCTCGCTGGCCACGGTCTACCGCACGGTGCGGTTGCTGGAAGAGTCGGGCATTCTGGAGAAGCACGTATTTGGCGATGGTCGGGCCCGCTATGAAGATGCCGAGCGCGACCACCACGACCACCTGATCGACGTGAATACCGGGCAGGTGATCGAATTCCTCGACCCCGAGATCGAAGCGCTGCAGGAAAGAATTGCGGCGCGGCTGGGCTATCGGCTGATCGGTCACCGGCTGGAACTGCTGGGCGTACCGCACAAGAAATGACCGCCGCGGAAAACCTGCGTGGCATCGGCCTGATGGCCGGGTCGATGGCGCTGTTCGCGGCTGAGGACACGTTTCTGAAATTCTCGGCTCAGGGGCTGCCGACCGGGGAGATCTTGCTGATCACCTGTCTGTTCGGCTGGGCGTTCTTTGGCATCCTGGCGCGGATCGAGGGCCAGCGGACCTTCACGGCCGCGGCGTTTCATCCTTGGGTTCTGGTGCGCAACGCGGGCGAGATGGTGGGGACTTTTGCCTATATCACTGCCCTTGCGGCGGTGCCCCTGGCGACGGTTTCGGCGGTGTTGCAGGCGATGCCGCTGGCGGTGACGATGGGGGCGGCGCTGTTCATGGGCGAAAAGGTCGGCTGGCGGCGGTGGTCGGCGATTTCGGTGGGCTTTGTGGGCGTGCTTGTGGTGATCCGGCCGGGGATGGACGGGTTCCGGCCCGCCGCGCTGTGGGTTCTGGTGACGGTGGCGGGCCTTGGCCTGCGCGACCTCGCCTCCCGTGCCATTCCGCCAGAGATTTCCAGCACCCAGGTTTCGGCCTGGGGCGTTGCCTCGGTTGCGGTGCTGGGGGCCGGAATGTTGCCGTTTCAGACCCCGTTGGTGCCAGGGCTTTGGCAATCGGCGATGCTGCTGGGGGCGATCATCTTCGGCACTGCGGGCTATTGGGCGATCACCTCGGCGACCCGGACTGGCGAGGTGTCGGTCGTCTCGCCGTTCCGCTATTCGCGGCTGGTGTTTGCCATCGTGATCGGGGTCGTGGTCTTCGCCGAGCCTGCCGATGGCTTGACGCTGGCGGGCGCCGCGCTGATCATCGGATCAGGCCTCTATTCCTTTGCCCGTGAGCGGTCGCGTAAACGCGCCCTTTCCATGCCGCCTGCCGCAAGGTAAAACCGATCAAAAGTTAGCGCCATCAGGAGACCACCATGAGCACCATCATCGACATTCACGCCCGCGAAATCCTCGACAGCCGGGGCAACCCGACGGTGGAGGTGGATGTGGTTCTGGAAAGCGGCGCGATGGGCCGGGCGGCGGTGCCTTCGGGCGCGTCAACCGGGGCGCATGAGGCGGTTG
>JBDTQR010000345.1:0-3269 GCA_039932095.1 bacterium | reverse complement strand
ACAGATCGAGGTCGGCGGGCCAGTGGTGAAAGTGGTCGCAGGCCACCGCGCCATCTTCGGCGCGGACGACGTTGCCGGGGGTGGCCGCGAAAGTGTCCCAATGGCAGGGGCCGCAGCCGCCGAATTTCGTACCCTCGATCTGATAGGCGGCAGTGGCGGCACCGAACAGGAAACCTTCGGGGAAGTCGAAGCGAGACAGCGCCATCATGGCTCCTATCGTCAGGGGGTTGGGGCCGTGTTCAGGTCGGACAGGGGCCGGTGGATTGGCCGAGGATCAGTTCAGCCTCAAGCAGATGATGCTGCGGCGCGGCATCGGGTTGGGCGATGACCGAGAGCAGCATTTCTGCCGACAGCCGGCCGGCTTCGCGGACCGAGGAACGGGTGGCGGTGAAGATCGGCACCGCCTCGCCATTCCTGAGGTAGCTGAGGTCGTCGTCGAAGATGATCACCGAAACGTCGCGGCCCATGCGCAACCCACGGCCTTCGATCGCCCGGCGCACCCCCATGCCTTGCAGCATCGAGGCGCAGAGAAAGGCGGTGGCGGGGATGGCGGCGGTCAGGGCGCGTTCGGCGGCGCGGTGGCCATTCATCTCGGTCATTTCATCGGAGGTCATGATGCCGGGATCGGGGTTCAGACCGACCGCAGCAAGCGCGTCACTGTAGCCGATACGGCGGCGGATCGCGAAATCCATGTGTTCAAGGCCATTGGCCAGAGCGATATGGCGGTGACCGAGGTCGAGCAGAAACTCGGTGGCGCGCTGAAAGGCGCGGCGGTTGTTCACATCGACCCAGTTGTAATCGAGCGCGGCCCCGGTGGCACGGCCATGGACGACGAAGGGCAGGCCCATGTCCTTCAGCACCCGGATACGCGGGTCATTGGTCTTGGGGGCATGAACGATGACGCCGTCGACGGTGCCGCGTGACATGAGGTCCCGGTAGGTCGTCTCTTCGGCCTCATCCGGCACCACCGACAGGATCATGTCATAGCCGTTACGTGAATAGGTCTCACCGGCGCCGGCGATGAAGTCCGAGAAGATCGGGTTCATGATCTCGCTGCGGGTGTTGAGCGGGATGACATGGCCGACCGCCAGGGCGCGGCCGGTGGCCAGACGGATGGCGCGGGCGTTGGGCCGATAGTTGTGGCGGCGGGCGGCGGCGACCACACGTTCGCGCGTCGCCTCATTGACCTCGGGGTACCCGTTCAAGGCCCGGCTGACCGTTGTCGGCGAGAGGCCGAGTTTAGTTGCCAGTTGCTTGAGGTTCATGAGATGCGGGCCAAAACGGTTTGGAGGACAGGGAAAGGTCAGGTTAGTGGCAGAATTCGCGCAGGTCAAAGCTTTGCGGTGCTGGAAAGGTGGTTTTGGATCATTGGCGGACGCCGAGGTTCGGCCGGCGCTCTGGCCGTACTGGTTCGGAAACCAGTCGCCGGGCAAGGATGGGCGCCGTGCCGCGCAGGTCACCGTGGGGTTGGTTGTGGGAAAGCTGCCACAGAGGGGCGGGAAAGCTGCAACAAGTCGGACAATCGGCGGCAGAGCGCAGTCAGACCCTGTGGGTCTGCGGCCCCGGCGGGCAAGGCGAGGATCACCGGTTCTTGCCCGGCGTCGGTGATCGGCAGGAGCACGAACGGCATGCCGTCGGCGCTGATCCGTGGCGCTGGTTGGGAATAGCTGAGGCCGATGCCAAGGCCGTTGGCGGCGAAAGAGCGCATCAGGTCCAGCGTGGCGGTGCGGTGGGCGATGCGGGGCTGCAGGCCTGCCCGGGAGAACAGGGCGCGCAGGTGATCAAGGCTCTGGCCCTGATCGGTCAGGACAAGCGGGTAACCTGCGAGGTCGGCAAGGGTGAGTGCCCGGTTTCGCGCCAGCGGATGATCGGGTGGCATGATCGCCTGCGGTGGGGCCCGGTGCAGGGTGATGCGGCGGATGTCGGGTGGCAGGCCGAGGTCCCAGGTGACGGCAAGGTCGGTCTGGCCGCTGTGCAGGGCCTCGGTCAAGGCGTCGAACCCCATGATGCGCGGGGTTATGGCGGGATCGGTCAGGTTGGCGAGCAGCGACGCGAGGATCAGGGGCGCGATGTCTTCGAACACCGCCAGCCGCAGCGGGGCGCTCTGGGTCGCGCCGGAGAGCAGGCGGGTGGTGGCGGCGAGGTGACGTTCGGCCTCGGCCAGCCAGCCCCGGCCAAAGGCGGTGGGCACCATTGGACCACCGGGACGGCGAAGGTACAGCGGCTGGCCGAGATGGGCTTCGACCAGGGCCAAGGCGACGGACAGGGCGGGTTGGCTCACATGCAGCGCCTCGGCTGCCGCCGTCAGGCCACCGTGACGGGCGACGGCGCAGGCATAGTCGATCTGGCGCAGTGTGACGGATAACATCAGATTATGACCGGGTTATAAAGCTATTATTTGAATGTATGATGGGGAGGTGACATCTTCAAGCCAGCTGCAGAGGAGCGGGTCATGGTTGTTATAACGGATCAGATGGTGGCGGACTATCAGCGCGACGGGGTGGTGCTGATCAAGGGGCTGTGGGCCGATTGGGTGGAAGAGCTGCGGGCCGGGGTGGCGCGCAACATGGCCGAACCGGGACCCTATGCATCCGAGAACCTGAAGCCGGGTGAGGGCGGGCGGTTCTTTGACGACTATTGCAACTGGACCCGGATCCCGGAGTTCGAGCGGCTGATCCGCGAATCGGAAGCGGCGGCAGTTGCGGCGCGGTTGATGGTGTCAGAGCGGGTGCAGATGTTTCATGACCATGTTCTGGTCAAGGAACCCGGCACCTCGAAACCGACGCCATGGCATCAGGATGGGCCGTATTACTTTGTCGAAGGCCGCCAGACCGTCAGTCTGTGGTCGCCGCTGGATCCGGTGAAGGAGGCCAGCCTGCGCTGTGTGGCGGGGTCGCATCGCTGGCCCAGGGAGGTGCTGCCGAAGCGCTGGTTGTCGGACACCTCATTCTACGCGGACCCCGCGAAATACATGGAGGTGCCGGACCCCGATGCCGAGGGCATGGACGTGCGGGAATGGCAGATGGAGCCGGGCGATGCGGTGGCGTTCAACTATCTGACGCTGCACGGCGCGCGGGGCAATCAAACGGCGGCGCGGCGGCGGGCGTTCAGCCTGCGGCTGGTCGGCGACGACGCGCGCTATGTCGAGAGGCCGGGCCGGACCTCGCCGCCCTATCCGGGGCATGACATGGTGGCGGGGCAGCGGTTGCGCGAGGACTGGTTTCCGGTGTTGCGCGGCTGAGGGCGGTTGAAACGCCGAGGGCCGCTGG
>JBDTQR010000344.1:0-3290 GCA_039932095.1 bacterium | reverse complement strand
AAAGAGCGTCGCGAAACAACGGGCGAAATGGATGACCCGCCTGGCCCCTATGACCGGGTTGGGCCAGCGGATGATCTGTGGTTTGTACCTGATGTTCCGCCAGACCCTGCCGACCTCTACCCGCTGCCGGGCCCGGACCAGGGCCGCCTGATCAAGCCCGGTGACTGGGCTGCGGCGCAGGCGGCGTCGGCGCCGGGGCTGGCGCGGCTCGCTCTACTCTACGGTGTGCTGGACGAGCGGTTGCGCGCCGGGCCTGCGGGCTGGCGGCACAGGCTGGCGCTGATCGAGGCGGCCGACCTCAGCTGGGACATCGGTGACCGGGTGTCGGTGGCGCGGCTGGGGTTGTGGGAGGCCCGGCACCTGTCGGGGGTGCAAGAGGATGCCCAGGGGCTGGCGCGGGCGTCCTGGGCGTTTCGCCGTCTGGCGGGGCCGGTGGCACCGGGCGGCGATCTGGCGGGGTTTCTCGGGCGGCACGGTGCGGCGGCGGATGTCGCGGATCTGGCAGTGCTGATGACAGATCTGGCCGATTTGCACCCGGTGCCGCGGGCGGTGGCCGTGGCGCAGGCCTGGCGGCAGATGGGCGATGACGGACCGGCGCGCGGCATCGAGGCGGCCGTTCTGGCGGCGCGGCTGGCGGCGGAGATGGCCCCGGACACGGCCGGCACCGGCTTCGTGCCGCGGGCGGGATATGGGGGGTCAGGCGGCGGGTCGCCGCAAAGCGTGCTGGCGGCCTGGCTTGCCGGGGCCGCGCGGGCGACACAGGCCCGCCTGATGTATCTGGAGCGACTGCGCGCCTGGCAGGGCAGGGCGCTCGCCAGCCTGGCCGATTGTCAGGGCCGCACGCCCCGCCGCCTGCTGGAGGTGCTGGTGGAATGGCCGATGGTCAGCGCCGCGATGGCGGAACAGAGCATCGGCGCAAACCGGGCCACGGTGCTGCGCAATCTGGCGCTGCTGCAGAGCCGCGGTCTGCTGCGCGAGGTGACGGGTCAGGGCAGATACCGGGTCTGGACGGCGCGGCTGTGAGGGTGGGTCGTCCGCCACAGCATCAGACGGCAAAAAGCCCCGGCGGGATGACCTCCGGGGCTTTGTATCAGGTTGTCGTTCTAAAGATCAGCTTGTGCGACGCTTGCGGCGCAGCGCAGCCAGACCAGCGAGACCCGCCAACAGCAGCGGCGCGCCGGCCGGCAGCGGAACCTGGGAGGCTTTCACCAACTGACCATAGAGGTTGATGTGCGACAGGCCCTGTGCCGAGATTGTCCAGGCTCCTGACGTCGCATCATCCGAAAGTGCGAACGCCGCCCAAGTAGGGGTCAATTGTCCATTGCCGCTCTTGAGAGCGAGCACGAGGTTTTCCCATACATATCCTGGAGGATCCAGCAGAGTGAAAGCCCAGGTGCCGGATCCTGCGCTGCCGGTGGCCGTCACAACGCCATGGAGGTTGGAACTCGTCTCGGTCGTCCATTTGCCGATGAAGCTGTAGGAGGCGCCTAGAGAGGTCAGTAGCGGGTCACTTCCCGCGTTTTCGCCGCTGATGTTCCCGGTGCCGAATGCCAGGCAAGTGGCGCTCCCGGCGTTCGGGGTGATCGAGAACTCACGGTCCGTGTTCTGGACCGTCCCTGGGCAATTGACGACCGTCGACGCAATTGCAGTGTTCACAGTCATTCCAAAAGCACCAACCATTGCGATCGCCGCAAGGCCGGTTTTCAATGTATTTGCAAAGGTCATCGTTACTCTCCAATCACAACACGCCATCCTCGGAGATAGGCCAACTCCGCCCCATTAGGAACATGGCCATTTTCCTTTAATTACCCGTATGGGTTGTGTCGAACTCTTCCAGTTCACCCGCCGAGATTGCGATTTGGAAGATCTGTTTCCAAGCCCACATCAATGCCAACAAAACCGTGCTCTGCCGGGGAGGCCTGAGGGTGAATCCCGCGAATCACCTGCGTTGGACTCGAACCCAAGGCAGTGGGGTTTGTGCCAGGTTATCCGGAAAGAGAGCTTACATCGACGGTGCCGGATGGCGGTCTCGGTGATCCGACTTTTGGCTTGCAAGGGTGCTCAGAATGGCAATCCCGGTACCCAGAGACCCACAGCCGGCATAGGCGAGGACCGCTGTGCCGACGCCGGCCCCCATGATCAGAACCAGAACGGCTGCCGCGATGCCTGTCGCCATGCCGATCATTATGAAACCAAGTGCCATGCCCTGTCCTCCGCGATGTCTGGGGGCGGTCGTCTTCCGGACGATCTGGTCCCCGCCAGTGGTGCCAACACGCCGAGTTTAGCACCACATCTTTAACGGAATAATAACAACGCCGAAATGTGGCGAATTTAGGGACAACTGGCGCTGTGTCCGATCGCGCCACTTCAGGACACTTTCGCGGGGTGCAGATTGCGGAACAGCCGACAGGAGGCTGACGAGCGCCATCATCCTTTTCGCCACAACCCGGGCCATGTGGATTTCGATCCTCGCGTGTGGCTGGAATCCCGGGGTTCGCAACTCAGTTCGGACGGCGGCCTTAAGGTGATGCGCGAGCTTGATGACGCGCTTGGGCTGTCCAGTCTTGCGTCTACGGCATCGTGCGACAGCCGCCGGGGCAAGAACACCGTTCACCGGCTCGACGAGCTGTTTCGGCAGTCGGTCCGCGGGCGGCTGGCGGGATGCGAAGATGTCAACGATGCTGACCGGCTGGCTCTCAATCCTGTGATGCGGCAGGTCGTTGGCGGTCGTGACGTCTCCTCAAGCGCCGAAGCGCCATCGAGCCCGAGATCGGCCACATGAAATCCGACGGCCGCCTCGCCCGCTGTCCGCTGAAAGGCACGATCGGCGACGCGATCTTCGCCGTCCTTTTGCAGCTGTGGACACAACATCCGCAAGATCCTCGCCCACATCAGGGCTTTGGTCACCGCGTTATTGGCTGTTCTGCTCGCCGTCCTCAAAGACAGATTCCCTCGGTCGCGCGATCAAATTACCGCCTGAACCCGTTGTTCATGGCCGACTGCTTATCGGTCAAAGATTTTTGTCGACTGGGGCCGGAACCAACTGCTCCGGTGACCGAGGCTCATCTTTTATCAAGATTTCTCTGTTCCCGCAGTTTCCCCATCAGGCTGTCGCTATAAGTCAATCATGACATGCAACACGCAAGTCATTGATTTATGGAGATGAAAGATGGCGAAGAAGCCCTATGCAGACACCCGGCTCGCGAAGTTCGTCGATGCCCAGGTGCTGGAGCTGAAGCACAGGAAGTCGCAGGCGGAGATCGCCGAAGAGGCGGGGTTCGTGAACCAGA
>JBDTQR010000343.1:0-3338 GCA_039932095.1 bacterium | reverse complement strand
GTTGAAGGGCAGCCCGGTCGCCGTGATCTCGGTGCGGACCTGCGACCCAGCCGTCACTCCGGTGCGCAGGTTGATGTCGGCTGTCTGCTTGTCGAAATCCAGCAGCAAATTGACCAGACCGGTGCCGTCGCTGCCACTCAGGATCGGGTCGCCATTCAGCCCCACCCAGACGAAGTTCTGGCCGCGCAGAAAATACTGACCGGTCGCGGTCACCAGACTGCCATCTTTCACATTCTGAAATGGCTTGATATCCGCCGTCAGCCGCAGCAGGCGTTTGACGGTTTCGGTAGAGCCGCTGCCGTCGACCTCGCCGATCACTTCGATGATGACCTTGCCTTGGTAGGCGGCGTCCGACAGGGCGATCAAGTTGCGATATCCTGCAGGGTCAGCCGGATCCGCATCTTCGAATTGCGCAAGGACAGCCGCGTCGGCAGCCGTCGAATCATCGCGCCGCACCCGGTTGAAGCCATTGTCGTTTCGCGCATAGCTTTGGAAGGCGGGCGTCACGACATCGGCGCCATCAGGCAGGGGCGGACCGCCACTTCCGCAACCGGACAACAGAACAAGACAGCTGAGTCGCAGCGTGGCGGTGAAGATTTTCATTAACCAGCCTCACAGAAGGTCAACTCTTCCGGTCAATCTTACGCGAGGTTCCGGCCTTATGCCACAATTCCAATTCAACAAATTGTTAGGCTGGACGAAATGAACCAGAGACCTTTCTGGCAGAAGTGGAGAATCGTGATGAGTGAGAAATGTAATTCTGTGGCAGACGAAGACGACCGGGTTGCCGCCTTGCAAGAACTGGATATTCTGGAAGGCCCGCGTGAACCGGCGCTGGACCAGATAGCCAAACTCGCTCAATTGGAATTCGAGGCGCAACATGCCGGCATCATGATGATTGACGCCACGCGGGCGACTTTCGTGGCGCGGGCCAACATTCGTTTGAAGTCGATGCCGCGCGATGAAGCGTTCTGCAACATAGCCATCCAGCGCAGCGAACCCCTTGTCATCCGCGATATGTTGATGGATCCGAGGTTCCGGACCCACCCACAAGTGGCACGAGGATTGCGCAGTTACGTGGGTATCCCGCTGGAGACCCGGGCCGGGTTCAACATCGGTACGCTTTGTGTCTTCGGCACCGAACCGCTGGACTTTGCCCAGGATAAAATCACAAAGCTGCAAGAACTTGCCAAACTTGCGATGCTTTGCATCGAACTGCGGCGGCTGGCGGTTCAGGACCATCTGACCGGTTGCCTGAACCGGCGCGGGTTCATGGCGGAACTTGACCGGCACATTCTGCACCATGACCGTGCGATGGCCGATCTGTCTCTGGCCTTCATGGATCTTGACCATTTCAAACAGGTCAACGACCTTTTCGGCCACCCGGCAGGCGATCTGGTGTTGCAGGAGGTTGCGGCCCTTGCTGCCAAGTCCAGCCCGGGCAGCGACCTGGTCGGGCGTCTGGGTGGCGAAGAGTTCGGCATTCTGATGCCCGGCGTGACAGAGGCCTCTGCAGTTGCCGCGATGGACCGCTTGCGCTTGGCCATCGAACATATCGCACTGCCGGAATTTCCCGCACTGCGCGTTACAGCCAGCTTCGGAATTGCCAGTCTCGGCCCTGCCAAGGCCGAGGTCGCGGGCTTGATGGCCAAAGTCGATGCAGCGCTCTATCTTGCAAAGGCCAATGGCCGGAACCGGATCGTTGTGGCAGAGGGTCAGCCAAGCCGGGATCAGTCGATGCAACCACAGACGCGACGTTCCGGAAGGGCTGCCTAGCGGCTATTGCCATCCACAATCTGCCCACCTGAAGTCGATTAGATCACCCCATTGACACAATTCGGACATGGCATTGCCGCAGCACTGCAGGAGTGTCGAAGACAGACTTAACAGGTCGTTAATGTGTTGTCCGGGACAAGCCGGAATGAAGTGAGCCGGCCCGCGTTGCAAGGGTCGGAGCGGGAATGTCAGATGTTCCATGATGTATTCATTTTCTCACTCCATGCCGTCGGAATGATGGCGCTTTGCACCGTGTCCTACGGCATGATCCAGCGCCGGATCACCACCAAACTGGTCCGACATCTGCTGTTCGGCTTGATCATGGGAACCGCAGCCGCCACCCTGATGTTTCAGCCGATAATGATTGCTGACGGCTTTCAGATGGACGGTCGCGGCGTGTTCATCGGCATCGCCGCAACATTCGGCGGCCCGATTGCTGCCGCCGTTGCCGCAGCAATCACCGTGCTGACCCGTGTCGCGATTGGCGGCGGCGGCGCATTCCTTGGCTGCTGCGTCATTCTGGGAACGGCGGCATTGGCCAGCTTGTGGAGCACATTTCGCGGCAGAAAGTACCGTCGCAGCCTGCTCGACTGGTGCAGTCTGGCGGCAGTGCTGATCCTACCGCTGTTCTCGATCGTGTTCGCCCCAATCCCCAACCGGGGTGAGGCGCTGCTCTTTCTGTTGTGCCTGACGGTTGGCAACCTGCTGATCTTTGGCCGCCTCATGGAGGCAGAACAGCGGCGCGGGCGTCGGGAACGCGAGCTCAACTCCGCCGCGCATACAGATTCCCTCACCCAGCTTCCCAATCGTCGCAGCTTCCTGGTCGAGACCAGTGCCGCAGAGGTTGGAAATCGCACGAGCAAAGGTTTGCTGCTGGTTGATATCGACCACTTCAAGAAAGTTAACGACACCTACGGCCACGACGCCGGCGATGAGGTGCTTCGCATTGTCGGTCAGAAGTTGGCAGAGTTGACACGCAAGTCGGATGTTGTCGCCCGGTTCGGTGGCGAGGAATTCGCCCTTCTGGTCGACGCCGCCGACGAAACCGATCTGGGCAATATCGCCGACCGGGTTCGTCAGGCCCTCGACCTCAACGTGGTTTACAACAAATCTGCAATTGCCCTTTCGGTCAGCATCGGCGGTGCCTTCTGCGGAGATCGCCCGTTCCGCTTTGATCAGGCCTATATGGATGCCGACAAAAGCCTTTATCATGCGAAAAAGGCTGGGCGCGCGATGTCGGTAATCTCGCGGTTGGCGGCTTAGGACCACAATAGTCCTGATTTAGCCCCAACACGAATCCTCGCGCAAATTGGACTGCGGGTCACATACTGTGTTAGGCTAACGCGAAATCACAATCGGCAAGTCCCTATGTCACAATTGGAAACTTCCGCCGATCAGGCTGCAATGATTGCCGTGGCGCTCCGAGCCCTTCCCGATCTTGTCGGGCAGCCGGTTCGGGTGCTGAGCCACAGTTGGGATTCGGTGGCGCTTGATTTCGGCGACCGTCTGATCTGCAAATTCCCGCGCAACCCGGTGGCGTTGGCATCCTTGCAGCGCGAGGC
>JBDTQR010000342.1:0-3375 GCA_039932095.1 bacterium | reverse complement strand
GATGGGGGTGGAACTGGTCGAAGGGGCGGACCTGTTCGTCGATGGCCCGTTTGTCTATATGCGCACCACGCAGGGCCCGCGCCGCGTCGACGTGATCTACCGCCGTCTGGACGATTCTTTCCTTGATCCCCTGTGCTTCCGACCGGATTCGATGCTCGGTGTGCCCGGTCTGATGGATGTCTACCGGTCCGGCGGTGTCACCATCTGTTCGGCACCGGGGGCAGGGGTGGCCGATGACAAGGCCGTCTACACTTTCGTCCCCGAAATGATCCGTTTCTATCTGGGCGAGGAGCCAATCCTGAACAACGTCCCCACCTGGCAATGCGCCAAGTCCGACGATCTGAAATACGTGCTGGAGCACATGGCCGAACTTGTGGTCAAAGAGGTCCACGGTTCCGGCGGCTACGGCATGCTTGTCGGGCCGAAATCAACGCGGGAAGAGGTTGCCGATTTCCGCATGAAGGTCGAGGCTCACCCGACAAACTACATCGCCCAGCCGACGCTGGCGTTGTCTGCCACGCCCACCTTTGTCGAACAAGGTGTCGCTCCGCGCCATGTCGATCTGCGGCCCTATTGTCTGGTCGGTGAAAGCATCGAACTGGTGCCCGGCGGCTTGACCCGCGTGGCCTTGCGCGAAGGCTCGCTGGTGGTGAACTCATCACAAGGTGGTGGCGTCAAAGACACCTGGGTATTGTCGGAGTGACCCATGCTTTCTAGAACTGCCAACAATCTTTACTGGCTCGCCCGCTATATGGAGCGTGCTGAAACCGCCGCCCGGCTGCTGGAAGTGGGCGCACGCATCTCCTTGCTGCCGACCGAACAGGGCTACCGCAACGAATGGGACAGCCTCTTGCAATCGACCGGCACCGCGCAGGCCTTCGGGGCCAAATACGGCGCTCCGGTGCAGCGCAACATTGAAAGTTTTCTGTTCTTCGACCGCGACAATCCCTCGTCGATCGCCAGCTGCATCACCTCGGCCCGCGAAAATGGCCGCATCGTCCGCACCGCCCTGACCACGCAAGTGTGGGACGCGCTGAACACCGCGTTTCAGGAACTTCGCCGCATCGAACGCACCCCGCGCAGTGAACTGGAGCTGTCCGAGCTGACCGAATGGACCATGCGCCATGCCGCCATGGTGCGCGGTGCCATTGACGCGACCCTGCTCCGCAACGACGGCTACAACTTCCTGAACATCGGCTATTACCTTGAACGCGGCGACGCCACTGCGCGGCTGATGGATGTGAAATACTACGTCCTGCTGCCGCGCGCCGAATATGTCGGCACCGGCGCCGACAACGACCAATGGATGATGATGCTGCGCGCCCTGTCGTCCAACCGGGCGTTCCACTGGGCTTACGGCGGCGAGATCACTGCCGCCAAGATCGCCGATTTCCTGATCTTGAACCCGCAATGCCCGCGCTCGCTGATCACCTGCGTCACCGGCGCCAACAACCACCTCGCCCGCCTCGCCAAGATGTACGGTGCGGTCACGCCGGCCCAGACCCGCGCCGCCGACCTGCAGACCGCCGTTGAAAGTGAAACCCCCGAATTGATCTTCGAAGAAGGCATGCACGAATTCCTCGGCCGATTCATCGGCATGACCGCTGACCTTGCCGTCACCATCAACGAAACCTATCTCAACGGGGAATTGCGCTGATGCTGCTGCATGTCGATCACCTCACCACCTACACCTATGACCGCCCGGTGCGCTCGGTCGTGCAAAGCCACCGCCTGACACCCTCGCGCTGTGACGGGCAAACGACAACCGACTGGACCGTCACCGTCAGCGGCTCGATTGCCGGGGCGGCTTTCCGCGATGGGGCTGGCGACTGGGTCCAAAGCTGGACCGTCGGCGGCCCGGTGTCAGAGATCGAGGTCCGGGTGGCCGGGCTGGTCAACACCACCGACATGTCCGGCATCCTGCGCGGCCACCGCGAGACGGTGCCACCACAATGCTATCTGCGCGAAACGTTTGCCACCCGCTACGATACGGCGCTGACCAAACTGGCGCTGGCCGCTGACGGGGCCGACAGCCCGCTGTCCGCCGCCCACGCCTTGTCGCGTGCCGTATCAGAGGCCATCGCCTACCGCCCCGGTACCACCGACGCCAAAACCACCGCCGCTGATGCGCTGGCGCAGGGCGAGGGCGTCTGCCAGGACCATGCCCATGTGCTGTGTACCATCGCCCGCGCCGCCGCGATCCCGGCGCGCTATGTCTCGGGCTATCTGTTCTCGGACGCGGACGGCGATGCCCATGAGGCAGCCCATGCCTGGGCCGAGTTGTTCTTGCCCGGCCTCGGCTGGGTCGGCTTTGACGCCGCCAACGAGTGTTGCCCGGATGACCGCTACATACGGTTGGGTTCCGGGCTGGACTCACAAGAAGCTGCGCCAATTCGCGGCACAGCCCGCTCTTTGGGCAAAGAAAGCCTCACGGTGCAGGTTGCAGTCCAATCGGTTCAGCAATAGGGTCACCAGGCAAATCTCGGGGCAATAAATGACCTATTGTGTTGGCCTTCTGCTCAGCGAAGGCATTGTGCTGCTGTCTGACACGCGAACCAATGCCGGGCTCGACAACATTTCGACCTATCGCAAGATGTTTGCCTTCGAAGACCCCGGCGAACGGGTGATCTGCATCCTGACGGCGGGCAGCCTGTCGGTGACCCAAACCACACTTGCCCGGCTGCATGACGCGATTGCCGCCCCCGATGCGACCGAGCATACCTCGATCATGCGGGCCCCGACCATGTTGCAGGTCGCCGACATCATCGGCGACACCCTCGCCAAGGTCCGCACTGAAATTGACGACAAGCTGTCAGCGATGCACCAGGGCGCCTCGGCCTCGATGATCGTCGCGGGGCAGCGCAAGGGCGGCGAGATGCGGCTGTTTCTGATTTATCCCGAAGGTAATTTCATCGAGGCGACCGAGGACACCCCCTTCCTGCAGATCGGCGAGCACAAATATGGCAAACCGCTGCTGGACCGGGTGATGGCCCGTTCCACCAGTCTCGAAGACGGCCAGAAGGCTGTGCTGTTGTCGATGGACAGCACCCTGCGCTCCAACCTGTCGGTCGGGATGCCGCTGGATCTGTGCGTGATCGAGAAGGACGCCTGCCGCGTGACCATGAAACGCCGCATCGAACCTGGCGATGAACGCTTCCGCGCCATGAGCGAGGGGTGGAGCCGCGCCCTGCGCGACGGGTTTACCCAGATCAAACTGTAGCTGACGGGCAATCTGCCGGCCCGTCCCTCAGTGCTGCCAGCTCTTGTATACAAATTCGAGGCTGTAGCCGTCCAGGTCGGTCACTTCCGCCGCATGATATTGTGGATCGTAGGGAAACTGCGGGCCGGGACCGTGCAGACCGGCCGCTCCTGCCA
>JBDTQR010000341.1:0-3406 GCA_039932095.1 bacterium | reverse complement strand
CCCGACCACGAAGCCCGCCAAAACCCATGAGGGCGAGCGGATCGCCAAGGTCCTGTCGCGCGCCGGCATCGCCTCGCGGCGTGAGGCAGAGCGGATGATCGAAATTGGCGACGTCTCGGTCAATGGCAAGGTCATCACCTCCCCGGCGCTGAACGTCACCGCCGCCGACCAGATCATGGTCAATGGCAAGCTGGTGGCCGAACCGCAACCGCCGCGGCTCTGGCTCTATTACAAGCCGGACGGCCTCGTCACCTCCAACTCCGACGAAAAGGGCCGGGAAACCGTGTTTGACAACCTTCCGCCCGAGTTGCCCCGCGTGATGTCGGTGGGCCGGCTTGACCTTAATTCCGAAGGCCTGCTGCTTCTGACCAATGATGGCGAGTTGAAGCGCCGCCTCGAACTGCCGTCGACCGGCTGGCTGCGCAAATACCGGGTCCGGGTCAACGGCAACCCGACGGACCCGGATCTGGAGCCTCTGCGCAAGGGCATCACGGTGGACGGCGAACGGTTTCAGGCGATGTCGGTGGTGCTCGACCGCATTCAGGGCGCCAACGCCTGGTTGACCGTCGGCATCCGTGAAGGCAAGAACCGCGAAATCCGCCGCGCGATGGGTGCGCTGAACCTCACCGTCAACCGGCTGATCCGGGTCAGCTACGGCCCGTTCCGTCTGGGCGATCTGGAACCCGGCATGGTCGAAGAGGTCAAGGCCAGGACCCTCGCCGAACAGCTGGGCGACAAGGTGCCCGAGGATGACAAACCGGCCCGCAAGGTCACCCGCAACCCCGGTGCCAAACTGAAACCCGGCGAAGGTCTGAAACAGTTGTCGCAGGCCTGGCAGAAGGCGACCCAGTTGCAACCCGGCGGCGCCAAACCCAAACCAGCCGCTGCCGCGCCCCGACCGCGCAAGCCCGCCACTAGATCAGGCCCGCCACCCCGCCCGCGCCGGGGGGAATAATCTGCAGACTTCCCGGCCTGTTGCCTATAGCAATCCAATGCTGGCCTCGCTTATAGTCCCGCCGAGCCAGGTTCGGAAAAAAGGAAACCTCATGTCGGCCAAGGGTCTCCAAACACTGTCCTTTCTGCTGCTCGTTGCGCTGACGATCTATGTCGCCTTTGGCGGAGGTCTGTGATGGCACAGCGCTATGGCGGCAAGTACAGCCCCAATCCGCAAGCCACTCCCACCAATCCGGATAACCAGCCGGTCATCGTCGCCGATCCGGCCGATGGCGGCGTTGGTCTGAAGGCCAATCTGCTGTTCGTCCTGCCCTTCATATTCTTCGCCAAGGCGTTCCGCGGCGACGCCTCGGCACTGTTCATCGGCCTCGGCACCGGCGGACTCTTGCTACTGGCCGCCTGGCTGACCCGCGAAGGCATCAAGGCCCAAACCGCCTATGACGCCCGCCGGGTCGCCCGACGCCCTGCCATCCCGCGCAAACTGTTCGCCGCCTGCCTGACCGGGGCCGCCCTGATGATGGCCACCATGGATTGGCAGGCCAGCTTCGTCTTCCCCTACCTGTTCGGCCTGCTCGGCGCCGGCCTGCATCTGGGCGCGTTCGGCATGGATCCGACCCGTGGCAAGGGCATGGAGGGCGTCGATCAGTTCCAGACCGACCGCGTGGCCAAGGCGGTGGACGAGGGCGAGAAATACCTGTCAGCGATGAAAGACGCGATCCTGCGCGCCCGTGACCCGCTGCTTGAGGCCCGGGTCGACCGCTTTGCCACCGTTGCCCGCAGCCTGTTCCGCACGGTTGAAGGCGATCCCGGTGATCTGACCGCCGCCCGCAAATACCTGTCGGTCTATCTGATGGGGGCACGCGACGCGACGGTGAAGTTCGCCGATGTCTATGCCGGTAATAAATCACCTGCCGTCCGCGCCGATTACGAGGCGCTGCTGGGCGACCTTGAAACCAACTTCGCCAGCCGCACCAAGGCGCTGCTGTCGGACGACCACACCGACCTCGACGTCGAAATTCAGGTTCTGCGGGACCGATTGAAGCTTGAGGGCTAAAATTCCGATGTCCCGGTCCCATATATTCAAAACCGCCCCGACAGGGCCCAAGGAGTGAACATGACCATGACCGATACCGTCCGCGATCAGGCCACCACGGCCCTTGCCGAAGTCGAGAAAGTCACCACCGCGATCCTGCCAGAGCCGGTCAACGCCGTTGTGCCCCTTGATGCCGCCCCCGCCCCGCAGGCCGAGGCGATCAAGACCCGGATGGCCGAACTGGACATGTCCAACACCCAGTCGATCATCTCGTTCGGGGCCGGCGCGCAATCCGAATTGCAGACCATCAGCCAGGAAATGCTGGCCGGGGTGAAAAACAAGGATGTCGGTCCGGCCGGTGACAGCCTCGGCCAGATCGTCACCACCATCCGTGGCTTTTCCGGCGAGGAACTTGACGTCAACCGTCAGCGCAGCTGGTGGGAGAAACTGACCGGTGCCGCCGCCCCGCTTGCCCACTTCATGGCCCGCTATGAAGAGGTGCAAAGCCAGATCGACCGCATCACCGAAAACCTGCTGATGCATGAGACGACGCTGCTCAAGGATATCAAGGCGCTCGACATCCTCTACGCCAAGACCCTGACCTTCTACGACGAGCTTGGCCTCTACATCGCCGCGGGCCAGGCCAAGCTCAAGGAACTCGACGACACGACCATTCCCGCCAAGGAGGCGGAGGTGAAAGCCGCGTCAGAGGCGGACCAGTTGAAGAAGGCCCAGGAACTGCGCGACATTCGTGCGGCGCGTGATGATCTGGAACGGCGGGTCTATGACCTGCAACTGACCCGTCAGGTGACCATGCAATCGCTGCCCTCGATCCGTCTGGTGCAGGAGAATGACAAGTCGCTGGTCGGCAAGATCAACTCGACGCTGATGAACACCGTGCCCCTTTGGGAAACCCAGCTGGCGCAGGCGGTGACGATCCAGCGGTCGCGCGAGGCGGCGACGGCGATCAAGGACGCCAACGACCTGACCAATGAGCTTTTGACCGAGAACGCCAAGAACCTGCAGGAAAGCAACAAGATCGTCCGCACCGAGATGGAACGTGGCGTCTTCGACATCGAGGCGGTCAAATCGGCCAATGCCAGCCTGATCGCCACAATCGAGGAGAGCCTGGCGATCGCCGATGAAGGCAAGGCGCGGCGGGCGGCGGCAGAGGTCGAGCTGGTAAAGATGGAAAGCGATCTGAAGGGCACGTTGTCTGCCGCGAGCGCCAAGAAGACCGGGCTTGGCGATGCGACCGGGGGCGCGTTGATCGGCTAATGGTTTCGCGTGTTCGCCCGCAACTGATCCTCGCCGCTGCCGTGGCGGGGCTTGCGTTGTCGGGCTGCGACACGGTGCCGGCGGTGCAGGCGCCGCCGTCGCAGGCGGACGCGCCTGCACCGCTGCCGGACACGCCGCCGC
>JBDTQR010000340.1:0-3433 GCA_039932095.1 bacterium | reverse complement strand
ATCATTCGCAAGTGATACGGGGCAGGAGCGCCGGGGTGAACCCCGCCGTGTATTACATTTAATCGCCGCGAGGTGGCAAGCGAACCAGAAGGTTCGGGCCTAAGGAACGCCAATTGTCCCGACGTCTGCTGCGAGCCCAAAGCGGACGGCCAAATCAGACCGGATAGAGGCCCCAATAGACGTGTGTCCTGTCTGAGCAAAGGAATTTCTCAAGCTCACCGAACTGGTCGTCACGCTCCTGAGTGCAGAGGAACGAACAGCAACTGTCCCAGTGCGAACCAACCAAGATTGAGCCGTCTTCAGTCGAAATCACACCGTGAGATGGTATACAGTCCACGGCAAGTAACTCTTCGATAGCCCTGCAGTTGGTCTGATCTCCGAATTCATCAGAGATTAGCAGGTGGGAATGACCCAGCTCATTTAGGCGGAGCAGGAATTTTCGTTCGTTGTGGGGGGCAAGATTACCTTCGTCCGGCGGAACGAGCTTTTGCTCATTTATCATGGTCTCGAGTTGATCTTTCAGACGCTCGCTCGGGTGCGTCACGCTGTTGATGTATGACCTTAAGGCGACATCGATTTCGCTCAGCGTCTTGAAGCCTCCCGTGTGCAAAACTTCCGACCATGGCACCGGCTCGGAGCCCGAAAGAATTTCGTTCCGCGTCGGGTACGTTTTTGGAACGAAGCGCTCGAACGGAAGCGCTTGCGGCCTCAGAAACGGCGACAGGACCACCCAAACGTTCGAGTAATGCTGGGAGTAAGCATCGAGGATTTTGCCGTCATTGGGTGTCAATACGAACATGGGAGTTACACACCGTCCTTGGCAGAAAGGCTTCGTCAAGCTGACGTTCGCAGCACAAGGGTTGCCTGGCAAGTGTCCGTTTCGTCCGCATCGCGGTCATAGGCTGGGCGCGGTGGCGCCTGAGTTCAGTCCCACGCCCCCTCATGCACAGCGGCGGCCTCGGCCTCCAGCATCGGGCCGATGATTTCGACATGGCGCTGACCGGCTTCGAACACGATGTGGCAGGGCAGGTCGAGGGTGGGGTTTTCCGGGTGATCGCCGGTGATTTTCTTGAGGTCCTTTTCGGTCAGTCCGAAAACCACGCGCTTCAGGCCGGTCCAGTAGATCGCCCCGGCACACATCGCGCAGGGCTCGGCCGAGGTGTAGATGGTGCATTCCTTGAGCAGCGCCATCGACAGGTTGGTGGAGGCGCGGGTCATCAGCACGCGCTCGGCATGGCCTGTCATGTCATGGTCGGGCATGTAGGCGTTGTGCTGGGTCATCAGGACGGTGCCATCAGGGCCGACGAGGATCGACGCGAAAGGATGGTTGCCGGCATCGCGGGCCTTTTGCGATTCCGCGATGGCGAGGCGAAGGAAGGCTTCGTGGTCCAGCATGATGGCGCCTTTTGCAGGGGGTTGATGGCAAAGCGTCGCGGGGATCGGCGGAAATTTCAAGATGAAAGCTGTATTTTAGGCATCTGCCGGAAATTCGGGCCGTGGGTCTGATGAAAGTCTTGTCGGTTGCGAGAGTTTGGGTCTAGCCTGAACTGCTACCTCTGCCAGTCACAGGCAGGGGAGACGATGGGGAATCGTTTGCAAACAGCTTTTGAGCCGGATCCTTCCGGGAGTTTCGCGCTGCCAGCGGCCAACGGGTCGCGGGTCAGGCTATCGGGAAAAACGGAAACTGTTTCAAATACGGCAGGCATGGGCAGCGGCCCAGGCACGGTCCAGCATGTCCCGTCACAGAGTGAGGTTCCATGACATCTGCGCCGATGGAGAGCAGTCTGACCCCGCGGCTGGAGCTTAGCGGCATCACCAAGCGGTTTCCGGGGGTGCTGGCGAATGACCATGTCAGCTTTTCGGTGCTGCCGGGGGAGATACACGCCCTGCTGGGCGAGAATGGCGCTGGCAAGTCGACGCTGGTCAAGATGATCTACGGGATCATGCAGCCGGATGCCGGGGAAATTCACTGGAACGGCACGCGGATCACGGTCGCAAGTCCCAAGGCGGCGCGTCGGTTGGGGATCGGCATGGTGTTTCAGCACTTCAGCCTGTTCGAGGCGATGACGGTGCTGGAGAACATCGCGCTCGGCATGGATGCCAGCATTCCGGCGCGGGATCTGGAAGCCAAGATCGTCGCGGTGATGGGGCAGTATGGGCTAAAGCTGGAGCCGCACCGGATTGTCTCGACCCTGTCGGTGGGCGAGCGGCAGCGGATCGAGATTGTGCGGGCCTTGTTGCTGAACCCGAACCTGCTGATAATGGATGAGCCGACCTCGGTGCTGACGCCACAGGAGGTGGAGCAGTTGTTCGTCGTCTTGCGGCAGCTGGCGAAGGAGGGCTGTTCGATCCTTTACATCAGCCACAAGCTGCATGAAATCAAGGCGCTTTGCGACACGGCGACCATTCTGCGCGGTGGCAAGCTGGTGGACACTTGTGATCCGTCGGTCGAAACTTCGCGCTCGATGGCGGAGAAGATGATTGGCGGCAATCTGAAGGACATATCGCGCGGGGCTGGGCGCAGCTTTGGCGGGGCCAAGCTGGTGGTCAAGGGGCTGAATGTGCCCAAGGATGGCCCGTTTGGCACGGCGCTGAAGGATATCGGGTTCTCGGTCGCGGCGGGGGAGATTTTCGGGATCGCCGGGGTGGCCGGCAATGGCCAGAACGCCTTGCTGCTGGCGCTGTCGGGTGAGGTGGCGGTGGCCGATCACAAGGCGGTCACGGTGGCGGGGGCCGAGATCGGGCAGTTGTCGGCCAAGGAGCGGCGATTGGCGGGGATGGCGACGGTGCCGGAGGAACGTAATGGCCATGCGGCAGTGCCGGATTTCTCGTTGTCCGACAACACCATTCTGACTGGCCGCGACCGATTGGGCATGGTGCGGGGCGGGATGATCAATGGCGGCGCTGCCCGGACCTATGCGGGGGAAGTGATCAAGAGCTTTGCTGTCAAGGCGACGGGGCCGGGGGCGTTTGCCGAGAGCTTATCGGGCGGGAATTTGCAGAAATTCATTATGGGGCGCGAGATTTTGCAAAAGCCCGATGTGCTGGTGGTGTCGCAGCCGACCTGGGGTGTTGATGCCGGGGCTGCAGCGGCGATCCATCAGGCGCTGGTCGATCTGGCCGGGACCGGGTCGGCCATTGTCGTGATTTCGCAGGACCTCGATGAGTTGTTGTCGCTGTGTGACACCCTGGCGGTGATCAACGAGGGGCGTTTGTCGGCGCCGATGAAGGTGGCGGACGCCAAGATCGATGAGATCGGGCTGTTGATGGGCGGCATTCACGGACAGGAGGCGGCCCATGCGTTTTAAGCTGGAAAAGCGGCGCGCGCCGAGCATGACGATGTTGGTGGTGACGCCGGTCGCCTCGGTCCTGTTCACCATGCTGATTGGGATGGTGGTGTTCGATCTGATCGGGATCAACGGCTTCAAGGCGG
>JBDTQR010000339.1:0-3438 GCA_039932095.1 bacterium | reverse complement strand
TCCGGGCCGGCCATGTCGTCGGACACGAAGAAGTCGATGTATTCCTGCAGGCCGGGGATCACCCCGATATGGGCCTTCTTGACATACATGTAGAGCGGGCGCGACACCGGGTAGGTGCCGTCGGAGATGGTGGCGACCGAAGGCACGACGCCTTCCATTGTGGCGACCTTCAGCTTGTCGGTGTTGTTTTCATAGAACGACAGTCCGAACACGCCCATGGCTTGCTTGTTGGCGGCCAGACGCGACAGGGTTTCGGTATAATCGCCGTCAATCTCGACCGAGGTGCCGTCGGTACGCAGCGCGTAGCAGCCGCTGGTTGCATCCTTGGCCTTGGCCGCGTCGTCAGCCCCGGCAGAAGCGGCGAGGTAGAGGTCATAGGCACCGGTGGCCTTGCAACCGGCAAGGATCACCTTGGTGTCGAACACTTCACGGGTGCCATGCTTGGAGCCCGGGATGAAAGCCAGGATATCTTGCGCAGGCAGGGCCGAGTTGGCGTCGGCCCAGGTCTTGTTGGCGTTGTCGACCAAGGCGCCGTCCTTGACGACCTTGGCACCGATGGCGCTGTACATGTCGGCGGCGGTCAGGGCGAAGTCCGGGCCGTTGATGTCGGTGGCGAAGACGATGCCGTCAAAGCCGATCTTGATTTCCATGATGTCGGTGACACCCGCCGCCGCACAGGCATCAATGTCGCCTTGCGAGATGCGCGAGGACGAGTTGGCGATGTCGATTGTGTCTTCGCCGACGCCTTCGCACAGCTTCTTGCGGCCAGCACCTGAACCACCGCCTTCAACGACCGGGGTCTTGAACTCACCCTGCTCGCCAAACGCTTCGGCCACGATGGTGGCGAAAGGCAACACGGTCGAGGAACCGGCAATCTGCAGCTGGTCACGGGCCTGCACGGCGAGGGTCGAGGCCGCGATGATCGCAATCGCCGAGGCGGAAATCTTCATGAGGGACATCTGTTTCTCCAGTCCTGTCGAAGTCTGAGGGGTGACCCGGATGATCACGCCTTCACCGTTCCGCATAAGCACCGCGCGCTGCGATTTTGCGACAGTTTTGTAACAGTTCCATGACAGAGGTTCGGCAGAGCAGCCGGGTTTCAGTCGGCGGGCAGGAACACCGAGAAGGTCGACCCCTGCCCCGGCGTGCTGTCGACAAAAAGCTTGCCACGATGCCGGTGCGCGATGTGTTTGACGATGGCCAGACCCAGCCCCGTGCCGCCTTTTTCGCGTGATCTATGGCCATCGACCCGGTAAAAACGCTCTGCCAGCCGCGGGATATGGTTTTTTTCGATGCCCTCGCCGCGGTCAGACACATCGAGCCGCACCAACCCGCCACGAGGCCCGGCCTCACGCGACAACCGCACCCGGACCCATTTGCCGCTGCCACCATATTTGATGGCGTTTTCCACAAGATTGGTCACCACCTGCATCATCTGATCGGGATCGACACAGAGGTTCAATGCCTGATCCAGCCCCTCGGTCACCATCTCGACCCCCGACGATTCGGCCATCGGACGCAGACTTTGCACCGCCTGACGGGTCAGCGCCGCCAGATCATGCTGGGTTGCCGGGCGCTGACGCTCTTGCGCTTCGACCCGGCTCAGATGCAGCAAGTCGCGGACGAGGCGGTTCATCCGCTCGGCCTCACCCGCCATGATGGCAAGGAATTTGGCCCGGGCCACTGCGTCATGCTTGGCTGGACCGCGCAGCGTTTCGATGAAACCCAGAAGCGTGGTCAGAGGGGTGCGCAATTCGTGGCTGACATTGGCGACAAAATCGCGGCGCATCTGTTCGGCCTGTTCCTGTTCGCTGATGTCCTGAAACAGACATAGCGCGTTGGCCCCCATCGGCGAAACGGTCACCCGGTGAACCACCGCATGGCTTGGCCCCGGCAGAACCTGGCGCACGGTGGTGCTGGCACGGCGGTGCAACGCCGCCTCGATCGCGCGCAAGACCTCGGGTTGGCGCAGGGCAAAACCGTGGTGACGGCCGATCATCGGTTGACCAAACAGCACCTGCGCGGCGGAATTGGCCTCGATCACCCGCTCATCCGCGCCGATCACGACAGCCGCCAGAGGCAAGGCTGCCAGAATTTCCGAAACCTGTTCCAACGGCATGGTCCTGCCCCATACGACGATGATGCCTGCCTAACGGCAAGCGCTGCAGGCGACCAGCAAAACCGCATTTCCACCGAGGATATTTTATCGCAGTGGTTGTAAAAGTCTTCGCGCAACCGTTTTAGCACTTAACTTCCGCAGCGAAATCAAAACGATTGTTCGTTATGGAATCGGACGAGACTGGCAAAGACAAGGCACGGGGTAACGAGTCTCCGCTGCAAGGCAAGGTCACTCTGGCGCTCGATTGCGACCAGGTTTTGGGCCATTCCGGCCCATTGCCCCGCCAGAACATTTACCATCTGCGCTTTTCCGATCTGGCCGCACCGCTGCTCGCCAAGCTTGGACCGGATCTGGTCATCCTGCCGTTGTTTGCCAGTTACTATGACGCCAATGTTGCGGTCGAGGCGTTGCAACAGCTGGGCTACAGCGGGAGAATCACCGTCCTGGCGCCAAAACTGCCGCGCCCGCGGCTGGTGGAACGTGAACTGCAGGTCCTTGGCCCCGGTAAACGGCTGACGCTGATTTCGCCTGATCATTAGCTCACAATGGGTCTTGGCGAAACCAGTCCGAATGGCCCAACTTTTTCGCCTCGAATCAAGGGCATGGCGTGCAGGGTTGCGCCCGGCATCTTCGGATGAAGCATAGCCCGCCTCACGAGGTCGCCGGGTTGTCGCGGCGGTAGATCCAGTCGTGGTCTGGGTCATTCTGGAACCGCCAGTTGCGGAGCGGGCCGGCCATGACATTCAGGTAGTAAAGTTCATACCCATAAGGCGCGCCGCAGGGGTGGTGGCCTCTGGGCACCAGTGTCACATCGTGGTTCTTGACGGCCATGGTTTCGTCCAACGCGCCATCTTCGGTATAGACCCGTTGCACGGCAAAGCCCTGCGGTGGGTCAAGCCGCATGTAATAGCTTTCCTCCAGATAGGTCATGCGGGGGAAGTCATCCTCGTCATGGCGGTGACTGGGATAGGACGACCAGTTGCCCGAAGGCGTGAACACCTCGGTCACCAGCAGGCTGTCGGCGACGTCGAGAGCTTCCATCGCGATGTTGTTGATGAAGCGGGTGTTCTGGCCGGTGCCACGCTGGGTCAGCGTGATGCCGTCCGGGCCGAGACGCGCCGCCTTGTGACCGGATCTGCCCGGGGCCGAGCAGACCGCGAGCGTGCAGTCGGTGGTGGCGGTGGCAGCCCAGTCGCTGGCGTTCGGGACATAGAGGCAATGCGGTGGTGTCTTTTCGAAAACATCCATCCGGTCGCCCAGTACGCCCCAGTCCTGCCCCGCCGCCGTGATGGCGGCCTTGCCTTCGACCAGCACCAGAA
>JBDTQR010000338.1:0-3521 GCA_039932095.1 bacterium | reverse complement strand
CATCGTCGGCCCCCAACTCCCCGCCGCTTTGGCGGTGATCGAGGCCGAAGCCGCCCGTCTCCACGCCCCCCTTCTGGTCCATGGCCAGCACTGGCACGCCTCCAACGAAAACGGCCGCCTGATCTTTCAGGACGAAAACGGCCTTGTGGACCTGCCGTTGCCCAACCTTCCCGGCCCGCATCAGATTGAAAACGCCGGCGCCGCGCTGATGGCGCTCCGCCACCTCAGTTATGATGAGGCCGTCTGCGAAGCCGCCGTCACCACCGCCTTCTGGCCCGCCCGCATGCAGCGCCTACGCACCGGCCCCTTGGTGGGCAGCGCGCCGCACATCGAACTGTGGCTCGACGGCGGCCACAACCCGGCAGGCGGCGCGGCAGTTGCCGCCACCCTGGCCGCCATGCCGAAACGCGAAACCCACATGATCTGCGGCATGCTGAACACCAAGGACGTGCGGGGCTACATGACCCCGCTCGCCCCGCAGATCACCAGCCTCCACGCCGTCTCGATCCCCGGCGAGAAAAACACCCTGCCAGCCGAAGCCACCTGCGAAGCCGCCCGATCCGCCGGCATCAACGCCACCACCGCGTCCTCGGTGGCTGAAGCGCTGCACACCATCGCCACCGGGAACCCCACAGCACGGGTCCTGATCTGCGGGTCACTCTATCTCGCCGGATCGGTGCTCCGCGAAAACGGGTAGGGCAGGGATTCACCTCCGCCACGCCCATCCCGCCCCGCCCATATGGCCTGCAATTGCGCCACCTCACTCGGGTCCGCCGCGCCGCGCCGCCTCCCTCAAACCGCCACATTTCCCGGCCAGCTTGACGCCCGACGCAATCGCAACGGCCCGCCATGAACGACCTGTTCGCCGACCTGAACCTGCCCGAACCGACGGTCCGAACCCGTCACCGCGTGGCCCTGATGATCGACGGCGATAACCTGTCCCATATCCACGCCGGGGCGCTGATCCTGAAAGCCGCCAAATACGGCGCGCTGACGGTCAAGCGGGTCTACGGCAACATGGCCCAGCTGCCCGGCTGGAATGCCGCTCCCGGCTTCAAGACCGTCCACGCCGGAACCGGCAAGAACGCCTCCGACCTGTTGCTGGCGGTCGAGGCCATTTCCCTGATTCTGACCGATCAGGCCGACCTCCTGATCCTCGCCACTTCCGACGGCGATTTCAGCCATCTCGCCCAGCATCTGACCGAACGCGGTCACCCCGTCATCGGCATCGGCGAGGCCAAGGCCCCGGCCAACTTCCGAAAATCCTGCACCCGTTTCCTCGACCTTCAATTCCTGCAGCCCGCAACCTCGCCACCGACTCTGGCAAAACCGACCGCCGCTGACCTGATTGTAGCGCAGTCCAAGGCGATCATCGGCCGTGGCCCGGACGGCATTCAAATAGGATTGCTGGCCGCCCAGATGCACAGCGCCCACAAGGTTCAGATCAGCCAGACGCCACAGCGAAACTGGCGCAATTTCCTTGCGACACATCCCGATCACTTCACCCTGGACCCCAAAGGCCCCGACGCCCGCGTTCGCCTCAAACCCTGATCCCCTACATATCGGCCCAAATATCCCACGGGGGAACGGTCTTGCCGCCAGGCAAGACTGTCGGGGGTGTGAAACCCCCGTCCTCCCTCGGGCAAAGATGAATATCAGGTAAATTCGGACATTCAACCCTTTGATCCCAAAAGAAACCCCTCCCTGTCCACATGTGGACACGCCCCAAACCCCTTGCCCAATCCGCATTCCTCAGCCATGCCTGCGGCCATTCCGCCGCAGGACCAAACCATGACCCAAACCCCTATCGCCCAATTCCTCGCCCCGCTCGCCAGACTGGCCGACAAATTCCCCGCCGTCGAAGGAGCCGTGCTGTGGGGCGACGCGGCCGGCTGGCAGGTCCAGGACGACACCACCGAACTTCTGGATGCCGAAGAGATCGCATTCTATGCCGAGGGTCTGCTGCTGGAGGGCTTCGGCATGATCTGGCAGGCGGTGGCTGACGCGGCCACCCCCAAGGACCCCGACCACATCCTGCTGATGTTCTGGCAAGGCCCCACCGTCGCCCCGCCACTACCACCGGGCGAGGGTTGGCTGATCATGGCCCAGGGCGCCTGGCGCGGCACCGGAACCGACAGCGCCGAATGATCCCGAACCTGCAATCCTTGCTGCCGGTCCTGCCGCGCCCGCCGCTGCGCGAGATGCTGCGCTCTGGCCTTGGTGCCGGTGCTGGACTGCTGCTCGCCGATCTGATCCTGTGGGCGCTGTCCGGCGGCAGCGTCCCGCTTCTGACCCACGCGCTGCTGATCGCGCCGTTCGGCGCCACGGCTTTCCTGATCTTTGCGGTGCCCAACAGCCCACTCGCCCAGCCATGGTCGGCCATCGTCGGCAATACATTATCCGCCCTCGCCGCCCTTGGCGTCGTCCACCTCGGCCTGCCTGTTGTGCCCGCCATCGGCCTCGCCGTGCTGCTCGCCGTCGTGCTGATGGCCGCGTCGCGTGCCATGCATCCGCCCGGCGGCGCGGTGGCCATCGCGACCGTGCTGCTCGGCCAGACCACCCCGCCCGCCCTCAGCTTCGCCTTGCAGCCGGTCCTCGCCGGGACCGTGGCGCTGGTCGTGCTGGGCGTGCTGTGGAACCGTGGCACCGGGCGGCAATACCCGTTCCGCCAACCCTCCACCGCCGCCGCCCAACGTCAGACCCCCGGTCCGCTGGCCCTGTCTGCTGCCCTCAGCCGGCTGCGTCTGGGGGCGAATCTGGGGGTCGAGGATCTGTCGCGCCTGATCGCCGCTGCCGAGGCCGCCTCGGTCGCGCAGAACCTTGGCCCGATGACGGCGGACCAGATCATGTCACGCGACCTGATCACCGTCACAGCTGAAACCTTACCCGATCAAATGATCGCGCTGTTTCGCAGCCACCGCTTTCGCCACCTGCCGCTGACCACACCGGACGGCACTTATCTTGGCCTGATCCCGCTGACCGCAATGCTCGGCCCCACCGCGATGCCAGATCCTGACCGCAGTGCCAAGACCATGCCGCCGACCGCGCCGTTGGCCGATCTGCTTACCCTGATGGCGCAAGGACACCAGACCTGCATCCCCGTGACCGAGGGCCAGCGGCTGATCGGCCTGATCACCCGCTCGGACCTGCTCGCCGCGCTGATCCACCACCTGTCCAACTGACGCCGGATGACTCACGTGCCATAAATGCGCCGGGACCTTGTCCTTGAAAGCGATGTCGTAGGGCAGCGCCTGACCGGTGGGTGGGCGCAACCGCGGTTGAGCACTTCGTCAGGACAGCGGCGGCAGCGGCACCGGCTCGGTCGGCGCGGCCGCACGGACCTTGCGGAGCACGTCGGCCGCCCATAGCCGCGACAGGGCATGGTACAACGGCTCCCGCGCGATCAGGCGCGAGGTGCCATAGCCCAACATCGCCGCCGCCATGATCGGCACCACCTTGTCATGGGTGCCGGTCATCTCGACGATGATCACAAAGGCGGTCATCGGCGCCTGCACCACGCC
>JBDTQR010000337.1:0-3556 GCA_039932095.1 bacterium | reverse complement strand
ATGACGGGGATTTGAGAGGCAGAGGGAAGCTGGGGAAGGGCAGGCCGGAGGGGCGTAAAGAGAGTGCCCTGCCGGTTTGACCCTGTCCCTCATTCCGGAGTTCCCCGATGACGTTTCAGACTGCTGTTGCGCCCGTGCTGGCGCTGGTTGGCCCGCCGCAATCCCCATCCCCCGACACTGCCGCCGCGATCATCGCGGTTGCGAGATCCCTGCAGCCCGATCTGGCGCAGGGGTTCCAGATCGACGCGCTGCGCCTGCGTCTGGAAATGGAGCGCGCCTTTGGTGGCTCGGATGCCACGGGGGCATGGGACTGGAAGCTGGCCTATGAGGCCTGCGAAGTAGCGCTGGTCCTGTTCCTACGGAAGTTCGGCCGCCCACTTTTTGCCCGCGCCGGATCGCCGGCAGCGCTGCTGCCGATCCTCGCCAAGGTGTCAAACTTGCTGCCAACCCATACGCGCCGGTCGGAAGAGATGGAGCGGTTTCAGCAGTTTTCGACACCGCTGCCCATGGGGCTTGCGGCACTGGCTGCGGCGCAGATCAAGCCCCTTGACCTGGTCCTCGAGCCTTCGGCCGGGACCGGGCTTCTGGCGATCCTCGCGGAAATTGCGGGCGGCAGCCTCGCACTGAACGAGCTGGCAGACACCCGCGCTGACCTTCTGCGAATGCTTTTCCTGGGGCGTCCCGTCACCAGCTTTGACGCAGCGCAAATCGACGATCATCTCGACGCCAGAATCCGCCCGAGCGTCATCCTGATGAACCCACCGTTCTCGGCGGTGGCCAATGTCGATACCCGCACTACCGAAGCGACGGCGCGCCATATCCGCTCGGCACTTGCCCGGCTCGCGCCCGGCGGTCGGCTGGTCGCCATCACCGGTGCTGGTTTTGCGCCTGATGCGCCCGCCTGGTCTGAGACCTTCGGTCGTCTGACTGAGACTGCGCATCTGGTGTTCACCGGCGCTGTCTCGGGTTCAGCCTTCGCCAAGCACGGCACCAGTTTTGAGACCCGGATTTCTGTCTTCGACAAATGTCGTGGCGGCGAGTTGGGCGGCATCACGGCAGATCTCACCCAGCCCTTGGCTGCAGATGTCACCAGCCTGATGACGCAGATCACCACCGAGGTGCCGCCGCGCCTCGCCTTGGAACCGGGCGCACCCGCAGGGCAGGGCGCTCGTTCCCTCTTTCCGGCAAATCCTTCCCGATCCACGGCTGCCGGCGTCGGCAAACCTCGCGCGCCCGTTGCAGCATCGCTGTCCCGGTCTCAGCCGTCGCCTCTAGCCGAAGACCTCGCCTACACCCTGCGGGACGGCAGCGAGGACGAGGCCGCGGCGCGCCTTTCGGACGCGATCTATGAGACCTTTCGCCTGCAGGCAATCGACATCCCCGGTGCTGTGCCGCATCCGACCAAGCTGGTGCAATCCGCCGCCATGGCCTCGGTCGCGCCGCCAAAACCCAGCTATCTGCCCAAGCTGCCCACTGCTGTCTTGCGGGACGGTCTGCTGTCCGATGCCCAGCTCGAGACGGTGATCTATGCGGGCGAGGCACATAACGCATATCTCGCGGGCGCGTGGACCGTGGATGAGACCGGCGACATGGTTTCCGCCGCGCCCGATGATGCAACCGACGCTATTCGCTTTCGTCGCGGCTTTTTCCTCGGCGACGGCACAGGCGCAGGCAAGGGTCGCCAGTCGGCTGGGATCCTTCTCGACAACTGGGCGAAGGGCCGTCGCAAGGCGCTCTGGATCTCGAAGAGCGACAAGCTTCTCGAGGATGCACAGCGCGACTGGTCTGCGCTTGGCCAGGAGCGTCTGCTGGTCACGCCGCTGTCGCGCTTTTCCCAAGGCCGCGATATTCCACTCACGGAAGGGATCCTCTTCACCACCTATGCCACGCTGCGCTCGGAAGAGCGCGGGGCCAAGAAATCCCGCGTCGACCAGATCGTTGATTGGTTGGGGGCGGATTTCGACGGGGTGATCTTGTTTGACGAAAGCCATGCCATGGCGAATGCGGCTGGTAGCAAGGGGGATCGTGGCGATACCGAAGCCTCGCAGCAAGGCAAGGCAGGCCTGCGCCTGCAGCACAAATTGCCCAATGCCCGCATCGTCTATGTCTCTGCCACCGGGGCCACTTCGGTGCACAATCTTGCCTATGCACAGCGCCTCGGCCTTTGGGGTGGCGAGGATTTCCCCTTCGCCACCCGCGCCGAATTCGTTGAAGCCATCGAAGCAGGCGGCGTCGCGGCAATGGAAGTCCTCGCCCGCGATCTGCGGTCCCTTGGCCTCTACACCGCCCGGTCGCTCTCTTACGACGGCGTTGAATACGAAATGCTGGTGCATGCCCTGACCCCCGAGCAGCGCGGCATCTACGATGCCTACGCCGGGGCTTTCGCCATCATCCACAACAACCTCTCGGCGGCTATGGAGGCGGCCAACATTACCGGTGAAAGTGGCGGTGCGCTAAACCGCCAGGCCAAATCCGCAGCGCGCTCGGCCTTTGAATCCGCCAAGCAGCGCTTCTTCGGCCATCTGCTCACTTCGATGAAAACCCCCACGCTGATCGCCGCGATCGACGCCGATCTGGCGGCAGGCCATGCAGCTGTGATCCAGATCGTCTCCACCGGCGAGGCGCTGATGGAACGCCGTCTTGCCGACATACCGACCGATGAGTGGAATGATGTCAGGGTCGACATAACGCCTCGGGAAAGCTGCCTAGATTATCTACAGCATTCCTTCCCGGTGCAGCTCTTTGAGCCCTTCACTGACAGTGAGGGAAATCTGTCATCGCGGCCCGTCACCCGCGATGGCCAGCCGGTTGAATGCCGCGAGGCAGTGCGCCGCCGCGATGCGCTGATCGAACACTTGGCCAGCCTGCCACCCGTACCGGGGGCGCTTGACCAGATCGTGCAGCGCTTTGGCACGGATATCGTGGCCGAAGTGACCGGTCGCTCGCGTCGCATTGTGCGCAAGGGCGAGGGGTCAGGTGCCCGTCTTGTCGTGGAAAGCCGTGCCGGTTCGGCAAACCTCGCGGAAACCTCCGCTTTCATGGATGACCTGAAGCGCATCCTGATCTTCTCTGAGGCAGGCGGCACGGGCCGCAGCTATCACGCCGATCTCGGTGCCAAGAACCAACGTCTGCGGGTGCATTACCTCCTCGAGCCTGGCTGGAAGGCCGATGCGGCAATCCAAGGCCTGGGCCGCACCAACCGCACCAATCAAAAGCAACCACCGCTGTTCCGCCCCGTGGCCACGGATGTGAAGGCGGAAAAACGCTTTCTCAGCACAATCGCGCGCAGGCTTGATACGCTCGGTGCCATCACGCGCGGCCAGCGCCAAACCGGTGGGCAAGGTCTGTTCCGACCCGAGGACAATCTCGAATCGCCTTACGCCCGCGATGCGCTGCGCCAGCTTTACCGGCGTCTCCATCGCGGCGATGTGGCGGGCTGTTCGCTTATGGCTTTTGAAGAGGCTACTGGCCTGAACCTCTGTGATGACAATGGCCTCAAGGATGATCTGCCGCCGATTACTACGTTCCTCAATCGCCTGCTTGCGCTGACGATTGC
>JBDTQR010000336.1:0-3563 GCA_039932095.1 bacterium | reverse complement strand
CCAAAGGCAGTCTCAAAGCTGGTCCAGTTCCGACCGTTTCCCGTCGCCGTCCGGGGTGACAGGGCCGGCCTGCTGTGTCAGGTTCGCTTGAAACCAGCCACGGATTGCAACCATGCCCGATATTTACGCCGAACGCCGCCAGACACTTGCCCGGATCGCCAAGGACCAGGGGCTTGGGGCCATCGCCCTGGTTCCGGGGGCCAATTTCACCTATGTCAGCGGGCTGGTGTTCCACCTGATGGAGCGGCCGACGGTTCTGTTTCAGACCGCTGGCGGATCTGTCGTTGCGATCATTCCGGAACTGGAACGCGAAAAGTGGACGAGTGTCTTTCCCGAGGCGCAGACCTTTTACTGGCAGGACAGCGACGGCTATCAGGACGCGTTCGCCGCTGCCGCCGCCGCGTTGGAGGGGCAGATGATCGGGGTCGAGGGTATGCGGATGCGGGTGTTCGAGGGCGAGGCGCTGCGTCGGCATTTCCAGCAGGGCGCGGTGGTGGATGCCGAGCCCCATCTGACCGACTTGCGTCTGTCGAAATCCGCCGCCGAAATTGCGGCGCTGCAACGGGCGATCCAGATCAGCGAAACTGCGCTTGGCGAAACGCTGGAGACGGTGCGCACCGGGCAGACCGAGCGTCAGATCGCCGCCGTGCTGAAGATGCGGATGCTGGCGAACGGGGCCGAGGGGTTTTCCTTTGATCCCATCGTGCTGGCCGGCGGCAATGCCGCCAATCCGCATGGCGTGCCGGGCGACACGGTCCTGCGGCCCGGGGATGCCTTGCTGATCGACTATGGTGCCAGTTTCGACGGCTTTCATGCCGACATCACCCGGACATTCTTTTGCGAACATGTCAGCGACCGCCACGCCGCGATCTACAACACCGTGCTGGCCGCCAACGCGACGGGCAGGACAATGGCCGCCCCGACCCTGACCGCGCATGACCTTGATCTGGCGGTGACGGCGGTCCTTGCGGCGTCGCCTTTTGCCGACATGATCATGCACAAGACCGGTCACGGGCTTGGCATGGACATTCACGAAGCGCCGCATATCATGAAGGGCAACCACAAGATCCTGATCCCCGGAACGGTCTTTACCGTGGAACCGGGCCTTTACCGCAGTGGCGAGATTGGGGTGCGGATCGAGGATAATGTGGTGACGACCGACACGGGCGCCACCTCGCTGACCGGTTTTCCGCGCGAGTTGACACTGGTCGGTCTGCCGAAATGAGTTGACAAAGGCGGTGGCGGAATGGGACCTGCTAAGGGTTCAACAACCCGGCAGGCCCCAATGACCGTCAGCTTCACCACCGACCGCATGCTGAATTTCGGCGATTGCGATATCTCTGGCACCGCCTATTACCCGGCCTATCTGAACATCCTGAACGGCGTGGTCGAAGAGTTCTGGACCGTCATCGGCTTTCCTTGGCATGAGATCATCTGGAAAGACCGCTGGGGCACGCCGACAGTGCATCTGACCTGCGACTTTTCCAAACCATCGTTCTTTGGTGACAGGCTGACCTTTCGCCTGACCATCCTGAAGGTTGGCAAATCCTCGGTCCGCATCAACCATACCGTTCATTGTGGCGAGGAATTCCGCTGGTCCGGCGAGCAGGTGCTGGCGGCGAGCCTGCTGGTCGAACACGCCTCGATGCCATGGCCGCCTGAGGTCAAAGCGAAACTGGAAAGCTTTCTGCCTGCGATCTGAGCCAGTTCGGCCCGGAGCTGCCGCCGGGTTACAGCCAGACCTGATCCGGGTCGGGCAGAGGAATCGCGTCCAGCAATTCCCGCGTGCAATGCGCCTGGGGGTCGGCAAAAAGGTCTGCCGTCGGACGGTTTTCAACGATGACGCCGCTTTGCAGGACGATCACCTGCGCGCAAAGCCGTCTTACGACCGACAGGTCATGGCTGATGAAGGCCAGCGTCAGGCCAAGATCGCGCACCAGACGTTCCAGCAGGTTCAACACCTGGGCCTGGCTGGAGACATCGAGCCCTGACACGATTTCATCGGCCAATATGAAGTCGGGCTCCAAAGCGATGGCCCGGGCAATTCCGACCCGCTGGCGCTGTCCCCCGGACAGTTCATGCGGATAGCGCTGGTCAAAGTCGCGCGGAAGGCCGACATGATCTAGCGCCTGCGCCACCCGCGGCTTGATGGTGTCAAAGCCATGCAATTGCAGCGGCGCCGCGATGATCGTGCCGATGCGGTGGCGCGGGTTCAGGCTGCTCATCGGGTCCTGAAAGATCATCTGGAACCGCCGCCGCATCGGACGCAACTCGGCATCCGTCAGATTGGTGATGTCCGTCCCGTCAAACTGCACTTCCCCGGAACTTGGCGTCAAAAGGCGCACCAGACAGCGGCCCAGCGTCGACTTGCCCGAGCCAGAGCCGCCGACAATTCCCATCACCGCCCCCTTCGGGATTGCGAAGCTTAGGCCCTTCAGAATCTCCAGCCGGGGCGCGTGTCCCATCAGGGGTTTGCGGGTCATGTCGGGCAGGGAGAGGTGCAGATTGGTGATTGTGTAAAGGTCAGCCACGCGCCACCTCCGCCTGGACCGCCGACAGAACGGCCTCCGGGACCGGGTTAAGCCCTGCCAGCGGATCGGTATATTTCGGTGTCGCGGCCAACAGGGCGGCAGAATAAGGATGGGCGGGTCCGGCGAAAAAGCGCCGCACGCCAGTATCCTCGATCACCTTGCCGGCGTACAGCACCGACAGGCTTTGGCAGATCTTGGACACCACGCCCAGATCATGGGTCACAAACAACAATGCGGTGCCGTGTCTGGCCTGCATCCCGGCGATCAATTGCAGGATCTGCTTTTGCACCGTGACATCCAGCGCCGTGGTCGGCTCATCGGCCACAATCAGCTTCGGCTCCGCCGCGAAGGCCGAGGCGATCAGGATGCGCTGCCGCATGCCGCCCGACAATTCATGGGGATATTGCCGCATCACCCGATCAGGTTCGGCGATCTGGACATCCAGCAGCAATTGCCGCGCCCGCGCCTCGGCGGCCTGACGTTTCCAGCCGAGGATATCGACCAGCCGGTTGGTGATTTGCGGACCGATCCGCCGTGTCGGGTTCAGTGCGGTCAGCGGGTCTTGCGGAATCAGCGCACAGCTGGCGCCGATGCGCCGGCGGCGTTCTGCCGGGGGCAGGGACAACAGGTCAACTCCGTCCAACACGATTTCTCCGCCCGAAATTTCTATCGAGCGTGGCAATATCCCCAGGATCGCCTTGCCGATCATCGACTTGCCGGCACCACTTTCGCCGACCAGCCCATGGACCTGACCGGCCGCCACCTGCAGCGACACTGACCGCAGCAGGGGTTCACCGCGCTTCAGCCGCACCGACAGGTTGTGGACCGACAGATAGGTCATCGCAGCACCGGGTCAAAGCGGTCCTTCAAGCCCTCGCCCAACTGGCTGAACGACAGGACCGTCAGGAACAGCGCGATCAAGGGGAACACCAGCACCCACCACGCCTGATGGATCGAGGCGCGGCCCTCGGAAATCATGCCGCCCCAGGTCGGGTCATCGGTGGAGATCGACAGGTTGACGAAGGACAGGAT
>JBDTQR010000335.1:0-3568 GCA_039932095.1 bacterium | reverse complement strand
AGTCCGACACCCCCGTCAGACCAAACGCCAGACCAGGATCCGTAACACCAGTGCCCGAAAGAACAGAACCGTCGTTCGTAGCCATCAAGCTCTCCGATCGCGAGATAAGACATGTGGACCAAACTCAGTCCGCTCACCAACCAAACAGGGCACAAACCCCGCTCAACATGCTTACCTCACCCGGATTTCCTGACCCTAGCGTGACTCGATTGTGTCAATCTCGTGGAGAGACTGGTGACCCCGAGGATACAATCGAGACCTTAAGAAGCTATTGGATAGGAAATTGGAAGATGCAGCCCCTCACAGGCCACACTATGCGGCAGTTCTTTGCGAGTCCTTGCGGAGCTAGCCCGCACTGCGTGAAACTGTTTGGTCAGCGCCTCATGGCGCGGGACTTCGACCGTCAGGTTGCTGAGTTCCAAGTGCGTGTTGCAGTGCTGAACGGCTAAACCGCTCTCGGCATCCCCGTCACAAAGGTCGCGGGATAAGTCTGTCCCGCAGAAGGGGAAGTCTGGCCATCAGCGGATTTGTGCAGAGCCCTGCTCAGAAGCTTACATAGCCAAAGCATCGGATGGGAGGCAATTTTCTGGAAGACCCCAGATCTCTGCCATATTATCTACAAATCGACCTTCGCGAATATATTGCGAGATGCGTGCGTAGGCTTCGTGAGCAATCGCCTCCATTCTCCGCGCATCACGCAGGGCGCTCCGCACTACATCATAGAGATCTGAAAAATCCCAGTGAACCGGCAGATATGTGATGCCTGGAACATATAGATCAGGCAGCGTAACAAGATGGCTCATATCCGGTTTGATCAGGACTGCACCCGTCTGGAACGCCTCGATGTCGCGCCAGCAGAGCTCCCCGTAACCAAAGGGGCTGAAACAGAGGCGAGAGTGGGTGAGTTCTTCCATGAAAGCTTGGATGTCGAGTTTGCCGGGCTGGGACAGCGTCAGGCCGGGGATTGCTTCAAGCTTTCTCTGAGCATCCTTGCGCATTGCTGCGTACCAGGAAGAACCTTTCTCTCCGAGACGGGACTGTACATCAATGCGGCGGCCTTCCCATGGTGGCATGGTGGACGACTGAAAGGCGCGGACAAAGCGGGCATGGGTAAAGAAGTTGGGTGACAGGCGCAGCTTTGGCAGGATGCTCTCGGGCACCTGCCAGTCCACAGGGGCCCCCATCTGTATATCATATAGCTTACCGTAGTAAGCGGTCAGGTTAGTATCGCCACGCTGCGGCAGTAGATAGTCGCCCCGGTTCCGAAAGATCGACTTCTTGAAGTACAGGTCGATGTAGGGATCGACAAATCGACCAAGGCGTAGGTCGTTGTGTGCATAGGAATCTATGAAAACGAATCGAGCATTCGGCAGCCGCGCGCGCAGCATCTCGAACCCACGGGCAATCACCTCTCCGCTTACCGTGAACCATGGCTGTACAAGGACGATATCCGCTTCGGGTCCGGCTCTTCCGTGAAGGAAGTCCGCGACAGGCCTGCAGCGGAACTGGGCTCCGAAGCGATCTTGAAAGGATGCGGCATGGTAGAAAAAGGGCTCGATCTGTGAACGACTGATAGCGCCGGGCTCACCATAGATCAGAACGCGAGAGCGGGCGTGGCGGCCGAACGGGCGATGGAGCCACATTCTGGCTGGTAAACCCAGCAGCCGATCGTCTCGATTGGCAATAGCCAGTGCTTCGATCGTTGGGACCGATCCACGTACATACATCGGTGGCCCTTTCAAAGACTTCACGGCCAATTTTCTTGGTAGAGCGCGCGAGTTTTCTCCCGAGTCAGCGGTACAAGTATGTGTCTGGCGTCACAAGCCAAAGATGCTCATTGCGTGTTTCGCGTGATGGTGGGCATCGATTTCACGGGATCATGGGCAGCCATTTCGCGTGAAGCTAAGCACTGATTTCGTGGGATCGCGGGCAGGTCTGGTCGGCAAATTGAGGATAGTTGCGCCTGCGCCAGACACATGGGGGTGGCGAGAAGCTGTTCGTGGCGGCGGAGGGGCTGGAGGACTGGATCCTTGCCCATATCCGGATGTTCGCCTTTTTGGGGGGTGTGCCAAAGGCGGTGTTTCCGGACAATCTGAAGTCAGCCGTGATCAAGGCCGACCGGTTTGATCAGGGACTGAACCGGACCTATGCCGAGATGGCGGCGCATTATGACACCGCCATTCTGCCCGCCCGACCGCGCAGGCCTCGTGACAAGGCGAAGGTAGCCATCGGCTTGGCTGAAACTAATATAGTCAAAAAGAAAATCCGCCTCGCCCGCCGCAGCGCACCATAAAGATTATCTCAGACTTCAGCGTCGCACCTTCATGGCGGTCATTCTCCCCCATCCTTCACCCCCCCATCCTTCATGCCCCAGGCATGAACCGTGGCAGCGGGCCTGTGACGGCGCGCAGGGCCTCCTTTAGCCGCCCCTCAGCGACCGCATCGCTTTCCCCATGGGCGATCGGGGTGATCAGGCGGACGATGGCGCCGTCACTCCGGCCGTCTTTGACCTTGCTGAAGGTCATCAGCAGTTTGGCGTAATAGGAGGACGCGGTGCGCACGCCTTGCTGGTCGTACCAGTAATAGACCACCATCCGGTCCAGCCCCTTCTGGATGAACGCGCGGTTCAGCGTGAATGGGGCGCCCGGGGCATCAGGCGGCGCGTCGATCTGCTGGAGGTCGGAAATCTCCCAGCCGGAGGAGGGCAGACAGATGGTGGGCGAATGGGTGCCGCCGGTCATCTGGTCGCGGTACCAGGCCATGAACAGGTCGACAGATTGTGCCGCGCCAGCATTGGTCAGCGTGACGGCAAGATAGTCATCCGCCGCCAGAACCTTGGCCGTCGCAGGGTCAAGCTGCTGCGGCGAGGAGGCCGTCCAGTCGCCCAGCTGGCTGGGAAAGCTGTGGAAGGCTTCACGCTCGACAACCGACAGCGGCCGCGCCGGGATCACCTGCCAGGCCAGGGCCCCCGCCAGAACCAGAAGGCTGACCCCGATCAGCGCGGGTGACGGCTGGATCAGCCGCAACCGGGCAAGCTGCGGCCCCAACCCGTCGACCTCAAGATCCAGGGCCTCGGTCAGGGTCATCCTTGCCGGGTTGAGAAACAGCATGAACCGGGCCAGGCCGAACAGGATCAGCACACAGGCCAGGAAGATCACCCAGCCCTCCATGAAATGGGTCAGCCCCTCGACAAACTCCACGCCATAGCTGTCGACCACCACCCCCGCGATGGCGATGCGGACCGAGTTCATGAAGACGGTGATCGGCACCGCCGAGACCAGCAGCACCGCCTTGTGCCAGATCGGGCCGCGGTACAGCACCGAGAAGATGTAGGAGAACGACAGGATCGGGAACAGATAGCGCAGGCCGGAACAGGCCTCGGCGACCTGCAGCTTGTAGACGCCGAGGTCGATGATGTTGCCATCCAGGAAGACCGGCACCTGCAGCAGATCGAGGAAATACACCCCCAGATGCGAGGAAACCCCCTGCAGCCAGGTCGACAGCCCGTAATACAGCACCCCCGGCAGCGGCAGCATGTAGACCAGATGCAGCACCGGCGGCCAGAACT
>JBDTQR010000334.1:0-3584 GCA_039932095.1 bacterium | reverse complement strand
ATGGTTGGGAGGCTTTGCATGGCAGGTTTCATCGAGGGCGTCAGCCGAGATCAGACGACGCTTTTCCCAGAGCGGTTGGACGACTGGATCGGGGAAGATCACCTTGTGCGCGTGATCGATCTGTTTGTTGACCAACTTGATCTGACCGCACTTGGATTTCGACGCCATGCCGCCGCACGCACCGGGCGGCCTGGGTATCACCCGGCTGAGCTGCTCAAGCTTTTCATCTACGGCTGCCTGAACCGGATCCCCTCCAGCCGCCGGTTGGAATGCGAAGCCGGTCGTAATGTCGAATTGATGTGGCTGACCGGTCGACTGGTCCCCGATCACAAGACGATCGCAGATTTCCGGCGCCTGAATGGCCCGGCGATCCGAAAGACCTGTGCGAAGTTCGTCGAACTCTGTCGCCGGATTGGTGTGCTTAAGGGCGAGGTCGTGGCCGTCGATGGCAGCAAGTTCAAAGCAGTGAACAATCGCGACCGGAACTTCACCAAAGGCAAGATCGCCAGTCTCCTCGCCCATCTGGAAGCCGAGGTCGGCCGCTATATCGAGGAGGCCGACCGGATTGACCGTCAGGAAACTGGTGCAGCACGGGCAGAGCGGTCGGCGCATCTGACCAACCGGTATCACCGCATCCGGCAGGAGATTGAACGCTTGCTGGCCATGGACGAAGCACTGGCCGATGCACCGGACGGGCAGATTTCGCTGACCGACTCCGATGCGCGCGCGATGGCGACACGTGCGCAGCATAGCGGACATGTCGGCTATAATGTTCAAAGTGTTGTCGATGCCGATACCCATTTGATCGTGACGCATGAGGTCACCAATCAGGGGCATGACCGGGATCTGCTGACCAGGATGGCTAAACAGGCAAAGGCGGTTCTGCAGCGCGAGGATATGCATATCCTTGCCGACAAGGGGTATTTCAGCGCCCTAGAAATCCTTGACTGCCACAGGGCAGGCATCACCGCGACGGTGCCGCGCTCCGATACGTCCGGAGCCCGGTCCAAGGGGCATTTTGTGAAGGCTGACTTCGCCTATGAGCATGATGCCCATGTCTACCGCTGCCCGGCGGGACAGGCGCTGACACACCACACCACCACCGAGCAGCAGGGTCTTCAGATGCGGCGTTATTGGACAAACGCTTGCAAGGATTGCGGCCTCAAAAGCCGCTGCACCACCGGGCATGAAAGGCGGGTCTCCAGGTGGGAGTACGAACACCTGGTCGAAGCCTCAAACGCCCGACGCCGCAGTCAGGCAGCTCCGATGAGCGTCCGTCGCTCGACGGTCGAGCACCCGTTTGGCACGATCAAGGCTTGGACTGGATCTTGCCATTTTCTGACCCGGCGGCTTGGGGGTGTGGGCACGGAAATGGCGCTGAACGTGCTGGCCTACAACATCAAGCGCATGATCGCCTTGGTCGGGATCAAACAGATGATGGGCGCAATCCCGGCTTAGAACGCGTCATCGTTGGCCAACATCGAAAGTTCCGCTGTGTTAAGGGCGCTGTAAGAACTCCAAACGAGTCTCGAAGCTGAATTGCAGACGAATTCGGGGCGAAATCCACTCGACGGCCAAAATCGCGCCCTGAGGACCCGGGCCGCCGAGTTTCCACACAGCCTCCGCCCCTTGCGATGATCCGAGCCCGCCCTTTGCGTTGCTGAGAGTGAGAGACGTGCCGGTTTCCCGGTGACGGGTTGAGGGTTGGGAGAGTGGCTTCCAACGCCTGTCGCGGGAGATAGCCGATGGGCGTTGTGGAAGTTCTGGATCCGGTGCGGCCGACGAGGGCGGGTGGCTGGAAGGTGGACGTGAGCCGGGGTGAGCGGAACGGGCGGGTGTCGTCCGAATGGTTCAACCGGCCTGATGACGAGCGGTATCTGTCGCTCGATGATCTATGGGCCAATGTGAAGGGTCGGTCGGAACGCAGCCGCAGCCGGGTGGTGCAGACGGCCGATATCCGGGTCGAAGCCGCGCGCGACAACCCCGAGCGGTTGCACCTGATGCTGCCGAAGGCACATGAACCGGTTGCACCCACACATTGGGCCTTCGGCCAGCTGGCCAGCATCGTCGGCGCTCCGGCTTCGTACCTGCGGCAGCTGCCCGCGCCGCTGGCCGGGATCAACCTGCAATACGGTCTGACAAATCATCGCGCCGAGCAGGTGAAAACCTTTGAGACCGAGGATGGCCGCACCGAATTGCGCGCGGTCAGATGTTGCACACAGGCGTGGCGAAGAGTGTGTGAACCGGCACGGGCGATCTGAATGCCAATTCTGCGCATACGGGCGGTGGCAACGGTTGAAACCCCAGTGTGGGTCAGGGGGCCGAAGGGTGATTTGACTGCGAGGAAAACTTGCCGATCATTTATGTCCGCGCGCCGGACACGCAAATAGGCGATGAGGGCTTCGCCCACCGTGGTTGATAGCGGGTAGCGTGTTGAGTGCCCGCCTTTGCGCATAGGTATGCTAATTTGGTCATGTTCCCAATCGAGGTCCTCCAGACACAAGGCTGCAACCTCTCTGGCGCGCACTCCGTAACTGGCGAGCAATGTCAGGATGGCGTAGTCGCGCTTGCCCAAATCGGAGCGGCAATCGACACTGGCCAGAAGTCGCTCGACATCTGCCCAAGAAATGGCACGCGGGATGGATGCATGGCGATAGACACGTTGACGGGGAACGCAGGGAACAAGATCCTTTGCAACAATGTCTTGGCGGTACAGATAGAAAAGGAAGGTGCGTAAAGCTCCCGCCGTTTTGTGCATGCCGGATTTGAACAGCGACTTGCCGCGATGATCGATAAACTCGGTGATGCATCTTGGGGTCAGTTCACACAGCAGCGTGCCCGTTTCTGACAGATACGCTTCGAACGGGCGTAGCGTTAAGGCATGGCTGCGTATCGTAACTGGGCTCAATCCCTTCTCATTGCGAAGGAAAGTGAAAAAGCCCGGAGCCTCGGCGAGAAATGGTGAAGGAAGTCGATTGCCTGATGGTATAAAACCCGGCAACGCCAAGGTGAGCATCTGTTCGACTGGGACGCGGCTGTGCGAAATCAGCAACCCTCGGTTGCGTGGACTCTTGCCGCCACCGCCGTGAACATTCACCCAATGCTCGACGAAAGCATTAACGTGATCGGGCAGGTCATCCAGTCGAACCGCGCCACGCCCAACGACGAAATCCGTGAAGTGCCCAAGCGTGCGAACGTGTTGACGAACAATGCCGTTGCTGGCGTGCAACTCGTCTAGGGACTGCACGTAGCGTTCTATCTGGGGGCCCAGCCACAGAGCCCTGATACGGTCGATCGTCTTGAACGATCGGAAGTGTCTTTCCAACATGACAAGCATCCTTCTGAAAAAGTGTAGGAGGAGTCATGTTGCATCTGATCCGGCGTTATGTGGCCTGCCTTCGATCTAAGTCCCCAAAAATACAGCCGACCAGCAAAACTCGGCACATAAGAAAGCCGGGCACAAAAGATCCACAACCACCCTTCGGGCGACCCGACGCCCTCCGAGGCGGACCTCAGCATGACCAAAGAGATTCAGAAGGGGTGCAAATGTCTCGGCCTGACGCTGCACGACCACATCATCGTTG
>JBDTQR010000333.1:0-3591 GCA_039932095.1 bacterium | reverse complement strand
CTCAATGCCATGGATGTTACCACAGACTTCCCCGGGCCCGCGTTTTGCGGCGCGTGTCCGACAATTCCCATGCGGCCCTCAGGCGTAGCTGACCACCTCGATCTCCACGCCGTTTTCCTCGGTGAAGTAGAACCGGCGGCCCGGCTCATAATCTGCATGGTTTTCGGTATGATAACCCGCGTCCTTGATGCGTGCCTCGGTCTGGTCCAGATCATCCACCACCACCGCAATATGGTTCAACCCGCCCCGCGTGCGGTAGCTGACCTCGTGAGCCTCGGCCGCTTCGCCATAGCTGAACAGCGCCACATAGCTGTCCTTTTCGCCGACATGCACCGTGCGCCCGGTCTGCATCCCCTTGCCCGCCCAGCGCACCTGCCAGTCGAACAACCGGATCAGCAGCGCCGCCGTGGCGTCCGGATCGGCCACCGTGATGTTCACATGTTCCAATCGCGTCATATCTTGTCCTTTCCACTGGAATCTTTCTGCGACTCGCTGTGTAATTCCTCAAGCGCACTTTAGATCAAGAGGTTTCTCATGGCAGACCTGACCATCGGCGATCTGGCCGACCGCACCGGCCTCGCGGTGTCCGCCATCCGGTTTTATGAGACGCACGGCATCGTGCATCCCCTGCGCAATGCTGGCGGTCACCGCCGCTATGGCCGCGCCGACCTGCGGCGGCTGTCCTTCGCGATGATCGCCCAGAAGCTGGGGTTTTCCCTGGCCGAGATCGCCGCGCACATGCGCCACCTGCCCGCCCACCGCGCCCCCGACCGCGCCGACTGGCAGCGCATCAGCCGCTATTTCCGTGATCAGATCGACGACCGCATTGCCGCGCTGACGGCCCTGCGCGAAAACCTTGACGGTTGTATCGGCTGCGGTTGCCTGTCACTCGACCGCTGCGCAATCTGGAACCCCGATGACCGCGCCGCGGCCCACGGCCCCGGCCCGCGCCATCTGCTGGGCGACAAGCCGGTCTCGGATTCCGCGTCCAACCCAGCGCAACTTTCCTGAGATCCGCCCGGTTCAACCCGCAGCCACCCGATGCCCTCGCAAACTTCCGCGTCCCCCTGACCAACACAGTCACGCCCTTGCATCCGACACCTCAGGGGACCATCTTGCCGCCCATGCTGACCAACCCACCCGAATGGACCGTCCTGCCCGGCCTGTCTCCCTACATCGAGACCCTCGCCGCGATGGAGGCTCGGGTGGCCGCAATCACCGCCGGCACCGCGGCTGAGGCGATCTGGCTTCTCGAACACCCGCCGCTTTACACCGCCGGAACCTCGTCCAACCCAGCCGACCTGACCGACCCTGATCGCTTCCCGGTTCATACCGCCGGTCGCGGTGGGCAATACACCTATCACGGACCCGGACAGCGGGTCGCCTATGTCATGCTCGACCTCAACCAGCGTGGCCGCGATGTCCGCCAGTTCGTGCGACACCTGGAATCATGGGTCATCGCCACCCTGGCCGATTTCAATGTCACGGGCGAGCGGCGTCAGGGTCGGGTCGGCGTCTGGGTCACCCGTCCCGATCAGCCCGCTGACCCCGACGGCACCCCACGTGAGGACAAGATCGCCGCCATCGGCGTGAAGCTGCGCCGCTGGGTCAGTTTTCACGGCATCTCGATCAATGTCGAACCCGACCTGACCCATTTCACCGGCATTGTGCCCTGCGGCATCCGCGACCACGGCGTCACCAGCCTCGTCGACCTCGGCCTGCCGGTGACGATGGCCGACCTTGACGTCGCGCTGCGTCGAAACTTCGCGACAACCTTCCGCCGACCTCAAGATTAGCTCTGTCTTTCGGACCGGACTGCGGTCAAAATGCCGGCGATCCGCGCCAAATGACGTTCCGAAGGAAAACCATGAAACATCTCATCGCCAGCATTGTTATGCTCGCCGCCACCCCCGCCCTCGCCGGTGATCCCGCAGCAGGGGAAAAACTGTTCAGCCGGTGCAAGGCCTGCCATTCGATCACTGCTCCGGACGGGACGGCGATCCAGAAGGGCGGCAAGATCGGACCCAACCTCTTCGGTGTGATCGGTCGCCAGATCGGCACAGTGGAAGGCTATGCCTATTCCGCCGGCACCATCGCCGCCGGGGCCGATGGCACGGTCTGGGATGAGGCGATGCTGGCCGAATACCTGCCCGACCCGTCGGCCTGGCTGGAAAGCAAGACCGGCGATGCCACCCTGCATTCCAAGATGACCTTCAAGCTGAACAAGGGCGGTGAGGATGTCGCGGCCTATCTGGCCTCGGTCGCCCCGGCAAACTAGACATGTCGCGGCGTTGCAGCACTTGTGTGTTGCCAACGCGCAACCTGCATCGCCGGTGACCATGACTTTGCCACCTGCTTCAACACGCGCGACGCCGCCGCCGATGTCGCCATCCACGCCCGCCGCGGATGGCGACAGATCACCAAGGCCGGCAGAGTGCTGAACCAAACCTGCACTTGCCGTCAGCCCATCATGATCTTTGAATGCGGCGGGCCCCATATCACCACCCGTGGTCTCGATTGCTATGCCATCGGGTTTGAATTTCCGGACTCCGCCAAGGTTCAGCCGGTCTAACCTCTGGCCAGCGCTGCGCTATCTGCCCAACACGAACCGACTTTTCCCTGACCGCGACAATATCCACCATTGCCCTGCCCGCGCCGTCACACTAGAAACCGAACTGTGTGGGATAGGAGCGTGCTTCCAGTCCCGGAAGAGGCAACGATAACGGGAGACGCCAATGGCCGACGCAGCCATCCATGGCCATGACGATCATCATGAGCACAAAGGGTTCTTCACCCGCTGGTTCATGTCGACGAACCACAAGGACATCGGGATCCTTTACATTTTTACCGGCGGCTTTGTCGGGCTGATCTCGGTCATCTTCACCGTCTACATGCGGCTCGAACTGATGGAGCCTGGGGTGCAATATCTGTGCACCGAGGGCCTGCGCTTCATCGCTGACGCCAGCACGCCCTGTACGCCGGACGGCCACCAGTGGAACGTGATGATTACCGCCCACGGCATCCTGATGATGTTCTTCGTCGTCATTCCCGTGCTGTTCGGCGGCTTTGGCAACTTCTTCATGCCGTTGCACATCGGTGCGCCTGACATGGCCTTCCCGCGGATGAACAACCTCAGCTACTGGATGTATGTCGCAGGCTCCTCGCTCGCCATCCTGTCGGTCTTTGCCCCCGGTGGCGAAGGTGGACGCGGCGCCGGCGTCGGCTGGGTCCTCTACCCGCCGCTGTCGTCGACCGAATCCGGCTATGCGATGGACCTCGCGATCTTTGCGGTCCACCTCTCGGGTGCCTCGTCGATCCTCGGCGCGATCAACATGATCACCACCTTCCTGAACATGCGCGCGCCCGGCATGACGATGCACAAGGTGCCCTTGTTCGCCTGGTCGATCTTCGTCACCGCCTGGCTGATCCTGCTCGCCTTGCCGGTTCTGGCCGGGGCGATCACCATGCTGCTGACCGACCGCAACTTCGGCACGACCTTCTTTGATCCGGCCGGTGGCGGCGACCCGATCCTCTACCAGCACATCCTGTGGTTCTTCGGCCACCCGGAAGTCTATATCATCGTGATCCCGG
>JBDTQR010000332.1:0-3610 GCA_039932095.1 bacterium | reverse complement strand
CGGCCCGTTCGTCTATCGGTTAGGACACCAGGTTTTCAACCTGGGAAGAGGGGTTCAACTCCCCTACGGGCTGCCATTTTCCAACATATCATCAATGAAATCAGCCACATACGACGTGGGGCGGTTTCCTTGTTTTGGCGCCGGGCTTTCAGGGCCCTTCAGCGGGAGGATGCCTGACGGAACCTGACCAGCGCAAGTACCCATTTGCCCCGGACGCGGGCGCATCGACGCGCCGGGCTGCGTGATGCTGAGGCATTCTGGACGCCAAGCGAGGTTTCAGGACCGCAATTCGTCGACAAGTGGGGACGGATCACGGATTTCAATCACGGTGGGCCTGTCGCGCAAGACGGATCCGGCAAGCGCAGCCTTGAGGCCGGCGAGGTCGATCGGCGCCGCGGCGTGGCATCCCATGGCCCGGCCAAGCGCCACGAAATCCGGCGCGAGGATATCGACGCCGATCTGCGGCAGCCTCCGCTCTGCCATCATGGCCTTGATTTCCCCGTAGCTCGCGTTGTTCCAGATGATGATGGCCGCCGCGATCCGCGCGTCGAGCGCCGCGGTCAGCTCGGACAGCGAGAATTGCAGACCGCCGTCGCCGATCAGGCAGACGGCAGGCCGGTCCGGCGCGCCGAGTTTGGCGCCCAGAGCGGCCGGCAAACCATAGCCCAGCGTGCCATAGCCGGTGCTGGAGTTGAAATAGGACCGCGGGCCAGCGGGTTGGTAGAACTGGTTGGCGGCATAGACCGGCTCGGTCTGGTCGCCGGCAATGATGGCGTCGGGCAACACCTCGTCAATCGCCGCCAGCAGTCCACGGTGGGTCCGGCAGGCGGGCCACAGGGCTGCGTCGATCTTGGCGCGCACCAGACTGACCCGCTCGGCACCGTCGCGGCGGGCGGGCCCGGTGCCAAGCAACGCGGCCAACAGCGGCTGACATGCAAGTTTGGCATCGGACACGACGCCCAGTGCCGCAGGCACCGACGTGGTCAGTTGCAGCGGATCGATGTCGATGCGGATCAGTTTGCCATTGATCTGCAAGGGATGCGGTTCGGGATACATCTCGGTCTCGCCAAACTCGGTCCCGACCGCGAGGATCACGTCACTGGCGGCGATTTCCTCGCGCAGCCCGGCCAGCCCGAGGTTGCCCGACAGGATCAACGGATGACCGGGCGGCAGAATGCCCTTGCCGTTGATCGTCATGAACATCGGCGCGTTCAGATGCTCGGCCATCGCGCGCAGGTCGGCAGCGGCGTCGACCGCACCGCCGCCTGCCACGATCAGCGGACGCTTCGCCCCGGCCAGCAGGCGCGCCGCCTCGGTCACCGCAGCAGGCGACGGACCGGGCCGTGTTGGCAGCGACCACGGCGCAAACGGCCCTTCGCCCATGTCGGCCACGATCACATCCAGCGGAATCTCGATATGCACCGGGCGCGGACGCTGACTGCCGAACACCGCAAAGGCGCAGGCGAGGATGCCGGGCAGTTGCGCGGGGTCCAGCAGGGTATGGCTGAACGCCGCCACCCCCGACACCAGATGCTGCTGCGAGCGCAACTCATGCAGCCTGCCCTGCTGCATGCCCAACTGATCACGCGCGTTGACGGCAGAGATCACCAGCATCGGAATGGAATCGGCATAGGCCTGACCCATCGCCGTCGCGATATTGGTCATCCCGGGGCCGGTTACGATGAAGCAGACGCCCGGCTTTCCGGTGACGCGCGCATAGCCGTCGGCCATGAACCCTGCCCCCTGCTCATGGCGCGGCGTGATGTGGCGAATGCCGGTCGCGGGCAGGCCACGGTAGAGTTCCAGGGTATGGGCACCCGGAATGCCGAAGATCAGAGTGACTCCGTAGGCTTCCAGCAACTGGACCAGCACTTCCCCACAAGTGGACATGGCCTAATCTCCGTAACCAACGCCAGGCAGCACGCACAGCATTTCGAAAAGGAAGTTGGCCCCGATCAGCGCGGTGTTGCCGGACGGGTCATAGGGTGGCGACACCTCGACCAGATCGCCGCCGATCAGGTTCAGGCCGCGACATCCCCGGATGATCTCCAGCGCCTGCCAGGTCGACAACCCACCAACCTCCACCGTCCCGGTACCCGGGGCAAACGCCGGATCAAGGCTGTCGATGTCATAGGTCAGGTAGACCGGATGATCACCGATCGCCGCACGCACCCGCGCCATCAGCGGTTTCATCGACTGATACCAGCACTCCTCGGCCTGCACGACGGTAAAGCCCTGCTGGCGGGACCAGTTGAAATCCTCCGGCGAATAGCCCGACCCGCGCAGGCCGATCTGGAAAACCTTGTCACACGCCAAGAGACCCTCTTCCACCGCGCGGCGGAACGGTGTGCCATGGGCAATCTTCTCGCCGAACATCTCGTCATTCACATCGGCATGAGCATCGACATGGATCAGCGCGACCGGGCCATGGACCTTGGCCATCGCCCGCAGGATCGGCAAGGTCAGCGTATGATCGCCGCCCAGCGTCAGGGGTTTGCAGCCCTGCGCCAGAATTTCGTCAAAGGCCGCCTCGATGATGCCGATGGATTTCTTCAGGTCAAAGGTGTTGATGGCCACATCGCCGATATCGGCCACCTGCACCGAGGCGAACGGCCGCGCCCCGGTCGCCAGATTGAACGGGCGCAGCATACATGACTCCGCCCTGATCTGCCGTGGCCCATGCCGTGTACCTGACCGGTTGGAGGTGCCGATATCCAGCGGCACGCCGACAAAGCACACATCGAGGCCAGCCGCCGTTGGCTGCGATGGCAGGCGCATCATCGTCGCTGGCCCGGCGAACCGCGCCATGTCATTGCCGCCCAGCGGTTGGTTGAAATCGGTCATCGTGCTGCCTCCGGTCTGTGGGTTTGATTGCAGCCTAGCCGCACCGCGCTGCAAGAAACACGCCAGATATCAGAAGTTCGCTTTGATGCCTGTCAATTTGACCTGGCCACTCGCAAGGTCACCGGCACGCCGAATTCTCCGAGACAGCGCCATGCTTTGTCTGGCAAGATAAGTGGCGGCCGCGCGCGAAATCGCCCCGGGCCGAGCATTGCTTGACCCATCGCTTACATCGACCGCCGCCAAACTGAGTTTCGGTTCATCGCTATTGAACCTGCACCGGAACCGGCGTCTCTGAGCCCAGACCAAGAAACGCCCCATGCCCCATCATCCAGGAGAATTCCATGACCCATACCCTGACCCGCCGCGCCAGTCTTGCTCTGGCGACCTTAGTGCTGACCGGCGCTTTCGCCCCGGCCTTTGCCGATGTGCTGGCCGATGTGACCGCCGCCGGAGTGCTGAAAGTCGGCATCTTTGAAGATTTCCCGCCCTTCGCGTCGCTGAACACCTCGATGAAGATCGAGGGCTATGACACCGAGGTTGCCGACAAGCTGGCCGCCGCTTTGGGCGTCAAGGCTGGACTGGTCGCCATCACCGGCCAGAACCGCATTCCCTTCCTGACCGAGGGCAAGGTCGATGTCCTCCTGTCAATCGGCTACAGCGACGAGCGCGCGCAAGTGGTTGATTTCGTAGCCCCCTATGCGCCCTATTACATCGTGGTCATGGGCCCGAAAGACCTTGACGTGCCGGACGCGGCCAGCCTGGCCGA
>JBDTQR010000331.1:0-3617 GCA_039932095.1 bacterium | reverse complement strand
AGCACCCCCGGCAGCGGCAGCATGTAGACCAGATGCAGCACCGGCGGCCAGAACTGCCGGCCCTGCCGCCAGCCAAAGCTCAGCAGGATCAGGCCGCCAATCCAGATGATCATGGCATAGGCCACGAAATCGCTGATCTGGATCAGCCGCCCGATGCCACCCAGCACCAAGGCCAGAACCAGCACCACGACGCCCGGCCCACGGTCGGTGACCGGCCCGTCCAGAATGGGCACCCGCTTCAGGTGGCGCAGGAACAGGAAGGTCGACAGGATCGGGATCAGCGGCCCATGGCTGTATTCCGGCAGCTGCCAGGCTTCGGCCAAAGCCAGAACGCCGGTTTGAAAATAGACCCCGGCCGCCAGAACCGCGACGGCGAACCAGAACAAGCCCCAAGGCCGCGTCATGCCCTTGAACGACAAGGGCCCCGAAACCGAATTGGTAACCGACACTGCAAACCTTCCATCAAATCAGATTGGCAGGACGATCTTGCCCCTGCCGCAATAGGATTAGGCCCTGTTCTACCATCAGACCACGACGGACTCAAATTGAACCCGGCCTCCGGGGCGGATCTTTCAAGCGCTTGTGTAATCCTGCGGACACAGACCCGGACCACAGAATAATTGTCGCCGATCGACAGACCGCGCTGTCGCAACGCGCGGAGGGCCAGGTCGATCCGCCGAAGTCAGGCCCCGGGATCGGCGGGTGCAGTCCCGGTTTTTGCCATGGTTTTTGGTACATCGGGGCTTGGAAACGGTTTGATCCCGACAGCAGAAAGGCGCCCGTAGGCGCCTTTCTTCAGATCATGAAAACATGAGGATTGAGGAAAGGACCCGCTGATCAGGCCGCTTTCTGCTTCTTCTCGTTCTGCCCAAAATTTTTCTCAGCTCACGAGCCGAATGACTTCAGGGCAATCCGATCACAGGTGGGGGAAGATGGTGACACGCTCCGACGCACGGGTGACGGCCGTGTAGAGCCATTCCGACTGACGGTCCCGGAACCAATGACTCTCGTTGAACACCAGGACGTTCGGCCATTGACTGCCTTGAGCCTTGTGAACGGTGATCGCATAGGCGAAACGTAATGCAGCGATCGAGTTTTCGCGGCACCAACGAAGGCCAGCCTTGTCGGGCCCATCTTCAAGACCGGAAATCAGAACCTCGACTTCAAATGCCTCCCTTTCGATCACGTCGAGGCTCCTCACAGTAAGGGTACAGATCGTCGCGTCATCATTCGTTTCGCCGACACTGACCACCTCGACCTGCTCGCCATTGAGCAACTCGTTGTCCGAGTCGTTCTGATACGAGATGAGCCTTTCGCCCACATTCGGGATGGAGCCAGTAAAGCCCTTCATCACCCGAATTTCCTTGTTCAATGCAGTGACGGTCTTGTTTCTACCGGCAAGAACCTGATCGGCAGCCAGCATGGCCTTCTCAAGCTCCAGGTCAGAGGAGATCAGCCTTACGTCATCGTAAGTCTTATGCGAGAACGACTTTGCCTCGCGAATGGCCATCGAGAGCTCGATGATCCCACTGTCACGCGCCTGCCGATGGATTTCCGTCAATAGCACATCCGCTTCACCATCGACGAAATAGCCCGGACCCGTCATAGGTGGGACCTGTGCGGGGTCTCCCAGAACCAGAATAGGGACGCCAAAACACATCAGATGCTCTGCCATCCTGATGTCGACCATCGAGCACTCGTCGATGACGATGAGACTCGCGGTGGCGGCCGCGCTCTTACGATTCAACACGAACCTCGAGCCGCCATCGGGAAGCTGTTCCACGCGATAGATTAGCTTGTGGATGGTCGACGCACCCTGGCAACCGGACTTCTGCATCATCAGGGCAGCCTTGCCGGTGAAGGCGGCATAGACCACCTCGCCGTCGATTTCAGCAGCGAGATGCCGGGCCAGCATGGTTTTCCCCGTTCCGGCATAGCCGAAAAGCCGGAAGCAAGGCTTTCGGGTGACCCCGGAGGCGAGCCACTTCTGGACGGCGTCGATTGCCTGTCGCTGCTGGGACGAAAATGTAAAAGCGTTAGTGTCCATGTCAGTTTTCCTTTGTTGCATGGCGTGAGGGAGTGATGCGCCGCCCCGAACGGGCCGGTCACGAGGCTTCGAGCAATGCTCGGCAAGCTTTGACGGGGCATTACTGAACCGGCCCATCCGCTCAGCGGTAGGGTTCAGTCAGATGGTCGGCCGCGAGTGCCGACCAGCGTGGTTCAGCAATTCTGGATTTGCGCTACTTCGGGCGGTCCAAGTAGCGCATGTAACTTCCAAAAAAGATTTCCGGGTTGACGAACAAGGCGACCGCAATCCTAATCATAGACTGAACGCTTACATCCGTCGGCTCACTTCCCAGGAGTCCTGTCACCAAATCGGAGTCCAACCCCGCCCGCTGAGCGAGATCTGCAACCTCGAGATTTCGATCTCTCATCACTTCTTCGAGCGCCTTCGGGAAGACACCGGCGCGAAAGATTGCGTCCGGTGTGCCCCACTGATCGAGAGCTTTCCCTGCAGCCGTCGGGACATACCCCCTGCGTCCTCGCAGCCATGGTTCTGCCCTCGCGGCCGGCAGACTGGCCGGACGACCCTCGGTTTTGATCCCATCAGCGCTGAGTGCCGAACGCACCGTCGCTTCTGTCATGTTCGCCAGGAGCGACAAGTGCCGAATGGTCAGCGCACCATCCGTCATCAGCTGAGCGCGCGCCGAAACCATGTCGGCAACATGACCGAGCTTGCTCTCTTCTCGCAGGAGCGGAGAGGGGTCGCCCGACCAGGAGTGCCGGACACTGCCACCAGAAAAGGACATGAGATCCGCAATGTCGTCGCTTGAAAACGCCGCATGCTGATTCACCTGAAAGGCGAAGTTGTAGCCGCCGCGCACCGTCTCGGTGATGTCAAACGCGTCGAGATTGATTTGGGGCAGGTAGTGCTCCGGTGTCTCGTTCATACCAAAGTCTGTGTCGGGGATGACCATCGCGTCCCCCAGGTCACTCCGCCCAAGCAGCGCCAACTGCGAGGCCGAGCACCAGATCACCCACCGCAGCTCCTCCAGTGCCTCTTCGATCGTGAAGGGCAGGCGGAATGATTCGATTGTGTCGCGTTTCATCGGCGTCTCCACATCCTGATAAAGCGACCATAGGAATGTTTGATGACTCAGTCAACAGAAAACTACACTTCCCGCGCGGGAAATATATTTATCGATCTGACCCACTGTCGCCGTCTGCAAAGCGCGGTATGCGCGCGCACGCCATAACCGACTTCACTAGACGCCCCGGGTATGGCCCGACACAGCCAGTGGAAGACCGAGATCAGATCGAACTCTGCTCTCTATCGAACCGGGCGAACGGGCGAGAAATTCGATAATTACCGACAATTCTTGATAGCGTCAGCTTCCGGATCGCCTGAGAACGTCTCCGACTGATCGTCCCGTCCAGTATTTCCCATGGGAAGTCCTCATGAGGAGACGATTTGCTTCGTCCGCGATCTCGGCTGTCTTGCAAGACCTGCCAGCGGCCGCCATTTCTTCTTTCAAATCTACGATTTTCCGATCTCGGACGGCGGCAGCTTCCCTTCGAGCTATCAGCGAAGCATCGCTGGCCTTTTCGGTCGCACG
>JBDTQR010000330.1:0-3635 GCA_039932095.1 bacterium | reverse complement strand
CGGCAGCTTCCCTTCGAGCTATCAGCGAAGCATCGCTGGCCTTTTCGGTCGCACGTCGCCTAGCGTCGGAAGGCCTGCGCGTTCTGGCTCCAGCGGCTGCCCACTGGATCAGCTTTTCAGGATGTACGAGAAGTTTGTGCTTCTGGTCGGCATCCATAGCTCTGAGCGTCATCGCACTTCTGACCTCAAACAGGTGTTCTCCAAACAGCTCAAGCTCGTTCAAAAGGTAGATCCGATCCGCCAGTGGGCATCGGCTAAAGAACCGGGCCAAGTTGTCGACGATCACCTTTCCAGCTTTCAGAGCGAGAAGTTTCTGCAACACGTCGCGCAAATTCGGAAGGTCATCGAGCTGGCGAACCTGGCGGGCGTAGTCCCAAATGAATTTGATCGTGCGAAGGCTGTCCACCGGGATGGCGCTGCGCAGGTTATCGACTTGCCTAAGTGCAGCCTCATGTTTTGCGACGGGCGGCGTGGGTTTTCTCCCGTAGCCGATCAGCACGTAGAATATGAGGCCTTGGTTTTTTGTCATGTTTGCGTTGCCATACGCAAATGCGTAACTTTTGTGGTTGGGGTCAGTTGCCTGCAAGAACGGCAAGATGTCAATCAGCTGTTACCGCTTGCCTTCAAGATAAAGTGCAGGAGTTGCAGTTGGTGGCGCATCTGCGGCCGGAGCTGCAGCATGCCGACAGGACGGACCGGCTGCACCGGAGACGGCGAGGCCGGAAGTGACGAAGAGCGTGCGAGCCTGTCCTAGATGGGTCAGAAGGCATCGTCTCTTCGTTTGCCGGAGCGGTTTTTGCACATCCGTTCCCCGATTTCCCGCGTCCGCGACTGAACACTTCTTTCTTCTCTTCTTCTTAAGAGAAAGAATCTTCTTAAGAAAGAAGGAAGAAAGAAGAAGAGTAGCGACGCGGCGAAGGATTTCCGGGCCGATTCGAACGCTCCCGGCGAACGAATCCGAGCCGCAGTCCTCAACCGGCAAGTGAAACTCGAATGCTGACTTCGCGCAACTCTTCCGGTTCCACCCGGTCGACCCGGTTTCGACCAGCTCGGCTGACAAGCGACCCGCGCTCGCACAAATCAGTTCAGAGCACAAAGCGACAAGCGTTGTAGCGCCAGGCTTCGAACCAGCGTCACCAGAGCACATCCATCATGCGTTGCTATCTCGGTGTAGCTGCTCATCGGGGACAGCTGCTGGTGACAGGCCTACGCAGCCCGGCTGAGCGCCGCAATTTACCGCGAACCAGCGACTTCAGACGAGCAGCGGAGCCTGGCCGGGGAAAGTCGGTGGCGCCAAAGTCCATCACCCTCGCATCCATCGCGAAAATCTAGGACATCGTCTTCATGGGTCGGGATCCGGCGACCCGTTCCCCGCTGCGGACACGGCCTTTCCTTCGGGGCATCAACTTCGGCATCCGTTTCGAAACCTGCACGTACATCGGCGAGGGAGTCTGTCGCACGGTGCCTCCGGGTTCTTCTTCAATCGTGAGCATCGCGGCGGTTGCGACGTTGATGTTCGATTAGGTCCGTTCCCTGACGCCCGCCGTCCAGGGCTATGCGCAGGATCCCGGCAAAACGTCAGCCTTTGTCGTAGGGATCGCCAACACTTCGTCGGTCAAAGTTGCACGCTTCAGTCGGGTTGATCAGCGCGACAACGAGGCGCAATGCCTATTTTGCTTCATGATGTTCCGACTTCGGTCCACAGACATCTAGCGACCAGCATGCAGTTCGGAAGCCCCAAGTCAGTAGAGCGCGCTCACAGCGCTCCGGAGCGAGTCACTAGGCGCCCTCGGATGTTTTGGCGATGGGGGGGGGTGGCTCGCGGGATGCACGTCGCTACAGCGGCGCTCCTATCGAGTTGCGCGAAAGCCAACCCACAGACGTTGGCGCATTCGATACCGTCTTCTTGTCTGTGTCTTCACAACGGGGGAGATGACGTCGGAGCGACCCCCACACACCAGCAACCAGAGCCGCAGTCAAAGCTCCCAGAAGAACTCGGGCACCGTTGCGATCGCCTGTAGGGTGGACCCGGCTTCGATGGCACCGAACAGCACGGCAACACCACGGACCAGCAAGGCGGGACCGCCGACCAGACCGGGGATCGACATTGCGCGCGTGACCAACCGAGTCGGCCACATCATCCATCCCAGGATCAGGCCGTTGCCGACACCGACCACCACGCCGGGCCCGATGCAGAAGTTCCAGTCGTAGATCGCCACCAGCTTCTGGCCGGCCGCGAGCAAGGTGGCCTCGCCCAACCCAGCCGGGGGACCGCGAAGATTTTGGCAAAACCTTCGCTCGAGCGCAGGGTGAAGCGGCGGTTCAGGGTGGCGAGATCCAGCCTCGTCGCCGGTCGCATCAAGGACTTGGCGCCTTCGACCAGTTCGCCGACCTGCGCGCGCAGTTCGATTGCCCGTGGTGTCGGCACTAGACTGCGCCCAGCCCGCACCAGCAAGGGATCGCCCGTCACCTCGCGCAGCCGCGCCAGGGCCCGGCTCATCGCCGAGGGGCTGAGCCGCAGCCGCCGCGCTGCACCGGCCACGCTGCCTTCCGACAGCAGCACATCCAGGGTGAGCAGAAGGTCCAGGTCCGGCATGGAACCTCACATGGCGTCTAGCGCACGGATAACCTGCAATCCGTGCGCCTTTCGCAATATCGTCGCCGGGGCTATCTGACAAGCACACTCATGAAAGGAGTTTCCCATGCCTGCCCGTTTCGCCCCCTATCTCTTTGGCTTCCTCCTGTCCGGCATGATGTCCGGTGTGGTGTCGGCCATCGCCACCTTGCGCAACGCCGGTCTGGTCGATGGCGTGGCCGGCCAGTGGCTGAACGCCTGGGCGCTGTCCTGGCTCATCGCCTTCCCGGTCGTGCTGCTGGTCGCCCCGGTGACCCGGCGTCTGGTCGGGCTCATCGTCAAGGATCCGGGCCAGCGGGCATGACCAGCGCCACACCTTCGCAACCATCGCAACATCATTTTCCCGATCGGATCCAAGCTTCGCCTGCATTGCCTTGGCGTTTCCAACACGTCATGCGTGCGTCGTGAGGGCTCTGAAATGGATCTGGAATGTATTTTTGGGATCATGTTAGCGGTCACCTGCCAACGAACGGCATGAGCCATCAACCTGATTTTTTGTTTTCGAGGGTCGAAAATGTAAACTTAGTGTAAACTTAGTGTAAAGCTGGCGCAACTTGCTGGGGCTGCCGAGACCGGCAAATGGCTGGTTTTCGGTGCTGTTGATGTGTTTTTGCCTTATCGATGTTGACAAATGTTGCCATCGACAGACTGGGGGGCAACTTAATGTAAACAAGCGGCAACGCATTAGGGGCCGTCGGCTGGAAAGTAACTTCTGCTCCTATCAAACAACAGCACTCTTCACCTACACCCGAGCGCCATCGGCTGCGCCTGCACTGCTGCGACTCATGGGGGCGGGTCTGCATCCCCCACGATGGAGCGCAGCATGTCGATCCAGGCCTGCTCGTTGCGGGTGATCGGCGCCGTCGACGGCAGTTTGAAGCCCTCGACGACCCGCCTGTGATTGCTGGTCATTTGCTGAACACCCCCCGGATGGCTGAGGCAGCGCGCGACGTCATGCGCGGATCCGTGTCGCCGGAGGCTTCCCTGATCTCCTTGACCC
>JBDTQR010000329.1:0-3649 GCA_039932095.1 bacterium | reverse complement strand
CTCTGGCCCGCGGAATCCGCGCCGTCCACTTTGCCAAATCGTCAAACGCAATGAAAGCATCGTCGCGGCTGTGGCACAGGGTGATCGGCCCGACATCGGGCAGGCGCGTGGCAAAATCGGCCGGAAAGCAGAAATCACTGGGCCCCCACGCGCTGTTCGCCAGATTGTAGGGTGCCGCCAGCAACCAGATCCCGGCAATCGCCGGGCTTTCTGCCGGTTCGGACAAATATTTCAGCAGCGCAGATCCGCCAAGCGAATGGGCGACAATCAGACTGCCCGACGGCAGCGCATCCAACGCGCGCTGCAAGTCCGCGCGGGTCGCAGCCCAATTGACCTGCTCCAGCCCCGGCAAATGCGGATAGGTCACCTGCATCTGCGGCAAGTCCATCTGCAACCGGTCCGCCAAGGCCTGATCCGCCGCATAAGCCCCCTCACCCGCACCGTGCAACACCAACAGGCCCTGCTTCGCCATACGCACCTCCCGAATTGCCCGCATCCTGCCCGACACCCGCGCGGTGGACAATCCCACTCCCCGCTTGACGGCGCAGCGTCGGTCAATTACCTCTCACCGCGTTGCGGGTGTATCTCAATGGTAGAGAAGCAGCTTCCCAAGCTGATGACGAGGGTTCGATTCCCTTCACCCGCTCCATCCCTTCCAATTTCCGGCCTGCTGCGCTAGCAAGCGCCATCCATGGAACAGGGAGACTTCACATGAGCGATATCACAAGAAATGGCATCGGCGCCCGGATGTCCGAATCCGTCAGCTACAACGGCGTGGTCTGGCTCGCCGGACAAGTCGGCGAAGGCACCAGTGTCGCCGAGCAGACCCGCGACTGCCTGGCTCAGGTCGACCGCATCCTCGCCGCAGCCGGCACCGACAAGACCCGCGTGCTCTACGCCCAGATCTGGCTGTCCGACATGGCGACCTTCGCCGAGATGAACGCCGAATGGGACAAATGGGTACCTGCCGGCAACACCCCGGCCCGCGCCACCGGTGAAGCCAAGCTTGCCGCCCCAAAATACAAGGTCGAGATCATCGTGACCGCGGCGCTGAAGTAAGAAGTCCGGGGGATTTCACATCCCCCGGGCCACATTGGTTCGTGGAACCAATGTGGCCCCCCCTGTGGGATATTCATGGACAGATGAATTGGGGGGTCAGATTTTCAGATAGGCGACCAACGCGGCGGTCGAGCCGTCCTTGTTTTCGGTGCCCTCTTTGCCCTCAAGGATCGGCTGCAAGGCAAGCGCCAGTTCCTTGCCCAGTTCCACCCCCCATTGGTCGAACGAGTTGATGCCAAGGATCACGCCCTCGACAAACACCCGGTGTTCGTAAAGCGCGATGATCTGGCCCAACACGAACGGCGTCAGCTTGGGATAGACCAGCGTGGTGGACGGCCGGTTGCCCGGAAACACCCGGTGGCGAGCCTGACGGTCCAGTTCTGCGCCCGAAAACCCCTTCTTCGCCATGATCGCCGTCGCTTCTTCCAGCGTCCGGCCGCGCATCAGTGCCTCGGATTGCGCCAGACAGTTTGACACCAGCAGCAGATGCATATGGGCCAGATCCGCTTCATGGCCTTCGCGGCCAACCATGAATTCGCAGGGGACGGTCCGGGTGCCCTGGTGGATAAGCTGATAGAACGCGTGCTGACCATTGGTACCGGGTTCGCCCCAGACCACCGGGCCGCTTTCGACCGTCAGGTCAGAGCCGTCCATCGCCACCCGCTTGCCATTGCTCTCCATCTCCAGCTGCTGCAGATAGGCCGGCAGTCGCAGCAAACGCTGCTCATAGGGCAGCACGGCGCGGGTGGCTTTGCCGCAGATCTGGTTGTGCCAGATGCCGACAAGCGCCAGCAGCACCGGCATGTTGTGCATCAAGGGTTCATTGACGAATCGCTCGTCCATGTCGCGGGCACCCTTGAGAAACTCGCCAAACGCCTCGGGCCCCACAGCCAGCATCACCGCCAGCCCGATCGGTCCCCACAGCGAATAGCGCCCGCCAACCCAATCCTCGAACCCGAAAACCCGCGATGGATCAATGCCATACGCTGCGGTCTTCTCAGCCGCTGTTGACACGGCGGCAAATTGCACACCGGGATCCTTGACCACCTTGGCCATCCACTCTTTGGCCGTATCGGCATTGGTCATGGTCTCGATTGTCGTAAAGGTCTTCGACGCCACGATGACCAGTGTCGTCTCGGCGTTCAGCCCGGCCAGAGTGTCGGCAATATGCGCCCCGTCGACATTGGAGACGTAATGCACCCGTGGTCCGTCGTGATAGGGTGACAGCGCAAGTGTCGCCATCACCGGGCCAAGGTCAGAGCCGCCAATGCCGATGTTCACCACATCGGTGATCTTGCCACCCTGCCCGACAAACCGGCCTGCGCGGACATCGCGGACAAACGCGGCCATCCGGGCGCGGATCGCCAGCACCTCTGGCACCACATCGACGCCGTCGACAAAGACCTGCACGCCTTTTGGTGCGCGCAGGGCCGTGTGCAAGACCGCCCGGCCCTCGGTATCATTGATCTTGTCGCCACGGAACATCGCGTCACGTTTGGCGGCCACCCCGGATACCTCGGCCAATTCCAGCAGCAGACCCATCCCGACTTGATCAATATTGGTCTTGGAATAGTCGAGCATCATCTGTCCGGCATGAACCGAAAACTGCGCCGCCCGGCCCGCGTCATCGAACAGACTGGTGATCCGGCGGTTCCGCACCTTGCGGTGGTGGTCGCGCAACGCTTGCCATTTGTCTTGCATGTCTTACTCCGCCCAGTGGACTGTGGCCCGATCCAGAACCGCCCGGATCGGTGCTTCCAGGACCGGCAATTGCATTGCGCGCTCCAACGCGCCACGCTTGTCTGCTCCGGTGATCAGGATATGGATATGTCTGGCTGCCTGCAGAACGCGGGCCGTCAGCGTGATGCGCGGCTCACCAGCGGCCTCGGCGCGCAGGGCCATCAGCACCGGCGCATCCGGCGCCATCGCCTCGGCCAACAGGTCAGCGCCGGGAAACAGGCTGGCAGTGTGCATGTCGGAGCCCATGCCGAGCAGCAGAACCGTCAGCGGCAAATGCGGCTCGATCCCGCGCGACAGCCGCGCTAACCCGTCCTCTGGCGTCGGCAGGGCTGCGTAGAGCGGCACCAGCGTCGCCGCCGCCGCGCGGCCCTGCAACAACCGTGCGCGCAGCAACCGCGTGTTGGACCGCGGGCTGTCTTCACCGACCCAGCGTTCGTCGTTCAACAGCACCGCCACCCGCGCCCAATCCAGATCGTGCCTGGCCAAGAGGTCAAACACCGGCCCGGGCGTCGTTCCACCCGGAACCGACAACGTGGCCGCCCCGTCCAGCAGCGCGACCCGCAGTTCTGCCGCGATCCCCATCGCCACACCCTGCATCAGGGCCGGACGCGAAGGATAGCTTTCCAGCCTCATCCCTTGATCTCACGCCAACGGCGGCCGTCGCGGTGCATCAGCATCAGCGCATCCTCGGGGCCGGACGAGCCCGGATCATAACCCTGCGGCTTGTCGCCCTTGGCCTCCCAGCCCTCGATGATCGGATCGGTCCAGGCCCAGGCCGCCTCAACTTCGTCGCCACGCATGAACAGGGTCTGGTTGCCGCGGATCACATCCATGATCAGCCGCTCATAGG
>JBDTQR010000328.1:0-3650 GCA_039932095.1 bacterium | reverse complement strand
CCATGCCCGATGATATTTATGTGATAAACCTGATTGCCAAGGATGGTCAGACCATTCAGGTCCAAGACAGCGGCCTTGGGCCTGACTGGTTGATCCTGCTGGGCGGCTATGTGGCGCCATCGGACATCCGGCTCAGCTGGACTTCCGATAACGGCGCGACCCTGACGTCATCGGGGCTGTACTATATCGAAAATGACACAGGCGCCCTCGTCGGCAGCCGCGTTATCGTGAATGCACCAGTTGAAAATGTCCGCGGATCCCTCAGTGAGGATTTCATTCAGGGCAACGAACTCGACAACATCCTGTATGGCGATGCGGCTGCGGATGGGCCGGGGGCCAACGACACGATCTGGGGCTTTGACGGCAATGACTGGATCTATGGTGGCAAGGGGCGTGATATCATCACGGGCGATGATGGCAGCGATTTCTTGTTCGGGAATGCGGGCAGCGACACCATTTCGGGCGGCGCAGGTGTCGACATCATCGAAGGCGGTGGTGGCGCGGACCTTCTCTCGGGCGGTGGCGACAGGCTGGACCGGGTGGCCTATTATGACTCGCCCGAAGGTGTCAAAATCCGCCTGACCTATGGCGAGGCGTCCATCGGCATCGGCGGTGATGCGGCGGGCGATACGATTACGGGCTTTGGCTATGTCATCGGGTCGGACCATGACGATGTCATCATCGACACTGTCGCCGGCACCATTGCGTTTGGGTATAACGCCAATGTCTTTGAAGGCGCAGGTGGCAATGACCGGCTGATCCTCGGCGGCGGCAATGACACCGGCTATGGTGGCTCAGGTGACGATCATATCGAGGGAGGAGAGGGCCGCGATAAGCTTTTTGGCAATGACGGCAACGATTTTCTGGATGGCGGCGCGGCGCAAGACAAGCTGACCGGCGGTGCAGGCACCGATTTCATCAAAGGCGGCGATGGCGGCGATGAGCTGGACGGCGGTGTCGGCAATGACACGCTGATCGGTGGGGCGGGCGCAGACACGCTGACTGGCGGCGCGGGGGCCGACAACTTCAGTCTTCGCGACCCCACCGATAGCGGCAGTTCTGTGCGTGCAAGAGATACGATCATTGATTTCGAAAGCAAGACCGACACCATCGACCTTGTCGCCATCGACGCAGACCTGACCACAGCGCATAACGATGCGTTTGTCTTTATGGGAAAATTGCCTTTCAGTGGTGCTGCGGGTGAGCTGCGTCTGGTGGATACCACCGATGGCATACTGGTTCTGCTGAACCTTGATGACGACCTCGCGCCAGAAATGTCATTTCTGCTGGCCGATATCTTTCTGGTGCGCGAGGCAGACTTCGCCCTGTGATGGGGCCTCACACGATATCGGCTGGCTGTTTGCCTAAGGCTATCAGGTGGCCGTTGCCGTGTTGAGCCCCAGGGCCATCCCGTATCTGTTCGAACAACTGGGCGTTCAGCCCGAAGTGACCCATCGCCTTCCCGCGTTTGCAGTCTTTGCAGAAAGGCGATTTGGACTTCGCTGGGAGATGGAGACCTATGTGGCATTGGGTGCCAACATTCACTCCAAATGAAAACCCTGGGCAATTGCCATTCACCTGATCAGCCGCCTCTACGAGCGAACATCGATCATCGTCACCATCAACCTAGCGGCCTTTGCCATCCATCCATTGCTCGCACGGATACATGCATGAGAGGGGGAGATGCGGATGCCTGCCTGGCCCAGGCGGGCTGTCCAAGCGAAGGACGTGAACTGAGATCCTTGGACGTTGTTCATGATGTCCGGCGGTCCAAACCGAAAGATGGCCTAGTTCAGCGCCTCAACGCAGAACTCGGCCTCCAGCGTGTTCGAGATCCGGACCTGCTTGGCCCACCGCGCCATCACGTCGCGGCACTTCAGAACCGCTCGCGCGCCACAACCCTGCGTGCCGCCACAGCCAGAAACACCGAGGCGAGGCCGCACCACGCCGCCATGCCCAGCATCTGCATCGGCAAGGCAACACCGGCGTCGATCAGGACGCCGGTAATCCCGGGGCCTACGGCCGAGGCCAACACAGTTGCTGCCACGATGATCGACCGGATGCCGCCAAGATTGGCCAGACCGTAGACTTCGGGCCACAGCGCCCCCATCAGCGTTCCGGTGAAACCAAAGCTGATTCCCAGCAACAGCATGAAGACATAAATGCCCCACACCGGCGTGATCAGCGCCACAGCCACCGACGCCAACCCGAGCGGCGCAAGCACGAAAGGCAGCAGCCTGAGCGCCCCGAAGCGGTCGATCAGCCCGCCACTGACAAAGCCAATGACCACCGTCGCCGCCGACATCACCGGAAAGGCTGCCGCAAAGGTCAGCGGTGCATAGCCGCGCAACTCGGTCAGATAGCCCTGATGAAAGAACACCGTGGTGCCAATGAAGGGCGGTGCCAGCAGGCCCACCAGCAACAGATAGAGCACCGGATCACGCACCACCTCTGCCCGGGTCCAGTCGCGCGCCAGCGAAACGGTCTGCGACAACTTGTCGGACGAATGCGGTACCCGTTCCACTCGCATCAGGACCATGATCAGCGGCGTCCCCACCACCATAAGTGCAGCGGCAGAGAGCCACCACGCCATGTGCCAGTTGCCACTGACTTCGTCGATCAGCACAACGATCAGAGGCAAGATTGCGGTACCAGCCGGCTGCCCCGGTACAACGATCGCCATGGCACGGCCGCGGTTAGCGACGAACCAGCGGCCAATCTCGACAAATCCGATCTCGGTCATCATCCCCTGGCCGAACAGCCGCAGCATGTAGAGCGCGATCCCCAGCACCGCGACATTGGGCGCAATGGTCAGCAGAACGCAGGCCAAGGCCAGTGCAGGCATGGTGAACCGCACCACCTTCCAGCCCGGCATGAGGTCAAGGGTGCGACCTAGCCACGGCAATGTTGCGGCGCTCGCCAGCGTTGCGACCATGTAAAGCGCCCCGAAGGCGCCACCGGACAGGTGGTAGGTGGAGCGGAGTTCGATGCCGGCCAGACCAATGAAAAAGGTTTGTCCAAACGAGGAGAACAGCATCAGCAGAAAGCCTGCCGTCAGCCAGCGGGCATTCTCGACACAAAACTGCAGGTTTTCACGAATGAATCGAAGCACCCCGCCGTTAGAGTTGAATAGCAAGGAACTGGCAAGACCATCCGGCGGAAGGATGGTGCATGTCTGGCACCGGCGGATGGACGCCTGCGCCATACCGAATGATCCGCGGCAGATCCTCTCGCGCGGCCTGCCGTCGGAGACAACACGTCAACGGTAACCAGCGGCCTGAAGTTCGAAGAGTTCGGCGTAGCGGCCCGATTGGGAGAGCAGCTGTTCATGGGTGCCCGACGATTCGACCTTGCCACCGGACAGCACCAGAATTCGGTCTGCCATGCGGACCGAGCTGAAACGGTGGGAAATCAGCACGGCGGTTTTTCCGGTGCTGAGTTCCTTGAAACGCTGGAACACCTCAAACTCTGATCTCGCGTCCAAGGCGGCAGTCGGTTCGTCCAGGATCAGCACTTCGGCGCCGCGCATATAGGCCCGTGCAATGGCCAGTTTCTGCCACTCGCCGCCCGACAGTTCGACCCCATTGCGAAAGCGCTTGCCGATCATCTGGTCGTAGAGGTCTGGCAGACCGTCGATAATCCGGTCTGCC
>JBDTQR010000327.1:0-3665 GCA_039932095.1 bacterium | reverse complement strand
CAGGCGCTGTCTTTGGGTGCCACCTTTGTGGACACCGGCGTCGATGCCACTGGCAAGGGCGGCTATGCCCGCGCCTTGACCGCCGAAGAACAGGCCATCGTTGCCAAGGCCCTGACCCAGCACATCCAGGTGTCAGACCTGATCATCACGACCGCCGCAATCCCCGGCAAACCCGCGCCCAAGCTGATCTCTGCGGTGCAGATTTCCGGCATGAAACCGGGCGCTGTAATCGTGGATCTGGCCGCCGAGGGGGGCGGCAACTGCGAGGGCACGGTGCCGGGCGAAACGACCATCCTCGGCCGCATTTCCATCTTGGCTCCTTTCAACGTGGCCTCGATGCTGGCCGAAGATGCCAGCCGTCTTTACGCCAAAAACCTCGCCAACCTGCTGAGCCTGATGCTGCATGACAACATCCTGACCCTTGATCTGACGGATGAGATTTTGGCGGCGATTGTCGTGACCCATGACGGCAAACGGATGAACGCCCCCGCGCTGGAGCCGCCAAACCCACACAATACGGCACCTGAAACCGCAGTTAAACCCGCCACGGAAGTGGCGTGAAAGGCATCTCATGGACTTTGCTACAGCCGGCGCAACAGCCGGGGCCATCGACGGGCTTGCCGCAGTCTATATCTTCCTTCTGGCGGGTTTTGCAGGCTGGGTGATCATCGGAAATGTGCCGGCCATTCTGCACACGCCGCTGATGTCGGGGTCGAACTTTGTGCATGGCATCGTTGTGGTCGGCGGTATCTTCGCCCTGCTGAATGCGACGGGTCCGGCCGAGCAGGTCATAGGCTTTCTGGCCGTCGCCCTTGGTGCCGCCAATGCGGCGGGCGGCTATGTGGTGACGGCGCGGATGCTGGCGATGTTCCAGACCACGCCAGCGCGCAAACCGGCCCGCAAACACGCCCGGAAAGGTTAGGCCCATGCTGACGCAGCTTTCCCAACTTGTCATCATCATCGCTGACCTTGTGGCAGCTTTCCTGTTTCTGTTTGGCCTCAAGCGAATGTCGTCGCCCGTCACCGCCCCCTCTGGCATCGGCTATGCCGGGGTCGGCATGGCGGTGGCCATCGTGGCGAGCTTTCTTTACGCAGCTTCGGTCAAAACTGCCGCGCAACCGCATTTGATGGTCAATGCCGCGCTGGCCGTGGTGGCGTTGCTGGCCGGCGGCGGGCTGGCGTGGCGCAGCGGTGCCCGCGCCAAATTGACAGCGATGCCGCAGATGGTAGCGCTGCTGAATGGCGCGGGGGGTGGGGCTGCGGCCTCAATCGCGGCCATCGTTCTGCTGGGCGGCGTTTCCGCTCCGGCGGCGCTGGTGGTGACATTGGCCGGAGCGCTGATCGGGTCGGTTTCGCTGTCAGGTTCGTTGATCGCCTGGGGCAAACTGGACGGGCTGCTGAAAAACCCGTTGCGGTTCAAGGGTCAGCAGGCCGTGAACGGGATTGTCTTTCTGATCACTCTGGTTGTCGGCACCTACATCGGTGCCACGGCGTTGGGCGCGGTAGCCCCATTCTTGCCAATGTCAGCGCTGATAGCGGTCTTCTTTGGCCTGTCGTTGGTGTTCGGCATCCTGATGACCTTGCCGATTGGCGGCGCGGATATGCCGGTGGTGATCTCGGTCTATAACGCCTTCACCGGGCTGGCCGTGGGGTTGGAGGGATATTCCCTGCAAAACCCGGCGCTGATGATTGCGGGCATGGTGGTGGGAGCGGCGGGTCTGATGCTGACGCTGCTGATGGCCAAGGCCATGAACCGGTCTGTGTCTAAAATCCTGTTCACCAACTTCGGCGCCACCAAGACGCAAAAGCAAGGAAAGGTTGTGGGCGAGTTGAAGCCGACTGCCGCTGCCGACGCCGGGATCGCCATGCGCTACGCCAAAGAGGTCGTCATCGTGCCGGGCTATGGCCTTGCCGCTGCGCAGGGCCAGCAGAAGCTGTACGAATTCGTCAAGCTGTTGCAAGCGGCGGATGTCACCGTGAAATTCGCCATCCACCCCGTCGCAGGCCGGATGCCCGGCCAGATGGACGTTCTGCTGGCCGAGGCGGGCGTGCCCTATGATATGATCTTTCAGCTGGAGGAGATAAATCCAGAGTTTGCCAGTGCCGATGTCGCCCTGATCATCGGGGCCAACGACGTGGTGAACCCAGCGGCGCGCACCGACAAATCCTCGCCCATCTGGGGCATGCCGATCCTGAACGCCGATCAGGCCAAACAGGTCTATGTCATCAAGCGCGGTGAAGGCAAAGGCTATGCGGGTATCGTCAACACGCTGTTCTACAACGACAACTGCAACATGGTCTATGGCGACGCCCAAGCCGTTTTGACCCAGATGATCGAAGCGGTGCGTGGCCTTGGCAAGGCCGCCGCATGAGACAGTCTTCAAACCAGCCGATGCAAGAAGAGGCCGCGCCATGAACCGGCGCACCGTACTGATCGGAGGCGGCGCGGTCGCGGCTTTGGCGGCCGGGTCTGCCTATGCAAGTTTCAAAGGCATGGGGTCATTCTCGGCCTATGACCAAGCCGCTCGTGCCATGCGCGCGCCAGTGTCGGTGCCGCCGCAAACCCAGGACCTGATCCGTTACGCCACCCTCGCGCCAAGCGGTCACAACACCCAGCCGTGGCGGTTTGCCATTGCCGAAGGCAGCATCGTGATCCACCCGGACTTTTCCCGACGCACACCCGCGGTGGACCCTGATGATCATCATGTCTTTGTCAGCCTCGGCTGCGCCGCAGAGACTTTGGCCCTTGCCGCTGCAGCGCAGGGTCTTGCGGGAGAGCCGGTCTTTGATGCCGCAGCGGACGGGTCCATAGGCTTTGCCTATCGGGCAGCGTCTGGCGCGCCTTCGGTCCTGTTCGATGCAATCCCGCAGCGCCAATCGACACGGGCCGAGTATGACGGCCGCCCAGTCAGCGCAGAGGATCTGACCACGCTGGCGGCCACGGCAGTCATGCCGGGTGTTGATCTGATCCTGATCACCGACGCTCCGCAGCGCGACCGGCTGCGCGATCTGGTGCTGAGCGCGAACACCGCGCAGATGAGCGACCCGGCCTTTGTCCGCGAACTCAAGTCCTGGCTGCGGTTCAGCCCACGGCGGGCGCTGGATATGGGCGATGGCCTTTATGGACCGACCAGTGGCAGCCCGCCCCTTCCCGAATGGCTTGGCCCGCGCTTTTTTGATCTGTTTTTCAAAGCCAAATCCGAGAATGACAAATACGCCCGACAACTGCAGTCCTCTGCCGGTATCGCGGTCTTTGTGGGCGCGCAGGTGGACCCTGAACACTGGGTGCAGGTCGGCCGGGCGTGCCAACGCTTTGCGCTGCAGGCCACCGCGCTGGGGCTGAAATGCTGCTTTGTCAATCAGCCGGTCGACCCACGAAGGTGTTTCATGACCAAGCCGCAAACCGTCTTTGAAACGACCCGCCGCGATTCCCAAGATCTGCACAAGAAAATCCTCGCCAACATCGCCAGTGCCAAGGGCCAGACATGGACAGATGTCAAAACCATGCAGGCCGAGGTTCTGGCCCTTGCTGCCAGGATGAAAACCATCGCCGAAGATCAGTCCGACGCCATCAAGGCAGGACTGAGGGCGGCAATCGGCAAACTTGGAAGGATCGTGTCCCACAGGGTGGTGTAGGTTCTGGCTGAGGTGGTCACCGGCGTTTT
>JBDTQR010000326.1:0-3694 GCA_039932095.1 bacterium | reverse complement strand
AAGAGGGGTCTCAAGAAAACTATCTGTCAACCGGTCGGACCCTGCTGGCATGTCGGCCTCAGGCAGCGCTAACAGCATGTCTTGACCTTCAGCGGACTTGTCCTTGCCCATGGCCTTGAACCGCATCCGCTTTCCATCGGCCCGCAAGATCGCAAAGATATCGTCGGCGTGTTCGTTGATGACATTCAGGCAATTTGCCCGCGCATTGGTGCGGTTCACATGAACCAATCGATTTCGGGTGCCGGTATCTAACAATTTGCGGCGCGCCGCCTCAAGCACCTTTGAAACACTTTTCTCTTTAATTTCAAGCATCACAATCGTTCCGGTTGCGCCACATCTATTTGGGGACAAAACAGGGCAAAGTGTCAAGGCGCGGTATGTTGGAAAGAAAGCAGGAATCGTTTGGTGAACTGGTCAGGTTTATTTTCAGGTCGTTCTCTCCCCTTTGATTACATTTCGGCGGAAGCCTTTCAGACGGCAGCGATCTGCCCTGATAAATGACCCGATGCTTCGTTCCCTCCCGGTGACCGGAGCGGTTCGGCCAGTTACAATCGACCATTTCGCCGAGAGCTACCTTGCGCCGCGTTGCCGCAATCTTCAAGCTTTCGCCCAGTGTACCGCCGCATCCACCAACGCGGCGCCGCGTTAAGACGCGCTGACCGCCGTGGAGCACACCTTGCAGGGCGTCCTGTCTGCCACCCCCGGCCTTGATCCTGCCGCGCTGCGGCTGGACCACATGCCTGACTCCCGGGTGCGGCGACATCGGCTGGTGTTGCGTGCCGTTTGGCAAGACAGCGAGGGTCTGCCTGCGGATCTGTCGACGATCCGGCAAGTTCTGTCTTGTGACGCAGGACAGGCGCTGGCACCGATACAGCTGCTGGACCTGCCCGACGAGCCCTTTGCCACGCTGGCCGAGGCGTCGCTCACCGTGCAGCTGCGCGCAAACTATGGCAGCGCCTTCTCACGGATAACGCCGTAGCTAGGGAACAAAACCCGGTTCAGGGTGTCAAGATTACGGGCCGCCCGTCGCGGCTATGACGAATGGTGGCATGCGTTGGTCTGGGTGGGGTTTGGGCTGGTGGCAGGCCGGATGCTGCTGGAGGTGGAGCTGAACGGGGTGATGCCCAAGGTGCAACCCTGGCTCTCGACGCAACTAAGAGCAATCAAGCGCTAGTAAAGTCTGGCAAAGTCTGAGAGCTTCATTCTGAACATTTCGAGAAGGAGCAGGTCCATGTCGGACCCAATTCTCACTTTGCCAGAGGTTGCAGTTTTGTTGAAGGTTGCCGAGAAAACTGTCTACACGATGGCACAGAAGGGCCAAATTCCGGCTTTCAAGGTGCGTGGGCAATGGCGGTTCAAACACGACGATATTGACGCTTGGATCGACGAGCAAAAGGCGGCAGCGAAAGCGAGCATCGGAAAAGGTGCATCGGATGTCTGAGCAGTTCTTTGAAAAGCCAATCCTGAATTCTCCCTACGCCTATCCGGGCAGGCATTGGGAGCTTGACGCCGATGGACAGCCCACAAACCGCATCCTCGAAAACCGCAGGCGATCCGATCTGATCACGCCGGTCCCAAAGACCAAAAAGCAACGACAGAACACGAAACAGGGTGCCCTGATACTTGGCGCCGATGACAATCTTTCCACGACGGATCAGGAATACAACCCCACCCCAATCATCAATGAAGTTCGGGGCTATGTTGAAACCTGGCGCAGCCTACCAAACCCGGATCAATGGCTGGTAACGCCAGAGTCCGCCCGACTGTTGCAGCATTGGCGGCACCACAAATTCGAGGGCATCCGGCCATTCTTTTGCCAGATCGAAGCGGTGGAAACAGCCATCTGGCTGACCGAGGTCGCGCCCAAGATGGGGCCGCGCGTTGCCAAGTTCTGGGCGCATATCAAGGGTGCCAACGAACAGGCCAATCCGGAACTGATGCGTCTTGCGCTGAAACTGGCCACCGGCGCGGGCAAGACCACCGTGATGGCGATGCTGATCGCATGGCAGACGGTCAATGCCGTCCGTCACCCCAACAGCAAGCAATTCTCAAGCCGGTTCCTGATCGTATCGCCCGGCATCACGATCCGAGACCGGTTGCGCGTCCTGCTGCCAAACGATCCGGAAAGCTACTATCGCAGCCGCGAGATCACGCCGCCTGATATGCTACGCGATATCCAGAGCGCCAAGATCGTCATCACCAACTACCACGCCTTCAAACTGCGCGAAAAACTCGTGATCGCCAAAGGTACCCGCCAGGCGCTGGAAGGCTGGCGCGGCGACAAGGTTCAGACTTTGGAGACTGAGGGCGAGATGATCCAGCGGGTCATGGGCGACCTGATGGGCCAAAAGAACATCGTCGTCATGAATGACGAAGCGCATCACTGCTATCGCGAACGGGTCAAAGATGCTGACGGCGAAACCGAAGACGATCTGAAGGGCGACGACAAAAGCGAAGCCAAGGAGAACAACGAAGCCGCTCGGATGTGGATTTCCGGCCTGGAAGCCGTAAAGCGCAAGCTGGGCATCAGCCTGGTCTATGACTTGTCGGCCACCCCGTTTTTCCTGCGCGGCTCAGGCTACATCGAGGGCACGCTGTTCCCCTGGACGATGTCGGACTTCTCGCTGATGGACGCCATCGAATGCGGCATCGTGAAACTTCCTCGTGTGCCGGTGGCCGACAATATCCCCGGCGGCGACACGCCAAAATTCCGCAACCTTTGGGAATATATCGGCAAAAAGCTTCCCAAAAAGGGCCGCGTTGCGGGCAAGGCGCTCGATCCGCTCAGCCTGCCTGCCGAGTTGCTTACCGCACTCGAAGCCCTCTACGGGCATTATGAAAAGACCTTCCACCTGTGGCTGGAGGAGGGGATCGGTGTCCCACCGGTGTTCATCGTCGTCTGCAACAACACGGCAACATCGGAGCTGATCTACAAGTATGTCTCCGGTTTTGACCGTGTCAGCGATGATGGCATCGAGACGACGCTGGAAAACGGCCGCCTCGCCCTGTTCCGGAACTACGACGATTTCGGCAACCGGATGCCTCGCCCGAACACCATCTTGATCGATTCAGCCCAACTCGAATCCGGCGAGGCGCTGGACAAGGATTTCCGCGAAATGGCGGCGACGGAAATCGACCAGTTCAAGCGCGAGATGATCGAGCGCACGGGTGACGTCACCGCCGGTGACAAGATCGACGAATCCACCCTGCTACGCGAGGTGATGAACACCGTCGGCAAGAAGGGCAAGCTCGGCGAGCAGATCCGCTGCGTCGTCTCCGTATCGATGCTGACCGAAGGCTGGGATGCCAACACCGTCACCCATGTTCTTGGTGTCCGCGCTTTCGGCACACAGCTTCTGTGCGAACAGGTTGTCGGCCGTGCGCTGCGCCGCCAGTCGTATGAATTGAACGACGAAGGCCTGTTCAATGTCGAATACGCCGATGTCCTTGGCATCCCCTTCGACTTCGCGGCCAAACCTGTTGTGTCGCCCCCTGCCAAGCCCCGCGAAACCGTCCGCGTCCATGCCGTCAAACCCGACCGTGATGCGCTGGAGATTACCTTCCCCCGTGTTGAGGGTTACCGGGTCGAACTGCCCGATGAGCGGCTGGAGGCGAATTTCGGCCCTGACCATGTGCTGGAACTGACGCCGCAACTTCTTGGTCCGTCCAGCACCACCAATCAGGGCATCATCGG
>JBDTQR010000325.1:0-3726 GCA_039932095.1 bacterium | reverse complement strand
TCCAGATGTGCGAGGATCGCTTTCTGCGAGGGAGTGGCGGGTGCGTCGATCCGCTTATAGTGGGAGGTGCCACTGTCTTTCGTGACGGACGCATAGGAAAGGTTGGGATCGTGCCCGGTTTTTGCGGTCATCTCGGCGGCAAGCAGGCCCATGATAAGACCGTCCTTGTCGGTCGTCCACACCTCCCCGTTCCTCCGCAGAAAGGACGCCCCGGCACTTTCCTCACCGCCGAAGGCAAGGGAGCCGTCCATCAGGCCAGTGCTGAACCATTTGAACCCGACCGGCACCTCGACCAGCTTGCGCCCCAACTTTTGAGTCACTCTGTCGATCATGCTACTGGACACCAAGGTCTTTCCGATGGCGCTTTCCGCCTTCCAGTCCGGCCGGTTCGCACAAAGATAGGCAATCGACGCCGCAAGGAAGTAATTCGGGTTCATCAGACCGCCCGAGGGACAGACAATGCCATGCCGGTCCGCGTCGGTGTCATTGGCAAAGGCGATGTCGAACTTGTGCTGCTGTGCGATCAGCCGCGTCATGGCGTAGGGTGACGAACAGTCCATGCGGATCTTGCCGTCCCAATCCACCGTCATGAACGCGAACGTCGGGTCCACGGCGTCGTTCACGACTGTCGCGTCGATGCGGTAACGCGCGATAATCGGTTCCCAATATTGGACGGCGGCACCTCCCAGCGGGTCTATGCCGATCCGAACGCCCGCCTGACGGATCGCCTCCATATCGACGACATTGGCGAGGTCAGCGACATAGGGCGTGATATAGTCGTGCGCATGGATGCAGGCGGCCTTGCGGGCGCGGTCATAGGGAATGACGGCCACGCCATCAAGCGTTTTGGCGAGGAATTCGTTGGCCGCCTTTTCGATCCAGTCCGTCACCTCGACATCCGCCGGGCCGCCATTGGGGGGATTGTATTTGAAGCCGCCTTCGTCGGGCGGATTGTGCGATGGGCTGATGACGATGCCGTCGGACAGGCCGGTTTTCCTGCCGCGATTGTAGCACAGGATCGCGTGCGAGATCACGGGCGTGGGTGTGTAGCCATGATGTTCGTCGATCATCGTCTCCACCCCGTGCGCGGCAAGTACCTCGATGGCGGTGGCGAAAGCGGCCTCCGACAGGGCATGAGTGTCCATCCCCAGAAACAGCGGACCGTTGATTCCCGCATGACGGCGGTAAAGGCAGACCGCTTGCGTGATGGCGCGGATATGCGCCTCGTTGAAGGCGGCGGCAAAGGCGGATCCGCGATGCCCTGACGTACCAAAACGCACCCGCTGGGCCGGAACGGCGAGATCAGGGGTCAACGTGAAATACGCGGTCATAAGCCGCGGAATGTTGACCAGAAGCGCGCGCGGCGCGGGCTTTCCGGCCAGAGGGCTGATGTGTTCTGCCATGATATCCTCAGGTGGTTGCGCCTAGGACGACCTGCACGCGATGCGTCGCGCCGTCGTCCAAAAGGGGAATGCAAGCGGTGTCGGTGGAGGCCAGCATTTCGCCATCGACCGTGATCGAAAGTATGCCGCGACAGACGCCATGCGGGTTGGTAACCTCGATTTCGTAGCGCGAGGTGCGATAGCGATAGACGATTCCGAAGCCGGGCCAATCACGCGGGATGCAGGGGGAAAGCCGCAGTTTTGCGCCCTCCGGCTGGAACCCCAGAAGAGATTCGAGCGTCACGCGGTACATCCAGCCAGCCGATCCGGTGTACCAGGTCCAGCCGCCGCGACCGACATGGGGCGGTTCGGAATAAAGATCAGCGCAGACCACGTAGGGCTCCACCTTGTAGCGATGCACTCCGGTTGGGGTGTCTGCGTGGTAGATCGGGTTGAGCATTGAAAGAAGTTCCCCCGCCTTGTCCCCGTCGCCCTGGAGCGCAAAGGCCAGTGCCGCCCAAAGTGCGCCATGGGTATATTGTCCGCCATTCTCGCGGACGCCCGGCGGATAGCCCTTGATATAGCCGGGATTTTTCGCTGGCTGATTGAAGGGCGGTGTGAAAAGAAGCAGCAACTTGTCGTCCAGCCGGACAAGGTATTTGTCCAACGCTTCCATCGCGCGGTTCGCGTGCGCGGGATCGGCAGCGCCCGAGATCACGGCCCAGGATTGCGCGATGGAATCGATGCGGCATTCATAATTGGCGACAGATCCAAGGGGCGATCCGTCGTCGAAAAACGCGCGTCGATACCAGTCGCCGTCCCAGGCTTCGCGATCAAGCGCGGCCTTCAGGGACGCGCCGCTTTGGCGCCAGTTGGCTGCCCGCTGCATGTCCTGTCGCGTTTCGGCAATCCCGTCGAAAGCATCGAGTGCAGCATAAAGAAACCAACCGAGCCAGACGCTTTCGCCCTGTCCGCCCTGACCGACCGCACCCATGCCGTCATTCCAGTCGCCGGTGCCCATCAGTGGCAGTCCGTGCTCACCTGTGGCCAGGCTTTTGTCGAGCGCCAATGCACAGTGGTCGAACAGGCTCGCCGTCCGGGTGGAGGTGGTCGGCTGAAAGAAGGCGTCAGTCTCGCCGTCCTTCAGCACGGGGCCCTCTAGAAAAGGCACCACCTCGTCCAGCACGGCAGAGTCGCCCGTGACGCGGACGTAATGGGCCGTAACATAGGCCAGCCAGCCGCGATCGTCAGAAACCCGGGTGCGGATGCCACGGCCTGATCCGGGCAGCCACCAGTGCTGCACATCGCCTTCGACAAACTGCCGCCCAGCGGCGCGCAACACATGTTCGCGCGCGAGGTCGGGCCGGGAGATGCACAGCGCCATGACGTCCTGCAACTGGTCGCGGAACCCATAGGCCCCACTGGCCTGATAGAAGGCCGAGCGCGCCCAAACGCGGCAGGCGAGGGTCTGATAGGGCAGCCAGCGGTTGAGCATGATGTCGAGCGCGCGGTCAGGTGTTTTGACCTGCACCACGCCCAGCATGTCGTCCCACTGGCCATTGACGGCGGCGAACACCTGGTCAAGATCGGCATCCCGGTATTTCGATAGCAGGACTTGCGCCTCGGTCCCGTTTGCGGTCTGGCCGAGGAAGACGACGATGTCTGTGGTTTCACCAGCTTTCAGCGCGACCTGCGTCTGCAATGCGCCGCAGGGATCAAGGCCCGCGCCGGATCGGTTCGACAACTGAGTACCGGGGTAAAGCGCAGCTGGGCGGTCCATCGCGCCATTGCGGCCGAGAAACTCCGTCCGGTCGCAGGTCCATGCCGTTTGGAGGCCGCCAAGGTCCAGAAAAGCCACGCGCTCGCCGAACGGGTCATTCCAGGGGTTTCGCGCGAAGATTGCGCCGGTGACCGGGTCGATCCAGGTCACGATATGGGGTGCGCCTGCCGGGCGGCTCGGACCCAACACCCATTCGACATAAGCCGTCACAGAAAGCTGCCGCGCACGTTCCGAGTGATTGGTGATCGTCAGGCGGGAAATCTTGATGGAATCGTCAACCGGGACGAACTGCAGAAGCTTCAGCGCGATGCCGCGAGAGTCATGGCTGAACTCGGTAAAGCCCTGACCGTGGCGCGCAGAATAGGACGCGCTCCGGTCACGAATCGGCAAGGCAGTGGGGGTCCATACCTCGCCGCTCTCTTCGTCGCGCAGATAGATGGTATCTCCAGAGGGATCGCGGACCGGATCATTCGACCAAGGGGTCAATTGATTTTGCTGGCTGTTCACCGACCATGTGAAACCGCTGCCCTCGGTCGAAACCTGAAAGCCGAAGGACGGGTTGGA
>JBDTQR010000324.1:0-3810 GCA_039932095.1 bacterium | reverse complement strand
CCACGGGATAGGCATCGCCCAAGGCTGCAATCAGCCCGGCCACCACATTGTTGCGATAGACGTCAAAACGGCGCGGGCTGGGCTGGCCATCCGGTCCGACCAGACCTTCGGGCGCTGGCCGTTTGGCATCCAGCAAGGACAGGCCGAAATCGTACTGGCGTTCAGCCAAGAGCATGGTGCTGCACCTTTGCCATCATAGCCTCGGCCCGTTGGGCTTCGGCGAACAACTCCGGCCAGTCCGGCACATTGGCGTCCCATTCGATCAGCGTCGGCTTGGGGCCGATCAACCGCACTGCCTGGGCGTAAAGCGACCAGACATCGGCGTCGACCGGGCGGTCGTGTGTATCAATCAGCAAGGGGCGGCCCAGTTCATCGGCCTCGGGGGTAAAGCCCGCCAGATGGATTTCGCCGACGCGGGCAAGGGGATAGCGGCTGATATAGTCCAGCGGATCCCACTGCTGATTAACGGCCGAGATATGTACGTTGTTCACGTCCAAGAGCAGGCCGCAATCGGTGCGCCGGGCGACCTCGGCAATAAAGTCAATCTCGTCCCAGGTGCTTTCGGCAAAGGCCAGATAGGTGGTCGGGTTTTCCAAGAGCATGCGTCGACCAAGCGTGGTCTGGACCTGGTCAATGTGGTCGCAAACCCGGGACAGGGTTTCGTCGGTATAGGGCACCGGCAACAAGTCATTCAGAAAGCCCGTATCATGGCTGGACCAAGCCAGATGTTCGGAAAACAACCCGGGTTCATAGCGCTGGATCAGGTCGCGCAACCGGTGCAGGTGGTCGGAGTCCAGATCGCGCGCCGCCCCGATGGACAGTCCCACGCCATGCAGCGACAGCGCGTAATTCTGCCGGATCGCGGCCAGCCAACCATGAGGCGGTCCGCCCGCGCCCATGTAATTCTCGGCATGCACCTCAAAGAATCCGATGTCGGGGCGACTTTGCAGGATCGTCTGGTAATGTTGCGCCTTCAAACCAACTCCGGCCCGGGACGGAACCAACTGCGGACGTTCAAACTGTACTGTTCCGTCCATGGTCTGGCCTTTCATCAGTTGGAAGATGGGCGGCGAAAAGGATCCGGCGCTCGTCACAATAGCTTCAGATCTTCGCGGTCAGAGAGCCTTTGCCGTTCGGCGTGTCGATGGTCACGCAGGTGCCGGTCGGCACCAGCTTGAAAGCGTCGCCCTGATAGTCGACATGGCTGGTGCCCGCGCAGGTCGTGCCAGCACCCGCCTTGCAATCATTCTGGCCCTTCAGCGCAACGCCGAAGCACTGCTCGAACTTGCCAGTCTTGACCTGTGCCATCGTCATTTCCTGCGCCTTCATCATATCAGCCTCGGTCATGGGCTTCATGGCGGTGTCGGCGTGGGCAGCCGGAAAAGCACCGATCGCGCTGACAAGGGCGGATGCGAAGGCGGTTTTGAGCATCGGTTTAGACATGGAGATCCTCCTGTTCTGGGTTCAGCGATGCGAGGGCACCGCGAGGGAACAAGCCATTCTTGGCCTGTATAGGAAGGTTCGCAGGACGCAGGATAAGGTTACATCGATCAGCGAATTTCTTTGGCTTATGTCGCGGCGAGGGTGGCATCCAGCAAGGCCTTGATATCTGCGGGCCAAGTTGCCGCAACCAGACGGCCGATCTCTTTCTTGCCTTTCAGTGCCACAAGCGTGGAGCGGCGCGGGATTTGCAGAGCCTTCGACAGGTCGCCATCGGCGTAGACATCCCAATCCACCGTGATGAAGGTGATCGACTTGTCATAGGCCGGGTTTTGAGCGCGGAACTCGCCGATAACCCGGTCTTGCGCCGCACAGGTCGAACACCAGTTGGTCCAAAAGTCGAGCAAGATGACTTTGCCGTCCGCCATCGCCTTTTCGGCCAGACCCGGCGTGTAAAAGATCCGGTCAGCGGCCAGCGTGGGCATGGAAAGCATCGGCAAAGCGATGCCTGCACCGGCAAGGCTTAGAAAACTGCGGCGTTTCATGAAGGATCCTTTCACAGGGTGACAGAAAAATCGACCAGCCAGTTCGGCATGATGCCAAGGAACCAGGCCTCGATGGGGCGGTTGAAATGGAAGAACAACATGGTGCCGATCAGCAGGAAGGCGGCCCCCATGATCGGCTTGGCACGTTCGGAGGCCCGACGCATTGCCACCTTGTTGCGCTGCAATGCCTGGCGGGCTCCGTATGCTACCCCGAGGATCAGGGTTGAGACACCCAAAGCAAAGGCCAGCATGACTGCGCCAGCCCGGCCAAGGTTCTGCCCCTGTGCGGCCAGACCAATCGCCGCGCCCAATGTCGGGCCGATGCACGGGCTCCATACGGCGCCCAAGAGCGCGCCGCCCAGAAACTGACCGGGCAGACCTGCCTCGGCGGTGGCCGACATCCCGGCATCGGCGCGAGCCGAAATCCCAGCCGTCGCCGTCGCGAAATTCCCGCCAAATGACGGGATCAGCATGACCAGCCCGAACGCCATCATCATGAGGGCGGCCGCGCGCGCCACGACATCCTCACCGATGCCCATGGCGGGCCCGAGAGCGGCGACCCCCAGTCCCAGCAGAACAAAACTCGCGCTCATCCCCAATGCCAGAAAGACCGGGGCGCGGCGGTCGGCGCGAAGACTGGAGGTCAGCACGATGGGCAGAATTGGCAGGACGCAAGGGTTGATCAAGGTCAACACTCCCGCGAGATAGCCGAATATCAAGTCCATGCCATCCCCCAGAATTCCTGAGCGGCCATCACGTGCGCTCGCCTGGCATCTGTCATCCGCAACCAATGGCCTTGCACATTAATATGACCAGCAGCTTCAGGCATCAGAACACCGCCTTAACCACCGCGACACCGCCGCATCCAGAGAAAAAATCCCACCACCAGTGGTCATAAGTACGACCAACATCATCACCCAAAGCAGCCGCTGATCGGCGATTACGGCATAAGGATCGCCATCAAACATAGCGCCGATGGTCTGTGCGTCGACGCCGTGCCCGTAAATGTCGGTCAGGCTCATCACCCCTACAAACCCGATCATGGCCAAGGCAGACACCCTTGTTGCAAGACCCGCAACCACGGCCAAAGGCAACACAAGTTCGCCGAGCGTCCCAGCCAGGACCAGCAGATGCACCAGCCATGGCAGTGCCGAACTGTCATAGCCCGCCGCCTCGATCTGTTTGGGCACGATCTGGGCATAGGCCCCGATGGTCAGGCTGAACCCATCCACCTTGGTCAGGAATGACGTAAGGAAGAACGGCACCAATACCGACGCAAAGGCGCCCCGCAACAGCAGCGACAGCGCCGAGCCTGTTGATTTGGAAACCGCCGACTGGTCTGAAAACAGCAAGGAGGGCGATGGCAGTTGCATCTCAGGTCTCCTCCAATTGGGGCTCGGGCACGGTCACCCGTTAGAGAGGTTCGTCAGAAACGCGAAAAGGTTACTCACATAGGGCGCAGGTGAGGAATTTTTTGGCACAAAGTTGCGCCATCGCCCTGTTCGTCGGCATTCCCTGAGACGTTGGGCCACAAGAGCGCGCGGTTTTCGCGATGTTGACTGTGCAAGATGTGGCCGGATCATTTTAATCGTTGATAAGCTACACAGCGAAACTCGGTTCATCGTCTTTGCTTGCCAATACTGCGGTCCGGGCTGTCCCGGTTTCACGAAGGGCAGCTAACGGGATGTTTCACATATACCGGGCCTACCCGCCGTCCGTCTGCAAACCGCCGAGGCTGTGTAAGAACTCCGATTTATGCTATCCTTACTGATGGTTGGGAGGCTTTGCATGGCAGGTTTCATCGAGGGCGTCAGCCGAGATCAGA
>JBDTQR010000323.1:0-3833 GCA_039932095.1 bacterium | reverse complement strand
TGATCTGCAAATTCCCGCGCAACCCGGTGGCGTTGGCATCCTTGCAGCGCGAGGCTGGGTTGTTACATCTGTTGAAAGGCCGCCTGACTTTGTCAGTGCCCGACATGGTGTTGCATCAGGGACCGCCGGTGTTTTCCGCACACCCGAAACTGCCGGGCGCGCACCTGCTTGCAGGGACCTACGCGAATGTCAGCGAAGCCGGCAAGGCGAGACTGGCCGAGGTTCTGGGACAGTTTTACGCCGAGCTTCATGCAATTCCGGTAGCTCAGGCGCGTCTGGCCGGAGCCTTGCCCATCGGCAGGTGGCGCAGCGCGGCCGACATTGAACGCCTTGCCCTGCCGCTATTGCCGCCAAAGATACGTATGGCGGCAGAGGTGGCTCTGGCAGACTATGCCGGGATGTCGGGCGACCAGACGATCTATGGCTTTTTCGATGGCCATGGCTGGAACATGGCCTTTGATCCGCAAAGCGAGGTGCTGAACGGCATTTATGATTTTGCCGACAGTGGCATCGGGGATCTGCATCAGGATTTTGTCTATGGCAATTTCATAGACGCTGATCTGACCCGGCGCACCGTGGCGGCATATCAACGCCGCACCGGCCGCGACCTCGACCATCGGCGGATCTGGCTGCTGACGGCTGTCCTGCGCTTGTCGGAACTGGCCGCCACGGTGGGAGATGCGGATGGCCGGCCAACCATGCTGAAAAATGCTGTTGACTGGCTGCGGACCGCTGATGAGTGGCCCGATGCCGCCCCCTAGAAGCACCGCCGCTTTCAGGGTAAAGCGCCGCAAGACCATTTGCAGGATGCGCCATGTTCACCGCCACTTTGCTGACCAATCCAACGCGACCGGTTCTTGACCAGTCGTTGGTTGAAAGCCTGCGCAATGCCTGGGGTGGCGGCGATGCGGTTTGGCTCAACCCCGGCGTGGCAGCCGAATTTCCGCTGGAGACTTTGCCCGCCAACCAATGGGAGGTCTGGTCCAACCTGCAAGAACTGTCGATCGACATGGCGCTTCAGCGGTCGCAAGGGCGGCGTAAGAAACTGCTGCTGGCCGATATGGACAGCACGATGATCGAACAAGAGTGCATTGACGAACTTGCAGCTATGGCCGGGGTCGGCGCGCATGTTGCCGGGATCACGGCGCGGGCGATGAATGGCGAGTTGGACTTTGAGGCGGCCCTGCGTGAACGGGTCGGGCTGCTGAAAGGGCTCGACGCCACCGTCATCGATGAGGTGCTGCGCGACCGGATCACCTTGATGCCGGGCGGGCCGGTGCTGCTGGCGACGATGAAGGCCCGTGGCGGTCATGCGGCGTTGGTGTCGGGCGGATTCACGGCGTTCACCTCGCGGATTGCCACGATTTTGGGTTTTGATGAGAACCACGCGAATACGCTGGTGATCAAGGATGGCCTGCTGACCGGTGAAGTCACCGATCCGATCCATGGCAAGGCGGCCAAGGTTCAGGCCTTGCATCAGATCACGGCGCGGCTGGGGATCACCCCGGCAGAGGCGGTCGCGGTGGGGGATGGGGCGAATGATCTGGGGATGCTGGGACTGGCCGGGATGGGGGTGGCCCTGCATGCCAAGCCTGCGGTCGCGGCCAAGTGCAGCGTCCGGATCAACTACGGCGATCTGACGGCGCTTTTGTATCTGCAAGGCTACCGACGGGAGGAGTTTGTCCGTTGAACCCGCCGACGCCACCGAGTGTCCACGTGTGGACACTTCTTATTATGAAATCTTATCAATAGCCTGGCCTTTTCCGGTAACCAGATCTTAACTTCTGCCCGCTGACCACTTGCCGCAGTTTCACGACCTGCCACTATGGCCGAATGCCATACAAGGACGCCGTAGTGTCTGGTCTGTCGCGCTTTCTGCCAAATCTGCTGCTGGCCATCGTCGCCGTTTCGGTGGTGCTGTTGGCCCTGATGCTGCGCGGTACCACGCAAGCCCTCGCGGCCCACTACTATGCCACGATGTGCGTGCTGGGTTGGATCGTGCTGCGCGGCAACCGGGGCCTGCGATTTGCGGCAGCGTTACAGTCCATCCCGCTGCCACCGCTGCTGCGCGCCGTGCTGCTCGGCTATGCCGCGGTGGTGTTTGAGGAAACCTTGGTCGGCAGCTTCTACGCTCTGAACCAAGGCTTCACACCTGCGATCTGGGTCCGCGCGGTGCGACAGTTCATCAGTTTCAATCTGCTGGCCTTTACGGGAGCCATTCTTGGCCTGACTGTGGCGCTGCGTCTGCTGCCCGGTCTGTCGCGGTGGCATTTGCTGGTTGCCGGAGTCTGGGGTCTGTTCGCGGAGCGCAGCTATCTGATATTCCTTGGCAATCCTTTGGCCGGGCTGATCGTGGCCGGACCGAATGTCGCGGTCTATTCGATCATTCTGGCGACAATTGTCCTGTCGATGCCTGATCACGACGATGCCGCAGGCCGCGGCCGTGCCCCTTGGGCGCCCCTGGTCGCCTGGGCCCTGATGTTCGCGCTGTCCCTGCCCGCCGTGCTGATGCTGCTCCACCTGCGCCACAGCTATCCGGCGGCTTTCCCCGATTGCGACTCGATCGCCTGCGACCCCTGATTGCCCCAATCGGCATCCTGCATCTCGCGCAGGCGCGACGCAGTTCGGGCAAATTCAAACACGCCCTCGCCTTCGAGATAGAGCCGCTCCGGCGCGTCCGCCGCCGAGCAGATCAGCCGGGTTCCAGACTCGTACAGCGCGTCGATCAGAATCACAAACCGCCGGGCCTCGTTGTAATTGCTGGCTGACAGTTGCGGGATGTCTTCCAGCACCAGAACCCGCACCGCCCCGGCAATGGCAAGAAAATCCGCCGGACCCAAGGGTTTGGCACATAACTCCCAGAAGCTGGCCCGGGCATTGCCGTTCACGTAATGCTCCAGCCGGACGCTGCGACCGTTGACCGGCAGGATCAACGGCTGCCCGGCCAACCCACCCGTCAGTCCCCGCCAGATTGCGTCGATCTTGGCCCGAGCGCCGGGGGCGGGATAGAAATAGACCTGTGCCCCGGTGAGCCGGTGCTGGCGATAATCGTTCGGGCTTGCAAGTTCGACCACCACCATCTTCTCGTTCAAGAGCGCGATGAACGGCAGGAACAGCGCCCGATTCAACCCGTTCTTGTACAGATCCTCCGGCCGCCGATTGGAAGTGGTCACGATCACCACACCGCCCGCCATCAGCTTTTCAAACAGCCGCCCGACGATCATCGCATCGGTGATGTCAACGATCTGCATTTCATCGAAGGCCAGCAGCCTGAGGTCGTGAATGATCGCCTCGGCTGCCGGGGCAAGCGCATCTTCGACCCCGCTCTTGCGCGCCTCATGCATGGCGTGATGGATTTCCTGCATGAAGGCATGGAAATGGACCCGTCGCTTCTGGGTAATGTCGGTGTGCTCGATGAACAGGTCCATCAGCATGGATTTGCCGCGCCCGACGCCGCCCCAGATGTAGAAGCCCTTTGGCGGCTGCGGCAGTTTGCTGAACAGCCCGCCCAGCAAACCAGTGCGGCGGTTGGCGTGGAGTTCCAACCAGTGCCGCAGCTTTTCGAGTTGCGCCACGATATCGTGTTGCGCCGGATCGGGTTTGAGATCGCCCGAGGCGATGCGGGCCTGCAAGAGATCTGGCAGAGTTTGGCGCATGGCCTTGCTATAGCCAAGTCTGTGCCCGGCTGAAAGGTCAGCTTTGCCGGATGTTTTTGTTTCATTCCTGGAATGCAGAACGGCTCCCCGAGGGGAGCCGTTATGGTATTATTTGGATCGTACAGAGGGATTATTTGCTTTTCACTAGGTTTGGCGGTGACCTACTCTCCCACGTCT
>JBDTQR010000322.1:0-3865 GCA_039932095.1 bacterium | reverse complement strand
ACAAATTCGAGGCTGTAGCCGTCTAGGTCGGTCACTTCCGCCGCATGAAATCGTGGATCGTAGGGAAACTGCGGGCCGGGACCGTGCAGACCGGCCGCTCCTGCCAACAGCGCGGCGGCATGGGCCGCCCGCCTGCACCAGTTCTGCACTGTCCGCGACAAATCCGACAAGGACGGCCCAAGGTGACGGCCCGCCTTGTCGAAGCCAGCGTCAATCGGCCCTTTTGAACAATGCCACGGCCCGGGTCAGAAAAGCCTCTCTGGTGGCCGGACGCTCCATCATCACCTCATGCTCGCAGGCGTCATACTCGTCGAGCCTGCCGGTCTCCCAATGGGACATCCGGGCCAGAATAGGTGCCGGATCGACCACCTGCTCCAGTGTGCCCAAAGCGCAAACCACCGGATAATGCGGGCTTTGCATCGCCGCCAGTGCCGCGCATTCCTCCAGCGCCGCCTTCAGCCAGCCGAAACTCGGCCCGCCCAGCGACAGGTCCGGATGGGCCAGTGCCTGCTGGCGCATATAGTCCCACATTTCGGCATCGGTGGTCAGGGTATTGCCGACAAAGGGTGTGTCGGTCACGTAAACCGACCCGTTGGTCCCCGGCGCATAGCGCCCGGCAAAGCCCAGCCAGTGCGAGGCTTTGGTCAGCACCGTCGCCAGAGGACGCAGCCACCCCGCCATCGGAATGCCCCACATCGGTGATGAAAACACCGCCGTTGCCATCGGCAGACCCCGCATCAGACTGCGCAGACCGATACAGCCGCCCATCGAATGCGCGATCATATGGTAGGGCCGCGCCAGACCGGCCGCCGCCGCAAACACCAGCATCGCATCCATATCGCGCTGATATTCGGCGAAATCCCCGACATGGCCGATCAACCGGTCCGGCAGCGCCCGATCCGCCAGACCTTGCCCGCGCCAGTCGACAGCGACGGTACAATAGCCCGCCTCGGCCAGCACCGCTGCGGCCCGGCCGTATTTCTCGACATATTCGCTGCGCCCCGGCAGCAACAGCACCGTGCCCATGGTCGCCGCCGCATGCCACACCGCCACCCGGATCCGCACTCCGTCGGCGCAAGTCAGCCACTCGGCCCGGCCATCCTGCGGTCCGTCGGCCACCTCGTGGAACAGCGGTGCGACACTCACCCGAGCAAAGTCCCCAGTTTCATCGCCAGCCCCATGCTGCCATCGACCGCCAGCTTGCCGGTCATGAAGGCAGACGCCGCACTCAGATCGCCGGCCAGCAGCTGTTCAAACACCTCTGCCGTCGCCGTCAGGGTCACGTCGGCATCCGCGTCGCCCTCATGCACCCCCGACCCATCCACCATGATCGCGCCTTCGCCTTCGATCACGAACTTGGCCACACCGTCAAACCCGTCCGACAGTCGCGCCGACAAGGCCCCGACTGCGGTATCAATCACCTTGCTCATCGCTTACTCCATCGTGATCGCCCGCCTCTGGCGTTTTGCTGCAATTAGGCTACGCTTACCTTATGAAAGCCTTGGCCGCCCTGCACAACACTATCGTTGCGACAGCACTGTTGCTTTTCCTTGCGCTGCCGGTCTGGGCCGACCGGGCCCGGCTGGACGACCTGTTTCAGCAACTGCAATCAGCGACCGATGAGGAAGCGGGCCAGATCACCGACAATATCTGGATCGAATGGTCGAAATCCGGTTCGCCTGCGATGGACCTGCTCTTGAAGCGCGGCCGTGACGCCCTCGCCGCCGGCCATCCCGAGATCGCCATCGAACATTTCACCGCCCTGATCGACCACGCCCCCGATTTCGCCGAAGGCTACAACGCCCGCGCCACGGCCTATTATCAGACCGGCGACCTCGGCCCCTCGGTCAGCGACATCGCCAGGACGCTGACCCTGAACCCCCGCCATTTCGGCGCACTGGCCGGTCTGGGGATGATCTTCGAGCAGCTGGATGAACCCGCCAAGGCGCTGGAGGTCTACAAGGCTGCCCTTGCGCTCAATCCGCATATGACCGAAGTAAAGGCCTCGGTGAAACGGCTGGAAACCAGCCTGGGCGGACAGGACCTGTAAGGCAAGACCATGGACTTGAACGCGCGCCCGCCGGGTCGGGTCACGGCGGTGCTTGGGCCGACCAACACCGGCAAGACCCATTTCGCCATCGAACGGATGCTCAGCCACCGGACCGGGATCATCGGTCTTCCGCTGCGCTTGCTGGCGCGCGAGGTTTATGACCGCATCGTCGCCCAGCGCGGCCCCTCGGTCGTGGCGCTGATCACCGGCGAGGAACGCATCCTGCCGCCGCGCGCCACCTATTGGGTCTGCACCGTCGAAGCGATGCCGCTGGAGATCGGCGCCGACTTTCTGGCGGTGGATGAAATCCAGCTGTGCGGCGACCCCGAGCGCGGCCACGTTTTTACCGACCGGTTGTTACGGGCGCGCGGGCTGGTGGAAACGCTGTTCCTCGGCTCCGACACCATGCGGCCGGCCATCGCCGGTCTGATCCCCGGTGTGCAGTTCATGAAACGCGAGCGGCTGTCGACTTTGACCTACGCAGGTTCGAAAAAGATAAGTAGAATGCCCGAACGCAGCGCAATTGTCGGGTTTTCGGTTGAAAATGTCTATGCCATCGCCGAGCTGATCCGCCGCACCAAGGGCGGCTGTGCGGTGGTGATGGGCGCTTTGAGCCCGCGGACCCGCAATGCGCAGGTCGCGATGTATCAGAACGGCGATGTTGACTACCTCGTCGCCACCGATGCCATCGGCATGGGCTTGAACCTCGACATCAAGCACGTCGCCTTCTCCTCGATGGCGAAATTTGACGGGCGACGGATGCGCGCGCTGTATCCACAGGAACTGGGCCAGATCGCGGGCCGGGCCGGACGGCACACCGAGAACGGCACCTTTGGCGTCACCGGCGAGGCGCGGCCCTTCGATGAAGATGAAATCGAGGCCATAGAAACCCACAAATTCGACCCGGTCCGCAAACTGCAATGGCGCAATGCTCATCTGGAGTTCGGCACCGTTGACCGGCTGATCCGCAGTCTGGAATCGCCGACCTCGGACCCATGGCTCAGCCGGGCGCGCGACGCTGATGACGTGGTGGCGCTGAAGGCCCTCAGCGCGATCCCGGAAGTGGCCGACAAGTTGAACAGCCCGCAGCGCGTACAACTGTTGTGGGATGTCTGCCGGGTGCCGGATTTCCGCTCGGCATCGGACAGCGAACATATTACGCTGCTTGCCCGGATTTTCGACTTTCTGACCGGACGCGGACTGGCGCAGACCCGTATTCCGGCCGACTGGCTGGCAAAGTCGATCGAACGCATTGATAAACCCGCCGGTGATATCGCTACCATCTCGAAACGGCTGGCCTATATCCGTACCTGGACCTATGTTGCACAGCGGAATGGCTGGGTTGATGATGAAAGCCATTGGCGCGACGAAACCCGCGCTGTAGAAGACCGTTTGTCGGACGCGCTGCACATGGCGCTGACGCAGAGATTTGTTGACCGGCGCACGTCCGTGCTGTTGCGGCGGTTGAAGCAGAAGGAGACCCTCGTGGCCGAGGTGAATGACAAGGGCGAAGTGACGGTCGAAGGCGAGTTCGTCGGGCGGCTGGAGGGATTCCGTTTTCAGCAGGATGGCACGGGGTCCGAAGGGACCACGCTCAGGCAAGCTGCCATGGCGGCGCTGAAGCCGGAATTCCATCTGCGGTCCGACAAGTTCTACAATGCCCCCGACACCGAGATGGATTTCACCACGCAGGGCGGCCTGATGTGGGGCACCACGGCGGTGGGCAAACTGGTCAAGGGCGGCGAAGTGATGCGCCCCGCAGTCGAGGCGTTTGTCGATGACGAAGCCGGGACCGAGGCCGCCGAAAAGGTGCGT
>JBDTQR010000321.1:0-3878 GCA_039932095.1 bacterium | reverse complement strand
GGCAGGCGGAAGCCGTGCTCGGCCAGCACGAATTTGCGCCGGTAGTCGCCCTTGTACATCCCGCCGATCTGCGGCACCGAGACATGGGATTCGTCCGCAAAAACAATTGCATGGTCGGGAATGAATTCGAACAGTGTCGGCGGCGGCTCACCTGGCGCGCGGCCCGTCAGATAGCGCGAATAGTTCTCGATCCCGGCACAGGACCCGGTTGCCTCCAGCATCTCCAGATCGAAATTGGTTCGCTGTTCCAGCCGCTGCGCCTCCAGCAGTTTGCCTTCTTGGACAAAACGGTCCAGCGTCTGTTGCAGCTCGATCTTGATGCCTTTGGTCGCCTGCTGCAGCGTCGGGCGCGGGGTGACGTAATGTGAATTGGCGTAGATGCGGATCTGCTTGAAATTGTCAGTCTTGGCCCCGGTCAGCGGATCAAATTCGACAATCGATTCAAGTTCTTCGCCAAAGAACGAAAACCGCCAGGCCCGGTCTTCCAGGTGGGCGGGCCACACCTCCAGACTGTCGCCGCGCACCCGGAACGAGCCGCGGGTGAACGCCTGATCGTTGCGCCGGTAAGCCTGTGCGACCAGTTCCGCCATCATCTTCCGCTGGTCGTAATTCTGCCCGACGATCAGGTCCTGCGTCATCGCCGAATAGGTCTCGACCGAGCCGATGCCATAGATGCAGGACACCGATGCGACGATGATCACATCGTCACGCTCCAGCAGCGACCGGGTGGCCGAGTGGCGCATCCGGTCGATCTGCTCGTTGATCTGGCTTTCCTTCTCGATATAGGTGTCGGACCGCGCGACATAGGCCTCTGGCTGGTAGTAGTCGTAGTAGCTGACGAAATACTCGACCGCGTTATCCGGAAAAAACCCTTTGAATTCCGCGTAAAGCTGGGCGGCCAGGGTCTTGTTCGGCGCAAGGATGATCGCCGGCCGCTGGGTTTCCTCGATGATCTTGCCCATCGTATAGGTCTTGCCTGTGCCCGTGGCGCCAAGCAGCACCTGATCGCGGTCGCCGTCCAGCACACCTTTGGACAGTTCAGCAATCGCCGTCGGCTGATCGCCAGCGGGCTGGAACGGCGTCTGCATTACAAAGCGCCGCCCGCCTTCCAGTTTGGGCCGGGTCAGAACTTCGGGACGTGCAGCAAGGGCATTGGCGTTGTTATGGGGCATGATGATTCCCTCCGGTGACCCAATGTATTCCGTTTTTGTTCACGGGGAAGGGGGCGGGCGCAGGTTGCTGACATTCGCTGCCTTCGCGTTAAGATGCGCGATTCAATTTTAACGAAAAGGCCACGAAAATACACAACGCAAGATTGATTTCGGGCCGCGCATTGTGCAAAGTGGACGGGCAAGCAGCAAACTCGCTGTCGGCTGGTTGCACCACACACCCCACCCAACCCCAGTAACCAGCCGACAGCCCTTGCCCCACCGCGATGAGACTTGCGCTTTCCCCTTACTTTCGGAATAAAGCAATAGTCCCAACGCCGAGGTCCCCATGCGCGCACGTATCTTCCAACCCGCCAGGACTGCCATGCAGTCGGGCAGCGCCAGGTCCAAGGGCTGGGTGCTGGAATTTGCCCAGGCCTCGGCGCGGGAAGTGGACCCTTTGATGGGCTGGACCTCTTCGGATGACACCCAGACCCAGGTCCGGCTGCGGTTTGACACCCGTGAGGCGGCAGAGGACTATGCCAAAAGCAAGGGGATCGACTTTGACGTCACCGATCCCAAAATACGCAAGCCGAACATTCGTCCGCGCGGTTATGGCGAGAATTTTGCAACCGACCGCCGCGGCGTCTGGACTCACTAGAACGCAACATTGGCTCCGGAAGGGGCGTATTTCACAACAGGGGTTTCATATGACAAGAACAGCACTCCTTGCGGTCCTGCCTTTGGTTTTTTCCGGCACGACCGCATTCGCCGAGGCAACTGACGATGGCGCCGCGCATCTGACCGAAGTCTTCCAGACCTACCTTGGCCCGACAGAAGGTGTCGTGTCAGTCGAGGTTGACGGCGATTCCTATACGCTGACCCTCAATGCAGCCCCGCTCGCCAAGATGGCCAGCGATGCGGGCGGCTCGGCAGAAGTGACGCCGATCGTGATGTCGCTGACCGACAATGGCGACGGCACCTGGGACGTGTCGCAGGATCAGGCGCTGTCGATCTCGTTTTCGATACCGGGCGCTGCCGATGTGAAAGAAGACGTCGGCTCGATCAAGTCCGAAGGTGTGTTCGATGAATCCCTGATGAGTTTCTCCAGCTTCAAGGGCGAGATGTCGGATATCAAGGTCACCGAAACCATGACCCAGGGCAGTGGGGGTGCGATCACTGTCGAGGCGTCGATGGCTTCGGGCACCTTTGAAGGCACGGGTGCCGCCGGGGCCAATGGTGGGGTCGACAACACCGTATCGGTGACGCTGAACGGACTTGCCGAGACCTTCACGACACCGGCCGCTGATGGCATGCCGGCCATGCCGATTTCGATCAGCGCCGAAAGCCTCTCCGAGTCGGGCAAGGTCGACGGGCTGCGTCCGGACGCCGTCTACAAGGCGATGGCGTGGTTTGTAGCCCATCCGAGCACCGATGAAAAAGAGGCTGACAAGGCGACGCTGAAGGGCATCCTGCAAGATGGCCTGCCGCTGTTCAACCTGATTTCGATGACCGGTTCTGCCAAGTCCCTGTCGGTCACCACGCCGATGGGCGATGTCGGGATAGCTGAGGTCGGCTTTAACGTCGACATGAACGGCGTTGTCGCGGATGGCAAGTTGCGCGAGGCATTTTCGATTTCCGGGCTGACTTTGCCCGCCGGGCTGGTTCCGGACTGGGCCGCGCCGATCCTGCCGCAGAAAGCCTCGTTTGATTTCCAAGTGACGGATTTCGACGCGGCAGCGGCGGCGACCGTGGCGTTGGAGCTGTTCGACCTGCCCAAGGGGACCGAACCTGATGCGGCCTTCGAAGGCAAAATGATGGCTGCGCTGCTGCCCAACCAGACGGTCACGATCGGGCTGAACCCGGGCGCGATTTCGGGCGACGGCTATGAGTTGACCTATACCGGGTCAATGGTCGCCGGCCCGCAAATGCCGGTGCCGACTGGCAAAGCCACGATCACGCTGACCGGCATCGACAAGCTTCAGGCAGCATTGGCGGCGGCTCCGGATGACATCAAGGGTCAGGCGATGATGGGCATGGGCATGGCGCAGGGCATGGCCAAACCGGGCGACAATGGCGCCCTGGTCTGGGAAATCGACGCCTCCACCCCGGGCAGCCTGTCGGTCAACGGCACACCGATGATGGGCGGCAATTGACGGTAGCGACGCGCCTGGTCATCGCCAAAGAAAGCCCGATCGGGCCGGATCTGGCGGTGCTGATGGCGCGTCACACCACCGACATGCATGCCGATACCCCGCCGGAAAGCATCCATATGATGGACGCCTCGGCCTTGGACATTCCGGCGGTGTCATTCTTCGTGATGCGGGATGCCGGTCAACCGATCGGCATGGGGGCGTTCAAGCGGATGGACGCAACCCATGCCGAGATCAAGTCGATGCATGTCCTGTCAGAATATCGCGGACAAGGATTGTCACGGCTGATGCTTGATCATCTGGTTCAAGCCGGGGTTGCGGCCGGACTGACCCGGCTCAGCCTTGAGACCGGGTCGCAGGACATGTTTGAACCCGCCCGCCGCCTGTACGCCCGCGCCGGTTTTACCGAATGCCCCCCCTTCGGCGACTACGTTCTGGACCCGAACTCGGTTTTCATGTCACGCAGCCTTGCATGACAATGCGACCTGTCGCAAAAGACGCCCAGCGGCTCCGTAGCTCAACTGGATAGAGCAAGGACCTTCTAAGTCCGAGGTTGAGGGTTCGATTCCTTCCGGGG
>JBDTQR010000320.1:0-3898 GCA_039932095.1 bacterium | reverse complement strand
GATCACGCGGTCGTTGCCGCCCAGCATCTGATAGATCGGCATGCGGGCCTGCTGCGATTTGACGTCCCAGCAGAGGATGTCGAGCATGCCGAGGGCACGCATGTGGATCTCCTCGACGCGGTCGATTTCCCACATCAGGTTCCAGATTCGCTCGGTCAACAGCGGGTTTTCGCCGATGAACTCGTGGTAGCGCCGGCGCACAAGGTCGATGACGGCGTCGCCGCGGCCCATCTCAATGACGCCGAAAAGGCCGCTGTCGGTCTCCATCCGGATCACTGCCTTGCGCGGTCGGGTACCACGCGGGATGTCGCCGTGCGAACCGGGCAGGCCGTCGCGCCAAATGAACGCCGGGCCCGGCTCGGATTCGACCAACCAGCCCGTGAAACCGGTAATCCTCATCAGCCACTCTCCTCACTTCGTTGCGAAGGCAAAACGCTTCGCCGCTAGATGAACATGCCCAGGTGTCGCTGCAGCGCGGCCGCGAAGTGAGAGACCACCGCCGCTTCGGCCGCTTCCGAGTCGCGCTCTTCGAGGGCGGTGACGATCTCGAGGTGCTCCCGGATCGAATGCTGCGCGATTGGCACCGTCAGCCGTTGGTCGAGCCGAACCAGCCGCAAGTAGTTGTGCATGCGGCGATACGTGGTTTCGATCAGCGGATTTTGAAGGCTCGCGACCACCGAGCCGTGCAGCAGGGTTTCCAGTTCCTCGAGCCCGCCAAGCGTGTCCGGGCCTATCCCAGAGGTGTCGAGTTCGATGGCCATCTCCAGGTGCCGGCGCCGTATCCGTGCAGTCTCGGCCTCGTCCGCCCTTTCGGCGAACGCCCGCACCGCCGCACGTTCGATGATGGTACGGAATTGGTAGGTCGATTTGGTAAGTTCGATGCCCGGCTTGACGAATTGAATGCCCGAGCGGGGCAGAATGGTCAAAATCCCTTCGGCTTCGAGCACACGCAGCGCATCGCGCAGGGGCGCTACCGGGACACCGACGAGTTGGACGAGGTCGTTCTGGGAAACGAAGGCACCGGCCGGGAGGCGCCGAGCAAACAGTGTTTCGAGAATGCGCGTATAGGCCAAATCGCTGAGCCGCCCGGTGGGTTCCGGCGCGGTCAAAGCACTACGATTTTCCTTCCGACCGGCCATTGTGCGCTTTGGCTCCGTGCGTTACCCAACAACCTGATAGATCGGTCTCCACTGCTAGTCCATTGAGAACTTGTCCAGCTGCGTGGTCGAATTTCGTACCGCCCGGGGATTTGGGGCAGCGCTGTCGCATAGTGCGATGGCTCGAGTCCGGAATACGCCAGGCGGGCCCCGCGGAAGGTCGATGGGGAGTGCCCAGGCACCCCCACCCGCGTCAGTTCTGGGGTTTGGCCTGGGCCTGCACCTTGTCCAACGCCGCCGTCGCCGCGTCGACACTGGTGTCGCCGTTCAGCAGCAACTGGCTTTGGCGGTGCCATTCGTCCAGTTCGTCGGCCGAGGCGTTGGCATTGGTCGTCGGCACGGCACTTGTCGCCAGTAAGCCCATGATCTGCTTCAAACCGGGGCTGTCGATGGCGGAGAAATCGACCTCGGTGTTCGCAGGTACGATGCCGGCGTCGTTCACCAGAACCGAAAGAACCTCGGGTGACAAGAGAGTCCTGACCACATCGAGGCAGGGGCCTCGCCGATGCTCATGACATGCTCGCTGCAAACTGATCTGCCTTTGAGTGGTTCGACGTCCGTGGCGGCTCACCGAGCCGATCCGGCGACAGCAGCGCCGGGCGGGCCCAGTCCCGCCGGGCGGCTTGCGACAGGACGAGGCCGTGCCCCGGCCTGTCCGGAGCGGTTATCCAGCCGTCGCGAATATCCATGAATTGGTCCACCAGATGTTCGAAGTTCTGGAACGAGTATTCCAGCCATTCGACCTCAGGCAGGGCGCAGGCCATGTGAACCCCCACCTCAAGGAAGGTGTTTCCGAGCGAGATGGGGATGCCAAGTTCCGCCGCGAGCCAACCGATCCGCATGACATCCGTGACCTGGCCATGGACATTGAGAATGTCGCAGCCGCCGGCGAGCATCAGCTGGCGCTTGCCCGCCGCATCGAGATATTCACCGGAATTGATCTGCGTCCACGGGCAGGCCGTCCGCAGCAGCCGCAACCCTTCAAAATCGTGGCGCAGGATCGGATCCTCGACCCAGAGAAGCTCGAAACCCGCGCGGCGGATCGCCTCCAGCTTGACGCAGGCCTCCTTTGCGCCCCAGGCCTCGTTCGGATCGATCATTATCCGGGCACCCGGGCGAACCGTCCTGGCCAGCAGGGCCAGCCGGTGCAGATCTCGCTCAAAGTCGGGATGCCCCACCTTGATCTTGAACGCCGAATAACCAAGAGCGTCGGCGTGACCGAAAAACTCGACGAACTCCTGGTCGCTCAAATGGAAGTCGAGGCCCGAGGCATAGGCCCGTACGCGGTCGCGGCGGCTGCCGAGCAGGACATGCAATGGCAGACCCGCCTGCTTGGCTGTCAGGTCCCACAGCGCGACCTGCACGGCCTCGTGGAACGGCAGGGTGTAGTTGCGCTGATTGCCGCCGCGCGGACGATTGACGCGGTGGGCGAGGGAAGCCGGGTTTTGCCCGACCAGGCCTGGCCAGACCTCTGCCGTGAATATCCTGACGATCTCGTCCAGCGGCGGCAAGGGCTGGAAAAGCACCTGCGCAAAGCCAAGTCCGGTGTTTCCACGATCGTCGCTCAACTCCAGTGCAGCAACGTTGACCTCGTCTGTGCGCACCTGGCTGTCGCCGATGACGCGATCGCGGGCAAACTGGAACCGGGTGAGTTCGAAGCTGGTGATCTGCACTTTGATCTATCATTCCATAGAGTTGATATATCATCAAGCTCTAGCGCAGACAGAATGGGATAGGCAATAGGTGGCGGCGAAAATTCTGAGAACGTCGTAGCCAGACGCGGGAGTCGGCCGCCGGCTCACTGGTGCGCGATCCGGGGTCATTCGGCCAGGGATTCCGATTTGATCCGGCCATGCATTCCAAACTGATCCGGCCACCGATTCCGGGGAATCAGGCCAACCCCATGTGGGTGAGGATATGGCGCTGCCGGGCGGTCCCGTGGTGGGCTGGGCTTTCTCCATTCACCAGAGCGAGCGCCCCCATGAAGAGACTTACGATGTGCAAGACCAAGAAGGCTATGCGGCTTCAGGCCAGCGGTTTATCGACGCGGAAGGTCGCCGCAAGCCCGGGCTGACCAGAGCGGTTCTCGACACCCTATTTGGACCGTCAGTTATTCGGCGTCCCTTTGTCCCTGAACACCATGTTTGCGCGCCTGCCATTCGTGGTCGACGAGTACCTTGATCCCCGTGCTGTCGACCAAAAGGTTGAGCGGCCCATCGGCGCGCCGGTAAGGGATCTGGACGGCGAGTCTATTGCCGACGGCATAGGGTCGTATAGTCCGGCACGGTCCAGTCCAGCCCCCGACCGCATCTATATGGCCTTGTCTATGCTTCCGGATTGAACTCGGCCGCCGCGATCTCGATGGTGCGTCCATTTATCAACCGTTGCGTGATTGCCAGCGCGACAGCGCGGCACCGCGAATTGTACAGCGCGTGTTGGCCCTCAAGCGGCCGGGCTTCAAGCCCCAGTTTGGCGTATAGCTGCTGCAATCGCGCCTGGACGCTGCGCATCGACATGTTCCGGCGCAGGGCAATCGTCTGGTCTGTCAGGCCGATGGCGATGTCGAGCAGGATTTCATACTCGCTTTCTGTCAGGGCGCTGGACTGCCGCATGCCGCGCTGCTGGATGCCGCGCACCTCGCGGTCGATGATGTTCTGCCCATCGGCAAACACGCATTGGATGCCCCGCAGCAGCCGGTCCCGGGATGCGGTCTTGAGAATATAGCCATAGGTCGCCTGCGG
>JBDTQR010000319.1:0-3953 GCA_039932095.1 bacterium | reverse complement strand
CGCATCCATTAGGTATGCGACTCACCACTGGATTGCTGTTGGCGGCGGCAGCGCGCCCGCCACTCCGTCTCGTGCGGAGCGGCGACGACTTGTACCTGGTCGAGGGCGAGCACCGCCTCCAGATCACCGGGTTGAAACCTCCGGTCACCGCCCGAGTCGGGGGCACACCCATCTCCTACGGGGACCATCCGGCATCTGTGGCGGCAGATTGGCGGGTGGCGCGTCGCGGTGCAGGGGGCGGAAATCGGGATTTGATCCTGTCATCTTCGCATGTTACGCGCGTTTGTGGGTGATTCCGTCCGGGCTTTGCGGCGGAGGTTCTGAGGGTCGGGCCGCGTGTACAAGCTGGAAGAAGAGACCGAGGACGATTGGTGGGAGGCGGAGGCGCTGTATGACCTGTGCTTTTCGCAAGGTCGTACGGCGCTGTCCTCCTACCGACTGCGCGACGGGGTGCCGACGGTGGCCGCGCTGTGTCTGGTATTGCGCGACGATGACAATGCTTTGGCGGCGGCGATCCGCTATTGGCCGGTCGAGGTGGGCGGCGAGGATGTTCTGCTGCTCGGCCCGATTGCGGTGCATCCGACGCGGCAGGGTGAGGGACTTGGCGGCTTGTTGATCAACGAAAGCCTGAGTGAGGCGCGGCGTCTGGGCTGGGAAAGGGTGATGCTGGTTGGCGATGCGCCCTATTACCGGCGGTTCGGTTTTGCCGTGCTGGACGGGGTCGAGATGCCGCCGCCGACCGATCCTGCGCGGATTTTGGGGCTGGCCTTGAAGGCCGGGGCCTGGGACGGGGTCCGGGGCCGGGTTACCAAATCGACCGGTGTCTGAGCTTGCAGTTTGGTGGCGGTCCCCCATATTTGCGGGATGAGCAAACTTCCCGCCCGGCTGGGCCCCGATCTGGATGTCGAACTCGCCGGACTGGCCCATGCATACGGCCGTGCGAATGGCCCGTTGCTGCGGATCGTGAACCGGTTGGGCGGCGGGATCGAGGCGCAGCTGGCCAAGCTGCCGGACGCTGTAAGGACCGAGTTGGAGCGGGTGGTGCAGGCGGCGCTGCTTCGTGCCCATGGGGTGGCGGCGGTGGGCCGTCTGGCACCCGATCTGGGACCGCGGGGCGCGACCTTTGCCGCGATGGCGACGGGGGCCGCGGGCGGGGCCGCAGGGTTGGCGGGGTCGCTGGTCGAATTGCCGGTGACGATCACGGTGATCCTGCATGCGATCCGGCGCGAGGCGCAGGCGGCGGGTTATGACCCGGACCGCGAGGCGATCCGGCTGGCCTGTCTGGAGGTGTTTGCCGCAGGCTCGCCTCTGCGCGGCGATGACGGGGTGAACACGGCGTTCCTGTCGGCCCGGATGGCGGTGTCGGGCGGGACCATCCAGCGGGTGCTGGCGGTGGTGGTGCCACGGCTGACCATGGTGCTGGGTGAGAAGCTGGCGCTGCAGGCGGTGCCGGTGGTGGGGGCGGTGACCGGGGCGGCGCTGAACGCGATGTTCCTGAATTATTACCGCGAGGTGGCGCGGATCCGGTTCCGGCTGATGCGGCTGTCGGAGGTGCACGGGGCGGAGGCGGTGCTGTCGGGCTTTGCCGACGCCCAGGCCAAGCCGGCCCTGACGGCACGCTAGGCTGTGCGAGACCTGATCCGGGCGATGATTGCGGCGCTGTCACCGCTGGACGCGCGGGAGGCGCAGGATCGGGCTTGGGCGCTGAACTGGGTGGACAGCGGGGCGGGGCTTTACCGGCTGGCCAAACCGGCGACGCCCGATGTGCATCTGGTCAGCTATTTCCTGCTGGTGGACGGCGATTACATCCTGCTGGTGGACCATATCAAGGCCGGGCTGTGGTTGCCGACCGGTGGCCATGTGGAACCGGATGAAGACCCCGTCGAGACGGTGCGGCGTGAATGTCTGGAAGAACTGGGCCAGCCCGCGGTGTTTCTGCTGGATGCGCCGTTGATGGTGACGGTGACCAAGACTGTCGGCATGACGGCGGGCCATACCGATGTGTCACTGTGGTTTGCGCTGCAGGGCGAGCGGTCGGCAGAGCTGACCTTCGACGGAAGCGAGTTTCTCGCGCTGCGGTGGTTTGCCAAGGATGACGTGCCCTTCGGGCGCAGCGACCCCGAGTTGAGCCGGTTTCTGGCGAAGTTGCACAAGACTTTGCGGCGGGGCGTGACCACCTTGGGCCATCCGACCGAACTTTGATCCTGTCAAATGTTCTGGGTCGACAGCCATTCCATCAGGGCGGGCCGAGCGGATTCGTCACCGTCGGCCCTTGCCTTGTGGATGACAGCGCGGGCCTCGGCGAGATTGACCCGGCGCAGCAGGGATTTGACCGGGCCGATGGAGGCCGGGCGCATCGACAGGCGGCGCAGACCGATTGCTGCGAGGGCAAGCGCCTCGACTGGGCGGCCAGCATCTTCACCGCAGAACGACAATTTGGTGTCGAACGGCGCACAGCGGGCAATCACATGCTCCAGAAACCCGAGGAAGGAGATGTTCAAGGTGTCATAACGCTTGCGGACCCGCTCATTCTCGCGGTCGGCGGCGAAAAAGAACTGTTTCAGGTCATTGCCGCCAATCGAAATGTAGTCGGTCAGCTTGAAGAACGCATCGGGCGCATAGGCGAGGCTGGGGGTTTCCAGCATGGCACCGATCTCGATCTTCTCCGGCACGACATGGCCGAGAGACTTTTCGCGGTGCAATTCGCGCAGCATGTGGCTGCGGGCCATCTGGAATTCGCCAAATTCCGAAACGAAGGGGAACATCACCGACAGCGGCCGTCCGTTGGCAGCGCGAAACAGCGCCTGCAGTTGCATGCGGAGCACGCCGGGTTTGTCGAGGCCGACCCTGATGGCGCGCCAGCCCATCGCCGGATTCGGCTCGTCATTCGGTTTCATGTAGGGCAAGACCTTGTCGGACCCGATGTCGAGGGTGCGGAATGCCACCGGGCGGCCTTTGGCTGCGTCCATCACGCGGGCGTAAAGCATCGCCAGTTCGGCGCGTTGCGGCATCTTGTTGCGGATCAGGAACTGCAACTCGGTTCGGAACAAGCCGACGCCTTCGGCCCCCGACCCCACCAGCGACGGCAGATCGGCCATCAGCCCGGCATTCATGTGCAGTTCGACCCGCGCGCCGTCAAGCGTCAACGCTGGCAGGTCGCGCAGCGAGGCGTAACGGGTCTGCGCCTCGGCCTGCATGGCGATCTTGTCGCGGAAACTGCGGGCAACTGTTTCTTCGGGGCGCAGATGGACGGTACCGGTGTCGCCGTCGACCAGAATTGCGTTGCCGTTCAGCGCCTCTGACGTGATGCCTTTGGCGTGGATCACCAAGGGGATGGCCAGAGCGCGGGCGACGATGGCGGCGTGGGAGCCGACCGAGCCTTCCTCAAGCACCACGCCTTTCAGCTTGCGACCATAGTCCAAGAGTTCGGCGGGGCCGATGTTGCGGGCGACCAGCACCGGGTTGTCGGGCATTTCGGCGCCGGTGTCGCGACCCTGACCGGTCAGGATGCGCAACAGGCGATTGGACAGGTCGTCGAGGTCATGCAGGCGCTCGCGCAGATAGGCGTCGGGCACCTGGGTCAGGCGGGCCCGGGCGGTGCCCTGTTCTTTCTCGACCGCCGCCTCGGCCGACAGACCGCGCTGGATATCTTCTTCCATCCGCCGCAGCCAGCCGCGCGAATGGGCGAACATCCGGTAAGCCTCCAGCACTGCCTTCTGCTCTTTGTCGAGGCTTTCGGCTTCCAGCAGGTCATCGACCGACACCCTCAGTTCGCCGACGGCAGCGCGGATGCGGTCAATCTCGGTCAACGGGTCATCGGCGACCGGGTTGGTCACCACGACACGCGGTTCGTGCAGCCAGACCCGGCCCTCGCAGGCGCCCTCCTGTCCGGTGGCGCCGCGAAAGGTCGCGGGTTGTTTGTGCAACGCGCCCATTCCATTGCCATCGTTGGC
>JBDTQR010000318.1:0-3966 GCA_039932095.1 bacterium | reverse complement strand
TGCAGGGTAAACTTGCCCTGAGGCGACGCCGTGTCGATCGGATCCTGCAAGGACCAGAAATGCGTGCCTTTGATCTCGAGCCGTTCGATGATTTCCAAGAGGTGTGAGAGCGAACGGGCCAGCCGGTCGATCCGTACCACCACCAGTGTATCGCCAGCCCGCAGCTGATCCAGCACACGCGCCAGAACAGGCCGGGTGCGACTGCCACCCGAGGCTTGTTCCTCGACGATTTCTACGCAGCCTGCGGAGCGCAGCTCCTGAACCTGGGGCAGGGCGGTTTGATCTTCTGTCGAAACGCGGGCGTAGCCGATGAGTGGCACGGGGCAGGGGGCCTATTTTGCAAATACGGGTGTCAGGAGTAAACGACCGCTTAAGGGTGTTAATTGAGGTTAACCCCTTGGGCTGAACCACAGGACCCGATAGACGATCATTGAAGGAAGGCACCGTGCAGGCGATGGCTTGAAAGTGGGGATTTTCAGGGTGGCAGGTTCAAGGCCGAGGGGCCTCTTGAAAAACCGTGAGGCCGACGTTAAGGTATCTTTCCCGTTCTTCTGGCTTCAGCGTCACTGCGATACCGAGCGGGATGCCGCTTCCTTGGAGCTGAACCGAGACGTGGCGCATGCACTCTTCCACGGTGCGAAACGGAAAGTCGGGATGCATGTCCATGCTCAGGCTCAGGTCTGTGGGCCCGAACGAGACATAGCCAACACCAGGCTTGGCCAGCAGCCGGGCGTTGATCACGGCCTCTACCGATTCCAGTTGCAGGCCCAGCACGCCAGTCTGGTTCCACCAGTCAGCATAAACGCGCGCGTTGGGGCGGGTTTTCATGCCATGGCGGGTTGATCCGCCGAAACTGCGGCGGCCCATCGGCGGGTAATAGAAATAGTCCAGCGATTCCTGCACGTCGTGGTCGGTCATCACCTCGGGCACCAATATGCCTGCCGGACCAAAGTCGCACAGCCGCCCGGCCAGATGGGCATAGCGGGTGTGCGGGATGCGAATTTCGACCGGCAGGCCAAGGTCTTCGGCGGCGGCGCAATAATCCTGCAACTGGCGCTCGGTATAGGGCGAGTGTTGCAGGTCGGTATACAAAAGGTCGTATTCGGCCTTGCCAAGGGCGCGTTCCAACGCGTCGCGGGATATGTCGATACTGGTGCGCAAGGCGACGACGATCTGCCCGCTGGCCAGTTTTTCACGCAAGGATTGGGTCATTTGATAGTGCCTTTATTGGCGCGGCCCGGCCAGATGGCGGGGTCGATCAGCCAAGTGGGTTGTTCGCCGCGCAGCAGTTGCAGGATCTGGTCCACGACGCCTGAGGATGAGCGGAACGAGGATTCGGTGGTGGCCGAGGCCATATGCGGGGTAGCTACTACATTGTCCATCTGGAACAATGGGTTATCCGGCGATGCGGGTTCGGGGTCGAACACGTCCAGCCCTGCGCCGCGCAGATGGCCGCTGGCCAGCACGCGGATCAAGGCGGCCTCGTCGACAATCTCGCCCCGGCTGCAATTGATCAGCATGGCGTCGGATTTCATGGCGCGCATCTGCGGCTCGGCGATCATACGGTGGGTTTGCGGGGTAAAGCCCAGATGCAACGACAGGGCATCGACCTGCGGCAGCAGGGCGTCAAGGCTTGTGACGCGGCGGGCATAGGCAGGAATGACCATGTCATCCGGCGCATAGGGGTCCAGAAATGTCACATCCATGCCAAAGCCAAGCCCACAAATCTCGCCGACACGCCGCCCGATGCGGCCATAGCCGATCAAACCGAGGGTGCGGTCTTTCAGTTCAACGCCACGCGTTCGTGCGGCGTCCCATGGGGTGCGGGCGTGCAGGGCGCGGTCGGCCTTGGCGACCCCTTTGGCGAGGGCCAGCAGCAGGGCCACGGCATGTTCGGCGGTGCCCTCGGTCGGGCCGTTGGGCGTGTTGGCGGCCAGCACGCCCCGGGCGGAGGCCACGGGCACGTTTACCTTGTCATAGCCGATGCCATGGCGGACGACCATTTTCAGCCGCGGCCCTGCGATGTCGATAAAGGCGTCGTCGACGGTACTGGAGCCGATCACCGCGACCTCGGCCCCCGGTAGGTCGGTGTGATTGCAGGCGTCAGTGACCACGACATCGGCGACTTCATGCAGCCGGGCCAAAGGCACGGGATGCAGGTTAAGTTCAACCCAGACTTTTGGTTTCATGGCTTTCTACTATGCCAATTCCGAGGGGGTTGCGCCCACCTCGATGCCCGACAGGATTTCAAGCGCCTTGATAAGCGCATGGTTGCCCTCGGCCCCCAGACCGCGCACTTCCAGCGTGCGGTACAGGTTGGAAATCAGGCTGGACGCGATCAGCGGCACACCCATTTCGACACCCGCCTCAAGGATCAGCCGCAGGTCCTTTTGTTGCAGGGCAATGGTGAAACCGGGGCGCCAGTCGCGTTTCATGATCTGGGGGCCGCGGTTGGTGAACATCCAGCTGCCGGCCGCCCCCTGACTGATGGCGTCAAAAGTCTTTTGCAGATCAACGCCGCCGGCCTGGGCAAACAACAGCGCCTCCGACATGGCGAGGGTGTTGCCGACCACCAGAACCTGATTGACCAGCTTCACAACCTGACCCGATCCGATGGGGCCGATATGGGTGTTGACCTTGCCGATGGCGGCGAAGATGGGCTGGGCGCGAGCGACATCATCCGGCGTACCGCCGACCATGATGGTCAGTGTTCCCTTGGCCGCCCCTTCGCTGCCGCCGCTGACCGGGGCATCGACCATCGCAACTCCGTTTTTGGCCAGCTTGGCTGCGATGTCGCGGGTGACCTGTGGGCTGATCGAGCTGCAATCAATCACCAAAGAGCCTGGCTTTGCCCCTGCCAGCACGCCGTTTTCGCCTAAAGTCACTCGCTCGACATCGGCACTGTCGCTGACACAGATCACGATGATGTCGCACTGCGCCGCCACATCGGCAGGGCTGGTTCCAGTGGTGGCACCTGCCTCGATCAAGGAGTCCATTCTGGCGGTGGTCCGATTCCAGACGCGAACTGGCAACCCGGCCCTGAGCAGGTTTTTCGCCATGCCCTGGCCCATGATGCCAAGTCCGATAAAGCCTATTTGGTCAGCCATGTGCGGCCTTTCTTTCAATGATTTAAAGGTGTTAAGCGAGGCCGAATCTGGCCCACTTGTCGTGCAGCTGGCGCAGGGCGGCGGCGGGCAAGGGGCCATTGGCTGCGCTGCGAATTGCGGTTTCAAGCTGGCTGATGGTCGATACGCCGATCACGGCGCTAGAGACGCCGGGGGTGGTTGCGGCAAAGCGAATTGCAACCTCGACCAGATCGTTGGCAAAACCTTGGTCCACCAGCACCTGAAGGCTCTGCGCCAAGGCGACGTCGCTATCATAGCCGCTGCTGGAATAGATGGTTTCCACAGTGTCGGAGGCGTTGGCATGTCGCAGGGCAGTGCCCGACAGCGCGCCACCGGCCAGCACGCGAAAGGCCAGAACACCGATGCCGCGCGCTGCTGCCTTGCCGATCAGATCGCGCTGATCGGCAAAGGGAAAGCCGTTGGGCAGGGGCATTGCGGCGGTGGGGTTCAGCAGGTTGTGGCAGACTTGAATGCTGTGCATCTCGGCCCCTAGGCAATCTTGCACCGCTCCGATATCGCCTATGCCGTTGATGCCCCAGAATCTCAGTTTTCCCAGCCGTTGCAGCCGCGCAAAGGCGTCAATCACGCGGAATACATCGTCGGGGGCCAGCCAGCCCGGCTCCTGATCGCGGGTTTTGCCGATGGGGTTGTGCAGTTGCATCAGGTCCACGGCATCCCGCTGCAATCGGATCAGGCTTTCATCCACCAGGCGCGGCACGGCGGCTTCGATATCGACGAGGTCAGGGGGTTCCAGCCTGATCTTGCTGCCCACGACCACTGCGGCGCGGGTATCTTGTAATGCTTGACCCAGATGGCGCTCCGACACGCCCGCCCCATAGCC
>JBDTQR010000317.1:0-4017 GCA_039932095.1 bacterium | reverse complement strand
GGTGGAGGGCTGCGACCTGCTCGCCGTCCATCGCACCTATCTGGCCCCCGATGGCACGGGCAAGGCCAAGGTGGACCCGCCCAAGGCCATGCTGGGGGCCGTGGCCGGTGGCGCTGTTCGCCTGTCGCAAGGCCCCGGGCCGCTGGTGGTGGCCGAGGGGATAGAAACCGCTCTGAGCCTCGCCTGTGGCCTGCTGACGTGGCCCGCGACGATCTGGGCCGCCCTGTCCACCTCTGGCCTGCGGGGGCTGCACCTGCCCGCCCAGCCGGGCGCACTGATTGTCGCCTCTGATGGGGATACCCCCGGCCAGACCGCCGCCTGTGCACTGGCCGAGCGCGCCAGCACCTTGGGTTGGAAAGTCTCGATCCTGCCCGCGCCCGAGGGCTGCGATTGGAATGACGTTTTGACCCGGAAAGGGGCCGCCACATGACTACGATGACACTGATGGATGAAGGCCGCTTTGTCCCGAATCACGCTTACGAAGGCGACCGTGACTTGCCCCCCTCGGCATCCATTGCCGAGCCTATCCCCTTCACGCCCGAAGCCCCGCAACCCTTGATGCGGGAAATCCCGCCCGGCCAGCCCTTCCCGGTGGAGGCATTGGGGCCGCTGCGGGGCGTGGTGGAGGCGGTGGCCGATATCAGCCAGGCACCCGCCGCGATTGCCGCCCAAAGCGCGCTGGCCGTTGCCTCGCTGGCAGTGCAGGGCTTTGCTGATGTCGAGACGCTGGGCGGGGATGCCCCCTGTTCGCTGTTCTTGCTGACCATTGCCGAAAGCGGCGAGCGCAAATCGACATGCGATCGAAATTTGATGCGCGGGTTGCGCGATCATGAACGTGACCAGTCCGAAATCCACCGTGATGCCGAGGCGGCATTTCGCGTCGACCATGAACTGTGGGAGGGTAAGCGCAAACGGTTGCAGGGCGAGGCCACTGGCAAGGACAAAGCCAAGGCCACCGCGGCCGAGGCCGATCTGCGCGCCCTTGGGGGCGAACCCCGCGCCCCCATTCTGCCGAACCTGACCGCAATGGATCCGACCTTTGAGGGCCTGGTCAAGCTGTACGAAAAGGGCCGCCCGGCGCTAGGCCTATTCTCGGATGAAGGCGGCGGCTTTATCGGGGGACATGCCATGAACGCCGACAATCGCCTGAAAACCACGGCCGGTCTGTCGCGCTTGTGGAACGGCGAACCGATTGATCGCACCCGCGCGGGCGATGGGGCAAAGACCTACCGAGGCCGCCGTCTGGCCGCGCACCTGATGGTGCAGCCGGTTGCCGCCCGCCCGCTGTTGTCGGACCAGCAGGCCTTAGGGCAAGGCTTCCTTGCCCGCTTCCTTATCACCGAACCGCCCAGCCTGATTGGCACCCGCCGGCGCCGGGACCATGACGTTGCCAGCGACGTCGCGGTTGATGCCTTTGCCGTGAAGTTGCGGGGCGTGTTGGGGGCCACCTTGCCGACTGGCAGCGACCCACAGGAACTGATCCCGCCGCGCCTGCCCCTGTCGCCCGGGGCCAAGGAACTTCTTTGGCGCTTTCACGAAGCGGTTGAGACGGCGCAGGCTCCGCGCGGTCCGCTGGAGGACATCCGCGCCTTCGCATCCTAGGCCACCGAACAGGCCGCCCGCTTGGCCGGGGTGCTGACCCTGTGGGCCGATCTGGAAGCGAAAGAGGTGACACCGCAGGCCATGGCGAACGGAGTCACGCTGGCGCAATTCTACCTGACCGAGGCCAAGCGGCTGGCCGAGGCTGCTGCCGTCTCTCCCCCTGTAGAACGGGCTGAGGCGTTGCGCCGCTGGCTGATCGAAAGCTGGCCCGAGGCGGAAATCCTTCCGCGCGATGTAGTGCGGCTGGGGCCGAACCGGATGCGCGATACCACCACCGTCCGCGACGCGATGGCCATCCTTGAGCGCCACTTCTGGCTTGTCCGCCTGCCGGAGGGGGCCATCGTGCAAGGTAAGTCCCGCCATGAAGCTTACCGGATTGTGAGGGCCTGACATGCTGTTTGATGTGACCGCCGCCCTTGCCGAGATTCTGGCCCAAGCCCCTGCGACACCCGCGACAATCGCGACAAACACCCCCGATTTTCCGCCCGTGTCGCGGGTGTCGCGGGTGTCGCAGCAGTCCGGCCCGGAACCGGCCCACCCACCCGCGCCACCTGTCCCCCCGCCCGCCTATGCACAGACAGCCATCCTCGCCGCGATCCAGGGGGGATGCCTGACCCCTGGGGCAATCGCCACAGCAACCCGTCTGGGCGCGACCGCCACCTATCATGAGCTCGACCGCAAGGCGGATGCGGCCTCGATCCGAATGGCGAGCAACGGACCTTACAGCATAACCATTTGAACAAACGAGCATAAGGGAGAGCAAACCTGAAACCAGTAGCAGCTCATCCTTGATGATATCCTTCGCCATCATCCTGGCCGCATTCGCGTTGGCCGAGGTGGGTGAATATTTAGCCGCGATGTATGCCTTTGAGGCATTGCTGTCCTTCATGTAGTGATCCACGAAGGCGCTTTCTTTGTCGGACAGTGGTCAAGCAGCAGCCATGATAATACCCGCGAACGTTGATGAAATTCGCGAGCATCATGCAGGACAAGACGTTGCGTGGTAACTAGGCCGTGTTTGTGTTCCGGGTTGCGGCACAAGACTTGTGGTGACCTTGCTGTTGTGGATCAGGTCTTTGTTTGCCGGCCTGATAGCTAGGTGTCGGTCCTGATAGCTTTTCGGGGCTGTTTGGTGCTTTCGGCCGATCCGATCCACACACTGACCAGTTCAACGACGACCCGACGCAAGAGGTCAAAATCGCCCGGCTGAAGGCCGCCGCCTCGTTGGCCTTCAGCCCGATGTGGGTACGAGAATTGGTAAACTAATGCGGCGCCTCGTCCTGAGCGCGTAAGCGGTTTGCGGCCTTCTCTTCGCAGCGCATCCACATCAGCCTGCGTGACCTTGGCGACCGGTTCCCGGCGGTCGACATGGCCGATCTCGCGTCGAAAATTCAACTTACAAGAGAGAAGTTCATCTGTTCAGACGATGCGCGGGTCTGAGTCTTAACAAATAGTAAAGGGGAGCCGCGAGACTGTCTCTCGGTTCGGCAAGCTGCCGGAATTGACCGGTTCCCTTTTAACTCATCTCCTGGAGATAAGACATGTACGATAAACTTCTCAGCCTCTGGATCCGCTTCCGTCATGACGACGAGGGCGTGACGCTCGTCGAATACGGTGTCGCAGTTGCCGTTGCGGTCGGCGTTGGTACCTACGCCGCGCTAACTCTTGCTCCCGGCATTACCGGTGCAATGGGCAAGGCCGTTGCGGTTATGCCGTAATCGCCACTATCCAATGTTTCGCCGGGGCCAGACCTTGTGCTCCGGCGACCATCAACCGCGCCCGTTATCCAGCTTTCAAGCGAATGAATACGGCCTGCCTAATAGGAATCGCCCCATGGATTTCCGTTCTATCTTTGTTGCAATGCTGGGTGTCGCCGTCGCCGGGGCCTCGGCCTATGGCGCGCGCGAGTACATGAACAACCAGACGGCCGCGGCAACCGCTGCCGCTGCGGTTGATCCGGCGTCGGAATTGGTGACGATTGTTGTTGCCAGTCAGGACATTGGCTACGGCCAGCCGATCGAGTCGCAGAACCTGCGCTATGAACTCTGGCCGCGCAAGGCGCTGCCCCAGGGCGCCTTCACCGAAATTGCCAAGCTGGTTCCGGTGGCGGACGGCCAACCCCGACGGACGAAATACGCCCTGGCGGCGGGCGACCTGATCCTGGCGTCCAAGGTTTCGGATTTTGGCGAAAAGGTCACGCTGGTGCAGAATCTTGGCCCCAATGCCCGGGCCATGGCGATCAAGGTCGATGCCGAAACCGCCGTGGGCGGTTTTGTGACGCCGGGCGACAGTGTCGACATTTTGTTGACCCAAGGCAGCGGTCAAGACCTGCGGTCGGTGACAATCCTGCAGGACATCAAGGTGTTGATTTCCACTGAGAACTGACCCGGGCAGGCGCATAATTTCCATTGAGAT
>JBDTQR010000316.1:0-4032 GCA_039932095.1 bacterium | reverse complement strand
TGGGTGCAAAACCTTGGCATGACGTTTTCGATCATGCTGCTGGTGCCAAGCTGGGCCTCGGCGGGCAATGCGCTGGCCACGCTGAACGGTGCCTGGGGTCGGGTGCGCGATGACGCCACGCTGCGGTTCATGTTCGTGGCGGCGGTGTTTTACGGGCTGTCGACGTTTGAAGGATCGTTCCTCGCCATCCGCCCGGTCAACGCGCTGTCGCATTACACCGACTGGACGGTGGGCCATGTGCATTCCGGCGCACTGGGCTGGCTGGCGATGGTGACCTTTGGCGCGTTCTATTCGATGGTGCCGCTGATCTGGGGCAAACCTGCGATGTATTCGGCCAAGATGATCGAGTGGCACTTCTGGCTGGCCTTGGTTGGCCTGCTGACCTACGTGTTTTCCTTGTGGAATGCGGGCATCACGCAAGGGCTGATGTGGCGCGCCTATAATGCGGCGGGCACGCTGAACTATTCCTTCCTCGACAGTATGGAGGCGATGCGCCCCTATTACATCGCCCGCGTTCTGGGAGGTGCCTTGTTTCTGGCGGGCACCTGTGTGGGGGCTGCGAACATCTGGCTGACAATCCGCACCGCGCGCGAAGTGGCGGACGACCGCCCCCTTGCCAACCAAGCGGCGGAGTAGCCCGATGCCCCTGTTCAAAGGCCATTACAACCTTGAAAAGCACTCGATCGGCTTGGTGGTCGGCATCATCATTGCCGCCAGCATCGGCGGGTTGGTCGAGATTGTGCCCCTGTTCACCATCAGCGAAACGGTGGAAACCCTGCCCGACATGCGGGTCTATACGCCGCTGGAGTTGGCAGGCCGCAACATCTATGTGCGTGAGGGGTGCTATGCCTGCCACAGCCAGATGATCCGCACCCTGCGCGATGAGGTAGAGCGCTATGGCCCCTATTCGCTGGCCGCCGAAAGCCAATATGACCACCCGATGCTGTGGGGGTCCAAGCGCACCGGGCCGGATATCGCGCGGGTCGGCGGCAAATATTCTGATGCGTGGCAGGTGGAACACCTGATCAACCCGCGCTCGGTTGTGCCATCCTCGATCATGCCGACCTATGCTTGGCTGGCCGAGACAGCACTGGAGGTGGATGACCTTGGCGCGCATCTGACGGTGATGCGCGAATTGGGGGTGCCCTATACCGATGACATGATCGCCAACGCCCCCCGCGATGCCATTGCGCAGGCGCTGCCCGACAGTGCTGGGGCTGCGGGTGTGACCGAACGCTATGGGGCCACCACAAATGTCAGGCGGTTTGCGGGCGGCACGCAAGTCACCGAAATGGACGCGCTGGTGGCTTATCTGCAAGTGCTGGGCCAGTTGACCCAAGCGCCTTATGCCAAAGGCGACGCGATGAATGAGGTCACGGAATGAGCCATGACCTTGCCCTGTTCCTCGCCAAAAGTTTCGGGATGTTCTACCTTTTGGTGTTTTTCGTCGTGGTCCTGTTCCACACGTATCGCCCGTCACGCAAGGCGCAGGCCGACCACGCCGCACAGTCCATCCTGACCGCAGAGGACACGCCATGTCGGTAGAGGAACGCGACCCCCATTCCGGTTATCTGACGACCGGCCACAACTGGAACGGCATCAAAGAGTTGAACACCCCGGTGCCGCGCATCGTGCTGTATTTTCTGGCTGTGACCCATATTCTGGCGGTGATCGGCTGGATTCTGCTGCCGTCATGGCCCTTGGGCACAACCTATACCAAGGGCCTATTGGGCGGTAATCAGAAAACCGCTGTGGCCGCCGATATTGCCGCCGCCACCGCCGCGCGGGCCGGCTGGATGGAGGCCATGACCACTGCAAGCTATGACTCGATCCGCACCAACCCCGATCTGCTGACGCCCGCGCTGCTGACGGCGGGGCCGCTGTTTGGCCAGAACTGCCAGTCGTGTCACCGCAAAGAGGGTATCGGCGGCCCCGGTTTCCCGCGTCTGGCGGATGCGATCTGGATCTGGGGCGGCACGGATGAGGCTATCGAAACCACCCTGCGCCATGGCATCAACAGCACCGACCCCGATACCCGCGTGTCGCAGATGCCCGCATTTGGCCGCGATGGCCTGCTGACACGGGCCGAGATTGACACGCTGGTCGACTATGTGCCGACGCTGAGCGCGGGCGTGATCCCCGGCGACACCTCGGCGGGGACGGTGTTGTTTCAGGCCAATTGCGCCGCCTGCCATGGTGAAAATGCCAAAGGGGTCGCGGATAGCGGGGCGCAGAACCTGACCGATGCCGATTGGCTGTATGGCGGCGACAAGGCCACGATCCGCCAGACCCTAGTCAACGGGCGGCAAGGGGTGATGCCCGCGTGGCAGGCCCGGCTGTCGGATGCGCAGATCCGCATGCTGACGCTGTATGTGGAATCCTTGGCTGCCAAGGGGGGTGGTGATGCGAAATGACAGCACATCCCCGGCTTATGGCGCTGCTAGCGGTGGTGGCTGTGCTGGCGCTGATCATCGGGGCCAACTGGCGCTTTGCCCATCTGGCGTTCACCTCGCATCCGGGTTGCGCCTCCATCGACCCGGACCTGCCCGCCGCAAGCCCGGACTGTTGAACGGGGCCCGCCACATGAACAGGGGTCATCATGCTTGAACCACTTCCCGCCCTGCAACCCCGTGTGCGCGAGGCCAACCGCTTTGCCCGCGATCTGCGTCAGACGGCTGCCAAAGACTGGCTTGCGGCAGGTTGGGCCGATCTGCGCCAATCCCCCGCGCAAAGCCTGATCTACGGGCTTGGGGTGTTCGTGCTGTCGGCCTTGATCATTCTGGGTCTGATCCGGGCCGATCTGCCCTGGCTGATCTTTCCGGCGTTGTCGGGGTTTCTGGTGGTGGGACCATTGCTGGCCATCGGCCTGTACGAAAAAAGCCGCCGTCTGCACAGCGCGGCCCCCGCGACTTTGGCCCAGATGCTGCTGGTGCGCCCGCGCTCGGGCGGGCAGGTGGCGTTTGCCGGGCTGTTGTTGTGCCTGCTGGTGATGCTGTGGCTGCGCGCCGCCGATCTGCTGTATGCGCTGTTCTTCGGATTGCTGCCGTTTCCGGGGTTTGACCACATCCTGGCGCAACTGCTGACCACGCCACGCGGTTGGGCGTTGATTGTGACCGGGTCCGCCGTTGGTGGCCTGTTTGCGGCCTTCGCCTTGGCGATCAGCCTGTTTTCCATCCCCATGCTGCTGGAACGCCGGGTCGATGCGCTGACCGCCCTTGGCACGTCCTTTGCGCTGACCACCCAGAACCTGCGCGCCGTCCTGCCTTGGGGTGCCATCGTGACGCTGGGCTTTGCCGTGTCGGCGGCCACCGGGCTTTTGGGACTCATCGTAATCTTTCCTCTGCTTGGCCACGGCACCTGGCACGCCTGGGTGGCACTGCGCCCGCGGGAGGGGCGCGACGAATGAACTTTTTCGTTCTTATCCCTGTCTCCATCAGCCTTGGCCTAGTCGGTCTTGCAGCTTTCTTCTGGGCCTTGCGCCACGCCCAGTATGACGATCTTGACGGCGCCGCTGCACGCATTCTGAATGCCCCGGACACACCCGCTTCACCAATACCTTCAAAGGAAAACCTGCAAATTCAAATCACTGCCAAAGCGAATCAGAACCACGCAAGCTGAGGGCGCTGAACCGACAGGCAGGTTTCAAGCATATTGGTCAGAGTGTCGCGATCTGTTCCTGTTCGAAAGACTGATCGCCGTTGCTGTGCCGATCATCCTGATGAGCCGTTTGTAGAACATAAGAGAGGGGCTGGCGTTGTTGCGGAAATCACGCATGAGGCGTTGCTTTCCCTTTCCCAACCTCCGTCATGGCACACGAACAATATCAGCGGTGCCGAGGGCTGAGAATCCGTTCATCAGAGCGATGCCGATGTGGATTTAGCCGGTCTGGAGGGCTGTGTCTCTTGCGGCGATGCCTTCTCCGAAAGTCTCTGGCGACGCAGGTGGGCCGTTACGCGCATGCCAAACAGTTCCGCCGCATGCGCAAAGCATTGAAAAAGCTGAAAGGCTACACGGGCCGGGTCCTGCGCGACC
>JBDTQR010000315.1:0-4069 GCA_039932095.1 bacterium | reverse complement strand
AAGATCACCGGGCCGGGCAATGCCTATGTCGCCGCCGCCAAGCGCCGGGTGTTTGGGCGGGTCGGGATCGACATGATCGCCGGACCGTCGGAAATTCTGGTCATCGCCGACCGCGACAACAACCCGGACTGGATCGCGCTTGACCTGCTGAGCCAGGCAGAGCACGACGAAAGCGCACAGGCCATCCTGATCACCGACGATGCCGAATTCGGTCAATCGGTCGCGACCGCAGTCACCGCGCGACTGCAGACTCTGGAAAGGCGGGCGATTGCCCATGCCTCTTGGGCACAGAACGGCGCCGTGATCGTGGTCCGCTCGCTGGACGAAGCGGCGGCGCTGTCAAACCGGGTCGCGCCAGAGCATCTGGAACTCTGCGTCGCCGACCCCGAGGCTCTGGCGCAAAAGATCAGACATGCCGGGGCGATCTTCATGGGGGCGTGGACTCCGGAGGCGATTGGCGATTACGTTGGCGGACCAAACCATGTGCTGCCCACCGCAAGGTCGGCGCGGTTTTCAAGCGGGTTGAGCGTGATGGACTTTGTGAAACGCACCACCATGGCGCGGATGACGCCCGAGGCTCTGGCCGCCATCGGCCCGGCAGCCGAGCGGCTTGCAATCTCGGAAAGCCTGCAGGCCCACGGCCTGTCGGTCCGCGCCCGGCTGGACGCGTTGAACCGGGGGCCGCAATGACCAACCGTCTGATTGCCATTGATATCGACAACCGCGGTCTGGCACCACCGACGCCCGAAATGGATCAGGAGCGCAAGGTCGCGATCTTTGATCTGTTGGAGGACAACAGCTTTGCCATCCCCCGCGCCGCCGAGTTTCCCGGGCCTTATCAGCTGATGCTGGCCCTGAGGGACGGGCGGCTGGTATTTGACGTCCACAATGAAAAGGGCGCTAAAGTCGCCGAGTTTCACCTGTCGCTCGGCCCGTTCCGCCAGGTGGTCAAGGACTACACCCAGATCTGCGAAAGCTATTTCGAGGCGGTCAAGGTGATGCCGCCCAGCCAGATCGAGGCGATCGACATGGCCCGGCGCGGCATTCACAATGAGGGCGCGCGGGTGTTGCAAGAGCGGCTGTCCGGCAAGGCCGAGGTTGATGCGGCGACGGCGCGACGCTTGTTTTCGTTGATTTGCGTGGTTCAGTGGGCCTGACGATGGCGGATTTCCCCAACTCGGTGCTGTTTTGCTGCGATCACAACGCCGTCCGCTCGCCGATGGCCGAAGCCCTGATGAAGAAATTCTACGGTCAGCGGGCCTATGTGCAGTCGGCCGGCGTGCGCAATGACATGGAGGTTGACGGCTTCTCCATCGCCGTGTGCCGTGAGATGGGGCTGGAACTGGAGCGCCATCGCTCCCGCTCATTCGAAGAAATGCAGACCTGGGGCGATGACCTGTCGCAGTTTGATCTGGTTGTGGCTTTGTCGCCCGGCAGCCAGAAGGCCGCGCTCGATCTGACGCGGTTTTACCATCTGGCGGTGGAATACTGGCCGATCCTTGACCCGACCGCGATTGGCGAGGGGCGTGAGGCCAAGCTGGCCGCTTACCGCCAGGCCCGCGACCAGATCCGCGACCGGATGCTGGCGCGGTTCGGCAGCCCCAGTGCCGGAACCGATGCGTGACCGCGCCGCCTTCATCACCCGAAACCTGACCTTGCAGACGGTCGAGGGCGTGGCGCTGTACCAGGCCCATGCCCGCAGCCGGCTGTCACGACTGGGCGACGTGCCACCGTATTGGGCCTATGTCTGGGCGGGCGGTGCAGCTTTGGCGCGTCATGTGACCGAAACCGGCATGGCGCGCGGTCAGCGGGTACTGGATTTCGGCGCAGGATCAGGGATTGTCGGAATTGCGGCGGCCAAGGCGGGGGCGGCCGAAGTCTGGGCGGATGAGCCCGACCCGTGGGCGCGGGCGGCGATTGGCCTGAACGCGGCGGCTAACGCTGTGGCGGTGGGGTTTGGTGCCGCCCCGGTGGATCTGTTGCTGTGCGGTGACGTGTTTTACAGCGCCGACGTAGCGGCCACAGTGCTGCCGGTACTGGACGACTGGCGGGCGCGGGGGATACCGGTGCTGATCGGCGATCCGGGGCGTGCGGCCCTGCCCAGGACCCGGTTGCATCTTGTGGCCGAATATTCGGTCCATGATATGGGCGATGCGCCGGACAAGTTGACCATGACCGGGGTCTATGATTACCAACCTTAGGCGGCGTTGGCTGCCGACGGCAACAGGCCGGAAAGGTTCGCCTCGATCCAGCCGGACAGCGCCACGACATGTATGGCAGCCTGCTGGCCCAACGGGGTCAACGAATACTCGACATGCGGCGGCACCACGTCATGGGCGACCCGCAGCACCAGACCGTCGCCCTCCAGCTGCTGCAGGGTCTGCGCCAGCATCCGCTCGCTGACCCCGCCAATCATCCGGCGCAACGCCGAAAAGCGATGGGTGCCAGTGGCAAGCGCGATCATCACCAAAGCCCCCCAGCGGCTGGAGACATGTTGCAGGATCTGGCGCGACGGGCAGTCGGCAACCATGACATTGGCCGATTGAATGCGGTTGAGCAGGGTCTGTGCGTCCATGGCCGGGCCTCTGTGCGGTGGTAGGGTATACTAACGGAAATGTAGGTACTTCCTATTCGTAAGTAAAGGCGTATCTCGGTGTCACAGTTCAAAAGGAGTATGAACCATGACCATCGCCATCACCGGATCGACCGGCCATCTCGGCCGCCTCGCCGTCGCCGCCTTGCAAGCCCGCGTCCCCGCGACCGACATCATCGCCCTTGCCCGCGATCCGGCCAAAGCCGCCGATCTGGGCGTTGCCGTCCGGGCCTTCGACTATGGCAATGCCGACCCGGACGCGCTGAAAGGCGTGGACACCCTGGTGCTGATTTCGTCCAGCAGCCTGGAAGACCGGGTGGGCGACCACAAGCGGGTCATCGCGGCGGCCAAGACGGCGGGCGTCGGCCGGGTGATCTATACGTCGATCCTGAAGGGTCACGCCTCGCCGATGAAGCTGGCTGACGATCACAAGGCGACCGAGACCGCGCTGGAACAGTCTGGCCTGACCACCACCATTCTGCGCAATGGCTGGTATACCGAGAATTACACCGGCTCGCTCGCCGCGTCGGTCGAACATGGCGCGCTGATCGGCTCGGCCGGTGCTGGCCTGCTCTCTACCGCCCCTCGTGCCGATTATGCTGCGGCAATTGCCGTTGTGGCCTCGACTGATGGACATGATGGCAAGGTCTACGAACTCGCCGGAGATCGGGCCTATACCATGGCCGAGATGGCCAGCGAAGTCTCCAAAGTCACCGGCAAGACCATTCCCTACAACAGCCTGCCGGAAGACGTTTACGCCGGTATCCTGCAAGGCTTTGGCCTGCCCGAGGTCCTCGCCAGGATCCTCGCGGATAGCGATGTGCAGGCAACCCATGGGGCGTTGTTCGACGACAGCAAGACCTTGTCGCGCCTGATCGGGCGTCCCACAACTCCGATGGCTGATACGGTCAAAGCCACGCTGGCCTGACCGGGTGGCTTTCACTGACAGGTTTGCGTTTGGCCACGGCTGCCGTGGCCAAACCTTTCCACTTCCCTAACGAAAAGGCGTAAGCCTTTGTATTATATCTATTTTAACAAGTGTCCACGCGTGAAAAAACCTACAAGACAATGATCCCGGCGTGTTTTGCCTTCTCTTCCGGCTCGACATGGATGGTCACCACACAGCCCGGCACCAAGGCCTTCAAAGCCGCCTCGACCCTGTCACACATCGCGTGCGCCTCTGATACCGAGATTGCCCCCGGAACCACCAGATGAAACTCGATGAAAGTGGCGGCCCCGGCCGCGCGGGTCCGCAAATCATGCGCCTCGACCGCCCCCACCGATTCCAGCGCGATCACCTGACGCACCTGGGTCAGCACGGCATCCGACAGGCTTTCATCCAACAACCCGCTCATCGACTCCTGGGTGACCTTCCAGCCTCCCCACAGGATATTCACCGCCACCAGTGCCGCCATCGCCGGGTCAAGCCAGGCCCATCCGGTCCACAGATAGAGCGCGCCGGAGGCCACCACACCG